>NZ_CAJMYY010000020.1:0-178291 GCF_905220185.1 Paraburkholderia sp. J11-2 | reverse complement strand
CCAGCGCGCATGCGGCAGGCGATGCCGCGTCGTCCGCCATAGTCGATCGCGCCACGGCTGCGCTCGCCGCATCGCTCGAGATCGACGACGCAGCGGCGCGCCAGATCGTCGAATATCTCGCGCGCGCCCGGGCGGCGCTCACGGTACTTCCCACGCAGGACACACTCGTCATGGAGCGCTTCTTCGACGAGGCGGGCGGCACCCAGCTCGTGATCCACACGCCGTTCGGCAGCCGCCTCAATCGCGCGTGGGGCCTCGCACTGCGCAAGCGTTTTTGCCGCCAGTTCAACTTCGAACTGCAGGCCGCCGCGACCGAAGACGCCATCATCCTTTCGCTCACCGGCGCGCACAGCTTCGCGCTGGACGAGGTGTGGCGCTACCTCCATTCGAATTCCGCGGAGCATCTGCTCGTGCAGGCGCTGCTCGACGCGCCGCTCTTCGGCGTGCGCTGGCGCTGGAATGCGACCACCTCGCTCGCGCTGCCGCGCCAGACCAGCGGCCGCAAGACGCCGCCGCAGATCCAGCGCATGCGCAGCGAAGACCTGCTCGCCGCCGTCTTCCCCGACCAGGTGGCGTGCGTCGAGAACATCGCGGGCGAGCGCGAAGTGCCGCGTCATCCGCTCGTGGACCAGACGCTCGACGACTGCCTGCACGATGCTATGGATACCGAAGCATGGCTCGCCCTCCTGCGCCGCATCGAGGCGAGCGAGGTGAAGCTCGTGGTGCGCGAGTTGCCCGCGCCCTCGCCGCTCGCGGCCGAGATCCTCACCGCGCGCCCCTATGCGTTCCTTGACGACGCACCGATCGAGGAGCGCCGCACGCAGGCGGTGCTGTCGCGCCGCTGGAGCGACCCCGAATCCACCGACGATCTTGGCGCGCTGGACCCCGAAGCCATTGCGAGCGTGCGCGAAGAAGCCTGGCCGCAAGTGCGCGACGCCGACGAAATGCACGACGCCCTCACGAGCCTCGGCACGCTGACTGAGAGCGAAGCGCAGCAGGCACCGCAGTGGCTCGCATGGCTCGCCGACCTGGCGGCGGCGGGCCGCGCCACGCGGCTGCCGGTCGCGGAACACGACGCGTTGTGGGTGGGCATCGAGCGGCTCGCGTGCGTGCAAGCCATTTATCCCCAGGCGCATTGCGAGCCGCCGCTCACGCCGCCGCCTGAATACGCGGATACGTGGACCGAAGACGCTGCGCTCGTCGAGATCGTGCGCGCGCGCCTGTCGGGCTTCGGGCCGCTTACGGTCGCGCAGGTCGCGCGGCCGCTCGCGCTGGAGGCGAGCGTAGCGGCGCTCGCGCTCACGCGCCTCGAAGCCGAAGGCACCGTCATGCGCGGACGCTTCACGCAGCAAGCCATGAGCGGCGGTCACGAGGAATGGTGCGAGCGCCATCTGCTTGCGCGCATCCATCGCTACACGGTACGCAAGCTCCGGCGCGAAATCGAGCCGGTCGAGCGGCACGATTTCATGCGCTTCCTGTTCGAATGGCAACGCGTGGCGCCCGGTACGCGCGGCTCGGGCCGCGACGCGCTGGCCGCCGTGCTCGATCAGCTCGAAGGCTGGGAAGCCTCGGCGCTCGCGTGGGAAGACGAAATCCTGCCGGCGCGCATCGACGATTACACGCCCATGCTGCTCGACGAGCTATGCCGCTCGGGGCGTCTCGCCTGGGCCAGGCTGCCCGCGCGCGCGGCGTCCGCATCGACCGTGCGCAGCACGCCGGTCGTGCTGCTCGCACGTCGCGAACTCACGCGCTGGATGGCGCTCGTCGAAGCGCCCGACACTGCGGGACTGTCGGCGCGCGCGCAGCGTGTGTACGAGGCGCTGCTGCGCCACGGCGCGATGTTCTTCGACGAACTCGCCGCCGACGCGCATCTGCTCGGCGTCGAACTGGAAAACGCGCTTGGCGAACTGGTGGCGGCTGGTCTTGTGAATGCGGACAGCTTTGCGGGACTGCGCGCGCTCGTGAAACCAGCGGCGCAGCGCAGCGCGCATCACGGCAGACGTCGGCCGCGCGGCTTCGGCCCGCTCGCGGGCGGCATGGCCGACGCGGGGCGCTGGGCGACGTTGCGGCGCGTTCAGTTGGGCAGTGCGACCGATGCATCGACTGAGCCCCTGGTGGAGACGGACGATACGCAGGCGCTCGCCATGGCGGAACCGACTGCGTTGGATGCGCGCGTCGTAGCCGGTTCGCGATCGCAGGCGCTTGCGCGCGCAAGGCAAACGGGCGCCAGCCCGTCACGCCGCTCACCCGCCGCACCGGAACTACTGGAGCACGTCGCCAATGTGCTGCTGCGCCGCTATGGCGTGGTCAGCTGGCATCTGCTCGGACGCGAGGCAGCGTGGCTGCCGCCCTGGCGCGACTTGCTGCGCGTGTTGCATCGCATGGAGGCGCGCGGCGAGGTGCGTGGCGGCCGCTTCGTCACCGGGATTTCGGGCGAACAGTTCGCGCTGCCTGAAGCCGTGGCGCTGCTGCGCGACGTGCGGCGGCGCGGACCGACGCAAAAAGAAGGCGGCGCGCTCGTCTGCGTGAGCGCCGCCGATCCGCTCAATCTCCTCGGCACGGTGCTGCCCGGCGAGAAGGTGCCGGCGCTCGCCGGCAACCGCATCGTGTTCCGCGACGGCGTGCCGGCCGCGACCCTGATTGCTGGCCGCTTTGGCTTTCTCGGCGAGTTCGACGAGAGCACGCGCACCGAACTTCGCGCGCGCCTCGCCAGGCCTTGGTGAGGCGCGCCGGGCAGGCGCGGGCGGGATCGGCAGTTAGTTGCGTTGCACCGTCGATGCGGCAGGCTTCGCCACGTTGCGCGTGGCGTCGAAATGCCGGCGCACGCGCAGTCCGTTCGCAACGACGAGGAGACTCGCGCCCACGTCGGCGAACACGGCCATCCAGAGCGTGGCTTCGCCTGCCATCGCGAGCACGAGAAACACCGCCTTGATGCCGAGCGCGAGCGTGATGTTCTGCGTGAGCACGGCCGCGGTCTTGCGCGAAAGGCCGATGAACGCCGCGATCTTGCGCGGATCGTCGTCCATGATCGCGACGTCGGCGGTTTCGAGCGCAGTCGCGGTGCCAGCCGCGCCCATCGCAAAGCCGATGTCGGCGCGCGCGAGCGCGGGCGCATCGTTCACGCCGTCGCCGACCATCGCCGCCATGCCGTACTGTTGCGAGAGCGCGGCGATCGCGTCCTGCTTGTCCTGCGGCAGCAGATTGCCGCGCGCGTCGTCAATGCCGAGCTGATCGGCAATCGCACGCGCGGTCGACGCGTTGTCGCCGGTCAGCATGACGGGCGTCACGCCAAGCTGGCGCAAGGCCTGCACGGCCGGGGCGCTTTCTGTACGCAGTGCGTCGGCCACGGCGAACACGGCAACCGCCTCCTGCGGCGCGCACAGCACGATCGCCGTCTTGCCGGCCTGCTCGAGCGTTGCCAGTTGCGCTTCGAGTTCGGGCGAGCACAAACCAAGCTCTTCCACCAGACGGTGATTGCCGAGGCTCCAGAGCGTGTCGTCGATGCGGCCCTGCACGCCGCGACCGTTTAGCACCGCGAACTGATCGACCGTGAGCAGGCGCGCATCCGGCTGACGTGCCCGCCAGCCTTCGACCACCGCACGCGCGACCGGGTGCGTGCTCGCATCGTCCAGGCTCGCAGCGATGCGCAGCGCTTCTTCGGTAGAAAGCTGAGCTTCGCCGGACGTCTCTGCGGTGACCGGCGCCCGGACCGGCGCCGCCAGCGCATCGGTCAGGACAGGCTCGCCGCGCGTGAGGGTGCCGGTCTTGTCGAGCGCGACGGCTTTGAGCAACCGGCCGCGTTCGAGCCACACGCCGCCCTTCACGAGCATGCCGTGGCGCGCGGCGGCGGCGAGGCCGCTCACGACCGTCACCGGCGTCGAGACGACGAGCGCGCACGGGCAGGCAATCACGAGCAGCACGAGCGCCTTGTAGAACCACGCGCTCCACGCGCCGCCGAACACGAGCGGCCCGGCAAGTGCGATGACCACGGCGAGCACGACCACGGCCGGCGTGTAATAGCGCGCGAACTGGTCGACGAAACGCTGCGTGGGCGCGCGTTGCGCCTGCGCCTCCTGCACTGCCGCGGCGATGCGCGCGAGCGTGCTGTCCTGCGCAGCCGCGGTGACGACCGCCTCGACCACGCCATCGACGACGATACTGCCCGCGTAGAGCGCCGCGCCGGTTTCCTTGTCGACCGGCAGGCTCTCGCCCGTGATCGGCGCCTGATCGAGCGCGGCGCGGCCGGCGGCCACGCGCGCGTCGAGCGGCACGCGCTGGCCGGTACGCACGCGAATGCGGCTGCCGACAGCCACGTCACCCACTGCGTACTCGCGCCATTCGCCTTGCCCGGATGCGTCGTCGCCGGCTTGCCAGACCTCGGCGGTTTCGGGCGCAAGCGCGGTGAGCGCGCGGATGGCCTGACGGGCGCGTTCGAGCGAAAGCGCCTCGATTTCCTCCGCGAGGGCGAACAGGAAAACGACCATCGCCGCTTCGGGCCATTTGCCGATCGCAACGGCGCCGATCAAGGCAAGCGACATCAGGAAGTAGATGTTGATCGTGAAATTGCGCAGCGCGATCCAGCCCTTGCGCAGCGTGGGCAAACCCGCGCAGAGGATGGAGATGACCGCGCAGGCGAGTACGAGCAGGCTGGTCTCCTTGCCGGTGCTCCAGGCGAGCACCTCAGCGCCTGCGGCTGCCACGCCGCTCACCGCCAGCAACAACTTCTGACGCAGCGCAAGGCCAAGCGACGCAGGCGGGGCAGCTTGCGCGGAAGCGGTCTCGCCGAGTTCGCGCGGCGCCATGTCGAGGGCGCGCAGCGCGGCGACGACAGGCTGCGTATCGTCGAGTTGGTGATGCACGGTCAGTTCGCGCGCGAGCAGGTCGAAGTCGAGGCGCACGACACCCGGCATCGGCTCGAGCCGGTTGCGGATCAGGCGCTCCTCGGTCGGGCAATCCATGTTTTCGATACGCCAGCGCGCGCGGCGCGTGCCTTCGGGCGCCGGGGCTGTACGGCGGGGGCTTTGTCGCGGCGCGCTGTCATGGCAGCAGGCCTGGCCGTGCTGATGCGCCTCGCCGTGGTCGTGCTTGTGCTTGCGCTCTTCGCCATGGTCATGGCCGTGATCATGGTCGTGCCCTTGATCCAGGCCGTGGTCGTGCTTGTGCTCGTGGCCGCCGCACACGGCCGCCACGCCGCCATTCCCGTGAGCGCCGCCCGCAGCCCGTTCCTCATCACGCGCGCGCAGGCGCTGCGCAATGCCGGGCTGCGACAAGTAGCTCTGGTTCATAGCCGGTTTCTCCCAAAAGTGACACAATCATTGAACAGCCTGTAGCCGCTACAGGGTCAAGTCATTTGGGAGAGCCGCGACCATGCGAATTGGTGAACTGGCGCGCTGTGCGCACTGCGACGTCGAAACAGTGCGCTTTTACGAGCGCGAAGGCCTGCTGGACGAGCCCGCGCGTGAAACCAACGGATACCGCAGCTACACGGCCGTGCACGCCGCGCAACTCAACTTCATCCGCCATTGCCGGTCACTGGGCATCGGGCTCTCGGACATCCGCATGTTGCGTCGCTTTCAGGCCGACCCGAGCCAGCCGTGCGACGAAGTCAACGAGTTGATCGACAGCCAGATCGAGCGCATTCATCAGCAAATCGAATCGATGCGCGTACTCGAGCAGCAATTGCGCACGCTGCGCGAGAGCTGCCATGCTCATCAAAGCAGCAGCGCCGAGTGCGGGATAATGAAGAGTCTCGAGCAGCCCATGGACGACGAGAGCTGCTCATGCCATGGCGACGGGCATGCTACAGAAGGCGCACCGCCTGCCGACCGCGCGCCCTCTCTTCACCGCCATTAAAGACTCAAGGTGCCGCGGCGATCACTTCGGCCACCGTGGCCGTGAGCTTCTTCGCGTAAGGCACATGCAGGAACTCGTTCGGCCCGTGCGCGTTGGACTTCGGACCGAGTACGCCGCACACCATGAACTGCGACTTGGGAAACCCTGCTTGCAGCACGTTCATGAGCGGAATCGTGCCGCCCTGGCCGAGATACGCGCAGTCCGCGCCGAAATGGGTGCGAGAGGCGCCGTTGAGCGCTTCGGTAAGCCACGGGGCGAGTTCCGGCGCGCTCCAGCCGTTGGCCGCGCCCGCGTCGGGCTTGAAGGTGACCTTTGCGTTATACGGCGGATCGAGTTCGAGTAACGCCTTCAGTTCGGCCACAGCCTTGGACGCCTCGATGAGCGGAGGCAAACGCAGCGAGAGCTTGAACGCCGTGCGCGGCCGCAGCACGTTGCCAGCGTCGGCGAGTGCGGGCAGACCTGCCGCGCCCGTGACCGAAAGCGAGGGCCGCCACGTGGAATCGAGCAGCGCCTGCTGCGGGTCCGTGGTGGTAGGCAGCACGCGCCGGCCGTCCTGGCCGCACGCCCAAGGCATGGTCTTCCAGACACTTTCGCCCAGGATCTTCGCCGTAGCCTCGGCTTCGCTCAAGCGCTGCGAAGGGATCGCGCAATGGAAGCCTTTGGGCAGCAACGTGCCGCTCGCGGCATCTTCGAGACGCTCGAAGAGTTGCCGCATCACGCGGAAGCTGGAAGGCGCAATGCCGCCGTAAGAGCCCGAGTGAATGCCCTCCTCGAGCACTTCGACTTCGAGGTCGCCCGACACGAGCCCGCGCAGCGACGTGGTGAGCCATAGCTGATCGTAGTTGCCCGCGCCCGAATCGAGACAAACGACGAGGCCGACATCGCCGAGCCGATCGCGCAGCGCATCGACATAGGGCAACAGGTCGTAGCTGCCCGACTCCTCGCAGGTCTCGATAAGACCCACGCAGCGCGGACGCTCCACGCCTTGCGCGTCGAGCGCGGCGAGCGCCGTGACGCTCGCGTAGATCGCGTAGCCGTCGTCAGCACCGCCGCGGCCATAGAGGCGGCCGTCTTCGAGCTTCGGTGTCCAGGGGCCGAGGTCGTTGCGCCAGCCGGCGAATTCCGGCTGTTTGTCGAGGTGGCCGTAGAGCACGACCGTCTCGCTGCTGCCCGAGCGCGTGGCGGGCGCCTCGAAGAAAATCACCGGCGTGCGACCCGGCAGGCGCACGATCTCCAGCTTCAGGCCACGCACCGGCTGCTGCTCCGCCCACTTCGCCGCCTCCTGCACGACGCGCTCGAGATAGCCGTGCTGCGCCCACTGCGGGTCGAACGCCGGGCTCTTGGCGGGCACCGCGATGTAGTCGGTCAACGCGGGCACGATCTCGTTATGCCATTTACGTTCTACGAAGGCGCGCAATTCGTCGTGGTCGAGTTGGCGGGTTGCCTCGGACGGGTCGGAGATCATGGTGTGGGTTCCCAGCAATGAAAAACCCGATGATAGACCCGAACCCCCGCCCGCCGACACCCCTTGCAACCAGTGTTGGCCATTCGGTCAAGGCATGGCGTGCGCTTAGGTCCAATCCGCGCGACAATGAGCCGTCAGATATATTCCGCCCTTTTTTCTGGAGAATGAAATATGGTGAGCCGTTCCGTCTTCGAGATCGTCGTTCTCGCAGCGGTGGTTGCGCTCTACTTTCTCCCCGCGCTGATCGCTGACAGGCGCCAGCGTCACGACCTGCTGATCCTCGCCGTCTTCAACGCCGTACTCGGCTGGACATTGCTTGGCTGGCTGCTGGCGCTCTTCTGGGCGCTTCAGCCGAATCCGCCGAAGGATCTCGGCGGGCAGACCAAGATCCGCAGCCGCCGGCTGGGTATGCTGCTCTTCTCGCGCCGGCTCGACGATCGAGTCCACGCACGCGAAACGCGCACCGCCGAGCAAAAGCGCTCGCCGCATTGAGGCTTATCCGTCCGGCCAACGTTGCAAGCCATGGCGAGCACACGCCGCCCTCGCATGGAATAATCACCCGGGATCAAGCTGCTTTGGCCGCGCGGTTTTGACCACGCGATATGAGGCTGAAGCGCAAAGGCCAGTACCCGTCGCTCGATTCACCCTGACACCTATCAGCCACACCTGACACGGAGCCCCGTCATGCCACACGCCGCCCCGCTGTTCGCCTTTGCCGCCGTCGCACTCGGCATGGCGCTCACGCCCGGACCCAACATGATCTATCTGATCTCGCGCTCGATCTGCCAGGGCCACAAGGCAGGCCTGATCTCGCTGGGCGGGGTCGCGCTCGGTTTCGTGTTCTACATGCTGTGCGCCGCATTCGGCATTACCGCGTTGCTGATGGCGGTGCCCTTTGCCTATGACGCCCTGCGCCTGGGCGGCGCGCTCTATCTGTTCTGGCTCGCATGGCAGGCGCTCAAACCGGGTGGCCGCTCGCCGTTCCAGGTGCGCGAGCTGCCCGCCGACCGCCCACGCAAGCTCTTTCTGATGGGCTTCGTCACGAATCTGCTGAACCCGAAAATTGCCATTCTCTATTTGTCGCTGCTGCCGCAGTTCATCGACCCGCATCACGGCAGCGTACTCGCGCAGTCCATCGTGCTCGGCAGCGTGCAGATCGCGCTTTCGATCAGCGTGAACGCAGCCGTTGCCATGACGGCTGGAACGATTGCAACGTTTCTCGGCGACCGACCGGGCTGGCTCAAGCTTCAGCGCTGGCTCATGGGCACGGTGCTGGCCGGGCTCGCCGTGCGTATCGCCGCCGAAGGCCAGCGATAAAGCAAACGGCCGGGCGCCTCTGGCCCGGCCGCAATTTCGTACGTGTCTGGCACGTCTGCAGCGCGTTTGCGCGCCTGCAGGTCAGCCTGGGTCTGGCGCTTCAAATCCCGCCGAGGGCCCTTCCGCCGGCCGGGCTGCGCATTTTGACGAATGCCGCGGGAATCGAGCGGGGTTCGATTTGCACCATGTCCTGGGCGAACATATCCTGGCGCAGTTCGCCATGCTCGTCGAACCACTGGCAGATCAGCCAGTGACCGCTGGCAAAGCCAACCGGACCGGCATACATGACGGTCATGCGCGGACCGCCCGATTTCAGGGTGACAACGTCGCCAATTCCGGCCATGGCAGCGAGCGGCTTTTCGGCTACGTCGATGGTCGTATCAAGCATGATGTTCCCCGTTAAAAAAGTCGCACAGAGAAAAAAACCGGTGGGTTAGCGCCCCCGGCTCCCTACCGCCCTTTCGATAATGAGTATGGGGCGGTCATTAATGAGTTTCGCAAGACTAACAACTCGAATTAATGCGTGCAAGCGATTTTCATAACACCTGCTGAAAACCCTGTTATTCGCTGCATGGCAAAACACCGCCCAATCCTGCTTCGCACAATTTACACGGAAAGCCGGCCATGTCTGGCAAAAGCTACCGGGCAGGGCTTCCCCTTCAAACAGTCATATTATTTCGCATTCGCGACTGGAAAATGCCGCGTCGCAACTGCAATAAATATGGCAAGCCAGCAACTGGATTAACGATTACGTCCAAAAAATGAACGCCCGGGTGGCACGAGTGGAAACGTTTTCTGTATCAATAAACCGTCCGTTCGATTAATCCCCCTGCTGTGCCAGCGAACCTTGGCGCTCGAGAGTGAATCCTCATGTTTTAGCCGATGGATACCGAAAATTATGCGGCTGAAATACGGCTGTCACTTAACTGGAATTGCAGTGCAGTGCAAAAAAAAGCCCCATCCGAGAAACCGGATGGGGCGGCGCGTGTGCAGTGCGCGGTCGGGCCGCGCTTATTCCGCGAACGGCAGTGTAGTCTGGCCCTCGGCGCGCATGCCGAAGACGTTGAGCGTCATCGCGACGAGCGCGTAGTAGCCAAGCAGCCCGACCAGGTTAATCGTGGTTTCGTGGCCAAAGCGCTCCACCGCGCGCGCGTACGTTGCCTCGGAAACGCGCTTCGCGTCGTACAGCTCGGTCGTGAAGGCGTGGATCAGCGCGTCATCGGGCTCGTCGAACTGCGGTGTCGCGCCCGTGCGGATTTGCTCGGCCAGCGCCTCGGGCACGCCCGCCTTCAGCGCGATGGGATAGTGGATGTACCACTCGGCCTGCGCCTGCCAGCGTGCGGCCGTGACGAGAATCGCCAGTTCCGAGAGGCGTAGCGAGAGGCCCGTCTGATAGCGGCAGAACGCACCCAGGCGTTGCGCATGCTGCGCCAGTTCCGGGCTGTGGATCCAGCCGAGGAACGGGCCGTTCAGGTTGCCGCGCGGACCGGAAAGGATCTCGTCCAGCACGGCCTTCTGCTCTGGCGATGCCTGTGCAGCGTCGAAGGCGGGAAGCCGTGAAAGCGGGTTTTGCGTCATCGATGGACTCCGTTGGAGGTCATGGCCTGCCGCGCGCGACCGCTTGCGGTCGCAGCGCTTGCGGTGGGCGTGAGCGGCGGACAGTTAGTTGCACATCAATCAGTGACGGCAAAGCTTACGCCGGGCGCGCCGCACCCGGCGCGTCGAGCGCACCATCGACCGCGGCGGCAAGCCGCTCGACGATCGTGTCGATGTTCTGTTCGGTGCAAATAAACGGGGGCGCCAGCAGCACATGATCGCCGTTGCGGCCGTCCACGGTGCCGCCCATCGGGTAGACCATCAGGCCGCGCGCGAACGCATCGCGCTTGATCGCGGCGTGCAGCTTGAGCGCCGGGTCGAAGCTCGCTTTCGTGGCGCGGTCCTTCACCAGCTCGACGCCCACGAACAGGCCGCGGCCGCGCACGTCGCCCACATACGGATGGTCTGCAAAACGCTCGCGCAATCCTGCGCGCAGTTGCTCGCCGCGGGCGAGGACATTGTCGAGCAGCTTTTCCTCGGCGATCACGCGCTGCACTTCGAGCGCCGCCGCGCATGCCGTGGCGTGGCCAAGATAGGTGTGGCCGTGCTGGAAGTAGCCGCTGCCGCCCACGATCGTTTCGTAGATCCGCTGGCTCACGAGCGTCGCGCCGATCGGCTGGTAGCCCGCGCCCAGGCCCTTCGCGATCGTCAGCAGATCCGGCGAGACGCCGTCTTCTTCGCAGGCGAACAGATGTCCGGTGCGACCCATGCCCGACATGATCTCGTCGAGGATCAGCAGCACGCCGTAGCGGTCGCACACTGCGCGGATCTTGCGGAAGTATTCGCGCACGGGCGGCACTGCGCCGGCCGTTGCACCCACCACGGTCTCCGCAACGAAGGCCGCGACCGTGTCCGGGCCAAGCTCGAGAATCTTCTGTTCGAGTTCGTCGGCAAGGCGCTGCGCGTAGGCCTCGTCGGCTTCGCCCTCGTGGCGTTCGCGGTACGCGTAGCACGGGCTCACGTGATGCGATTCGATCAGGATTGGCAGGAACGGCTCGCGGCGCCACGCATTGCCGCCGATCGCGAGCGCGCCGAGTGTGTTGCCGTGGTAGCTCTGGCGGCGCGCGATGAAGTGGCGGCGCGCAAGCTCTCCCCTTTCCACGAAGTACTGGCGCGCGAGCTTGAGCGCGGCCTCGATCGCCTCCGACCCGCCCGACACGAAGTACACATGGTCGAGCCCCTTGGGCGCGGCGGCAATGAGATGTTCGGCCAGCTGTTCCGAGGCTTCGGTCGTGAAGAACGAGGTGTGCGCGTACGGCAGTTGTTGCGCTTGCCGCTTGATCGCCTCGATCACGCGCTGGTTGCTGTGGCCCAGGCACGAGACGGCGGCGCCGCCGCTCGCGTCGATGTAGCGCTTGCCAGTGGAATCGATGATTTCGATGCCCTCGCCCGCCACCGCGACGGGTAGGGTTTGCTTCGGCATTCGATGAAACACCTTGGTCATATGCGTCCTCGATGAAGTCCGTGAATGATTAACGGGTCGCGCCGTCTGCATGGCGCGCGTTCGAATCGATAAAGACGTCGAGCACGCGCTCGCCGCCCTGCCAGACGCCGAGCGCCACGCCGCGCGGTTCGACGCGCATGCAGGCAGTGGCGAGCGTGTTTTCGTCGTCCGGGTCGTGCGGGTCGTCGCGGAAAATCGGCAGGCCAGCGCCCGCGCGGTCTTGCAGTGCCTGCACGAACGCCGCGCTGTCGGGCTGCGTGCCAAGCGCGGGCAACAACTGGGCGAGACGGACCTGGCGATCGTGCGACGATTCGGTGACGATCTGCGACTCACGCTCGCAGCCCGCGTGGATCAAGTGATTCGCATGGCCCGAGGGCGTGCTCACTTCGTGCACCGAAGCGCGCTGCGCGGTGGCTTCGACGCTATACACACGCACCTCGCCCGCGTCGTCTGTCCCGCCGATCGTGTGGTGGAAGCCGCTCGCTCGCGGCGTGTCGCGCAGCAGCGCGAGCGCGTCTGCCAGCGTCGCGCAATCGAGCACGGCGCGCGCGAGGATCATGCGCGGCACACCCACGCGCGGCTCGCGAAGGCGCACATTGTTGATCGCTTGAGCAAGCCCCGCACGCGTGGCCGCAAAGGTATGTCCCGGCAGCGAGCCCGGATAGTAAAAGCTCACGAAACCGGGCTTTCCTTCCGGCTCGACCTCGACCACACTGCAGCGGCCGCGCAGCCAGGGGTCGCCGTCTTCGTTGTGCGCAATGAGGCCCGCGGCAGGCGTGCGCGCTGCAAGCGTCGTGCAGCCGTCCGGCGCGTTGTGGATCAGCTCGCCGCGGCAATTCCAGAGGAACAGGTCGTCTGCGGACCAGTCCAGCGCCTGTGCCATGGCGTCGATTTCCGCGACATAGGCCGGGAAATGCTGTGTGGCTGCGGCGCGCAGTTGCTGCGCGAACGCACTGCCGCGCCAACGGCTCACCGCCTGCCAGGCGCTGCTTTGCGCCATATAGTCGGCAAAGATAGGCTTCACGTGTGCGCCGAGCTGCCGCCCGATCGCCTCGGGCGAGCCGGCCGCCCGAATGGCCGGCCCCCGGAGGGTGTTTAGTTCCTGCATCGGTTTTCTCGCTTCGCTACCGCGATGGGTCTTCGGATAGTGTGCTTTATACGCCTCAACAACATATGTTGTCAATTTAAATATAAATAACAACAAATGCGATGAAAACGGATAAAACAAGGCCGGATGCCGTTTTGCGACGGCATCCTCCTGCGGAAAAGCGAGTGTGAAAGGGTGCGGAAATGCCGGAGCGGCGCGCTCAGGGCACGTAAGCGCCGCGGGCGTTCAACGTACGCTCGACCTGCTCGAGCTGCGCGATCGCACCCGAGCCTTCGAGTGCCAGCAGATGGGCGACAAGCGACTCGGCCAGCGCCGTCGCCGCCACGAGCGAAGGGAAAAACGACGGGCTTGCGTGCGTGAAGATCAGCGCCTTGTCGGCGTTCAGCGCAATAGGCGAGACGGCACTATCGGTAATCGCGATCAGGCGGCTGCCTTTGGCAAGCGCGGCCTCGGCCACGCGCACCGCCTCGACCGAGTACGGTGCGAAGCTGACAACAATCGTTGCGCTGTCGCGCTCGATGCCGAGCAACTGCATCTCCAGTGTTCCCGCCTCGCCGCCGAGCAAGGAGACGGAAGGCCGGAACAGGCGGTAACCGTAGACGAGCCCGAACGCCACCGCATAGCACGAGCGGAAACCCGCCACATGCACGTGTTTCGCGCGGCGCAATACACGCGCCGCCTCGACCATCGAGCGTGTGTTGTGAGCAGCGCTCGCCTCCAGATTGTGCTGCTGCGCCACGAGCAGGTCGCGCGCGAGACCGTCCTTGGCGCTGCCCGCCACGAGTGAGCGCGCCCGCGAGGAAAGCGGCTCCGGCCGCGTTCGCACCCGCGCGACGAACAGGTCCCGCAGCTCGTTCCAGCCCGGAAAACCCAGTTGCTGGGAAAGCCGCACGAGCGAAGCGGGCTGCACGTTGGCGCGCTCGGCCACCTTGCGCATGGACGAGACGGCCACCTCGTCGGGGTGGTCGAGCAGAAAGGCAGCGCCGGTCTGGAACTGCGGGCTCAAGTCGGAGAAACGCGCGCGAATCAGCGCGGCGAGCTGGTCGAAACTGTCTGGCATGCGTCGCTCGGGCAGTGGGTGACAACAAATGTTACCACTCGTGTTGCCAGTTGTTGCAAGTCGGGACAGATTGGTGAGCGGCAAAGGAATTTTGCCGAATCGGCCGCTGCTTAATTAACTCGCCGAGTAAGTCCGAAGCTCCGTCTCAGTTCGAACCAAGTCGGGGTCGTCGATGGAGACAACCGCCTCGATTGCCCGCACATAATCTTCAGGCAGGTTCGCCTCCTTTGCGCCTACCAATACATGATGCTTGTACCAGTGGTATGGCAGCAGACCCGGTTGCTTTTTCGTGGCGACGTAGGTCAGTGCATACACTCCGCCAATCGCGGTCTCCACCCGAATACTTAATGGTTCGTAGCCCTTCCCCGCTCCCTCGAATGTGTCGAGCGCCTCTCGTTCGCTATGCACCACCGAGAAAATGACGCCATAGACTCTGTCACCAGCGTTTCCTGTGTGCTCACAATCGCATTTGCCAGAGCCGTCTTTTTTGCTCAATTTGTCGAACGCGAGTTTGTAGCCCGTCACGAACCCCGTGGTGACCACCTTCGCTGACGGCAACCTCGCAGCGAGGCGTCGTACCGACATATTGGAGCCGTAAGCGAAATAAGAAAATTCGTTGCTCGAGTTCATTGCTGTGATTGCCCTCGTGACAATTGCAGCTCAGCAAGAAGAACACGGTGCCCATGTAGCTCAAACCGACCCTTCTGCTTCCGAAATGAGTTCGCAGCACGGTGCAAAGATGTACACGCCAGACTCATTGGTGGCGCTTATTTAAGGCAAGCGCAACCGGGACATGAATATAACCGCCTTCCGTGTCGCCGTACGCGTACGTCTGCCCTTCGATCAGGTATCTCGCGCACAGTGCACACAGTGCGGCATCGAAGTCGTCGATAGACTTCAATCGTGAGGCGTCGATTTTCGCGCTTTCCAGTACTTTGGGTCGTTGCCAGCTCTTTTGCCTCGCGGACGTTCCCTCCTTGCCCCGGAGCGCACAGGTCACGGCATGGGGAAACGTTTCGAAGCTCACACGCCCGCCTTCGAATTTGCGAGATGTCAGCAGCGGCCAGGTGGAAGAGAAGACTTCGTAAATCTGCTCTCCGTTGAACATCCACCGGTAGAAGCGACTCGAGTTCTCATCTGCCCGCCTTCGAGTTGGCGTGGCAAAGGAAAAGATATGTTGGCGCGCGAGTTCCCTTTCCGCACGCCGCCCTTCGCCTTCAACGCCCCACCGGCAAGGAGCGTCTATTCCAACGGCCTGAACGTCGTACTCAAGACACGCCTGCAGCATCTGCTGAGGAGTTTTCGCATCCGGAGGCCGGAACGCTCGACTGCCATCCAGAATGACTAGATGGCAGCCCTTTTTGTCTCCGCCCACATCGATGCCAGCGACCGTGCATGTGTTCAAGCGGTCCCCGCCACGCGTAACAAGCGTTGAACCGGGCTGTAAGCATGCTTGCAGCCCGGTGTGTCACTTAGGCTGCGGCGGCCGTGCCCGCACCTTCAGCAGCCGCCTGAGGCGCGGTAACTTCGACAGGCGCCGCCACTACGAGCTTCGGCGCTCGCACTTTTCGCGCGACGGGTGACTTCGCTGCTGCGCCGTTCCTCGCAGCAGCCTTGCGTGCCGGCGCTGCCTTCTTCGCAGATACCTTCCTGGTTGCCGTGCTCGTCTTTGCAGCAGCCTTCTTCGCTGTCGGCGCCTTGGCCGGCTTCGCCACAGGCTCAGCCTTTTCAATCAGGAACTTCGACCGGTCCTTCGCGCCGGCGAGCCATGCCGGTGCGGTGCCACGACCAGACCACGTCGCGCCGGTTTTCGGGTCACGATATTTCGGCGGCTGCGGTCCACGCACGTAGTTACCCGCCTTAGGCGCTTTCACAGCGGCAGCCGATTTCGGTGCTGCATCGGCAACCAGGAACTTGCTTCGGTCCTTTGCCTTTGCAATCCACGCGGGAGCACGACCATGGCCAGTCCACGTCGCGCCAGTTTTGGGATCGAGATACTTCGCAGCGGACGAACCCTGCTTCGCCGTAACCGCTTTTCCCGGTTTGCGGCCGCGACGCTTGCCGACGAATGCCTCAATTTCGGCAAGCGTCACGGCATGCTTGTCCATCAAACCGCGAATCTTTTCGAGTACTGCCGTCGATTTCGTTGTCGCCAACGATTCTGCCTGAGCCTGCAACTTTGCGATTCGTGCCTGAATTGATTGGAGTGTGGCCATTCGTGGTTTTTCCTTTGATGAGATAGTTTTTCCCACTATGCCACATCGGACGACGAATACAACATTTGGTACCGAATTACTTTGCGTTCAGCAGTGAGAAACATTACTGTCTATTTCTGACCCGCTCGCAACGCCGCGTCCGAATCAGGCTGGTGAGTGAATTGGGTGCGACACCGACGTTTGGACAAGATATGGAAAGAGAAATATACAAGGGATATGTTTTGTGGGGCCACGCTATCGCGCAACAATCGGAGATCCTCACGCCTGAACGCTATGCGGGGAGCGGCACGGTGACCCGGGACAACAAACTCATCAACGCTTCAGGCGTTCTGGATTTGTTTAATTCTGAGGATGCTGCGCAGGAGGCAGGACTCGCATGGGCACGTGCCTGGGTGGATACCAACGGATAGCGCCAATCGTTGCGCAACGATAAAAACCCACGCCTGCCCGGCGTACTTCGCCCCTCCACTTCAATCCATCCCGTTCTTACGCGTTATTCAGAATCGGCGGCGTGCGCGAATTGATCATCGAAGCCCCTTTGCGCGACACAACCAGGATTTTTTCCCACTGAAAGAAGTTAGCGGTACAGCCGGAAGCATGCGGTAGAATACTGTGCAAACATACAGTACTATGGCGCAGTGAGTGCGCGGCTTGCCGAGCTTCCGACCGTGAACTTCGACTGGGAAAAAAGATGAACAATCGTGCGGGCACTGCGTTCCGGCGCAAACACTCAAGGACCGCCCGGACAATTCCACAGTAGTTGCAACGTGACAAGCCACCGCACACGCCGCATTGCGCATCTCGACATGGACGCTTTTTATGCATCCGTCGAACTGCTGCGCTACCCCGAATTGCGCGGCAAACCGGTCGTAATCGGCGGCGGGCGCAATGCGGCACCAGAAGTCCTGCCCGACGGCACGCGCCGCTTTGCGCGACTGCGCGACTATGTGGGCCGCGGCGTGGTCACGACTTCGACCTACGAAGCGCGCGCCCTCGGCGTTTTCTCCGCGATGGGCATGATGAAGGCCGCACAACTCGCGCCCGATGCCATCCTGCTGCCTACGGACTTTGATTCGTACCGGCGCTATTCGCGCCAGTTCAAAGACGTGGTGCGCACGTTCACGGACCAGATCGAAGACCGGGGAATCGACGAGATCTACATTGACCTCACGGGCATCGAGGGCGAATCGAGCGAACTTGGAAACCGGATCAAGACGGCCGTGCACGAAGCGACCCGCCTCACTTGCTCTATCGCCATCGCACCGAACAAGCTGCTCGCAAAAATCGGCTCGGAGCTCGATAAGCCGAATGGTCTCACCATACTCACGATGGACGACCTCGAGTCGCGCATCTGGCCGCTTCCGGCAAAGAAAGTGAATGGCATCGGCCCGCGTGCAAGTGAACGCCTGGCGAGCCTCGGGATCGGAACGGTCGGTGAGTTGGCCTCGGCTGACCTCGGACTATTGCAGGAGCACTTCGGGCGCACGTACGCCGCGTGGCTGGCCAGAATCGCCCGAGGCCTCGACGATCGCGCCGTCGTGGTTTCCTCCGAGCCAAAGTCCATGAGCCGGGAAACGACGTTCGAGCGTGACATGCATGTCGTGCGCGATCGTGCGGTCCTGACGCCGGCGTTGACACGCCTTTGCGAACGGGTTACCGAGGATCTTCAGCGCAAAGGGTACCGTGGCCGAACGGTAGGCCTGAAAATCAAGTTCGCCGACTTCAAGATCGTCACTCGCGACCTCTCGCTCACCGAACCGGTGGCAGATGTCGTGGCTATCCGGCGAGCTGTCGGCGAATGCCTGAAGCGCGTGTCGCTGGATCGGAGGATCCGCCTCATCGGTGTACGCATTGGCTCTCTCGAGCGCGCCACGGGTACTGCATCCGCCGCCGTGCCGACGCAGGGCGAGTTGCCTTTCGATTGCTGACGCTCGATCGCCGGCGTTCGATCGATCCGAAACAGGCCTTTTTCGAACAATTCACTACGGGCAGAATTTCGGTTAGATTCTCAAAGCGTCTATTCCAGAAGACTTTCAGGCACATTTCAGCAAAGACTTCTTCGCATGAGCTCGCGCGTACCCACGGTCGACGTCTTCCGTCCATTTGAACATGGCATTGCCCACAATCATTTCAGTGTGCAGGGCGAACCGCCAGAACGTCGCTTGCTCGCCTGGCGGGATCGAGTGGGCCATCTCATTGACGTGGTGCCCTCGCTATCCGCCCTGGAGAAGCCGTTTCAGGCCTCAATTGACCGCTATGCGGTGAATAACCTTGTATTTACGGATTGCCGGTCGGACCTGCTTGTGCTCGAACGCTCTCAGGCACGGATTTCGACAGACCGGGTACGCGACTTCGTCTTCCATGTGTTTCTGGAGGGTGGCGTTGAGAACGTGGTCACGCGCACCTCGCAGCGCGACAGCACTCCCGCGCCCGCCAGCATTCTTGCGCTCGATCTGAACCAGGCGATTCGAATGCAGCGCCAGGCATGCAGGGTGGTCACGTTTTTCGTGCCGGGCGAGTTGGTGCAAAAGGTGTTTCCTGATCCGGAAGCCATCCACGGCCGTATGCTTCACGCGTCGATGCCACTTGTGACACTGATTACCGAACACGTTGCGGCGCTCAGTGGGAGAATCGCAAGCCTGAGCGCCGCGGAGGCGGACGGCGCCATACGCGAGGCGGCGGAGCTGCTTGTCGCAGCGTTTGGACGGCAAGCGGGCCTGAACGGCGACACTCGTGCGGCAGCCCGGGCGGCGATGTTCGCTCAGGTACGGCGCTATATTCAGGCGCACCTGACTGAAAGCGACCTCTCCCCTGAAAGTGTGCTCAATGCGCTTGCACTTCCTCGCCCAACCCTCTATCGCCTGTTTCAGCACGAAGGCGGCCTTGGCGCTTATATCCGAAACCTTAGGCTACGTCGCGCAGCCGATGAACTGGTCCGGTATTCGCACGTCACGGTGATCGAGATTGCCTACGGACTCGGCTTCAAAAGCGCCTCCGATTTCACACGCGCCTTCCGGCGCGCGTACGACATGGCGCCGCAGGATTTTCGGGCGCTCGCTAGCAGGCGGCTGCAGTCGCGCTGACAGGCGTCGATGCCTGTGCGCCAGGTTCATCGTCCGACGCGCCGCTCCTTGAAAAACGTCAGCACGCAAAAGCTCACGCAACACGCGGGCGCAACATACCATGCCGCAGACAGGGATTGCCGCTCCATTTGACCAAACCGGTCACAATGAATTGAGCGGTGCTGCCTAATAGAGCAACACTCAACGCATACCAGCAGTAAAGCAGACAACGCGGAAGCCATGAATCCAATGATGGCGGGCATGTGCATCCCACGTGCCGCATAGCTCGGCATGAGGTAGACAATCGCGTACACCGGTATGGTTTGCCCCATGATCATCAGCGTCGCCAGCAGGATCGTCCTCCCATGTTCGCGACACAGTTGGGCAAGCGGTGTGCCGGCATGTCTGGCGCTGTTGGTGAAAATCGGTTCGTCGCGAAGCCGCAGGCGAACATAGAGGTCAACTGGTGCAATCAGAAGACCGATCAGGAACGGGATGCGCCAGCCCCACGAAGCGAGCGCTGCCGGCGACACCGTGCTGGTGATTAGCAGCCCCAGGGATGCGCCCAGCAACGCCAGATATCACGCGCGAGCCCATGCAGAATTCATCGACCGCGAAACGCGGGCGAGCGCCGTCGTGCGAATGCGTCATTGACTTCAGTTGGCCGGGCTTGCTGCCAATGCAATCCGCGCCTTCTCCTCCGGACTATTCGCCTTATAGTATTTGTCCGCCCACTTGCGGTCGGGTTGCAGCATCAGCCGTTGAACGGTTCTACGCTGCTGCGCCTCGATGCCAATGGCGCGAGCCCGATAGTGCTCGTATAGCCGCATGAACTCGGCGAGGTAAATGGCGGCAATTCGCGTGTCCTTTATTTCGAGCAGGTTCTCGTCATTGAAATGCTCCGAGTTGTTGCTCATGTTTGCCGAGCCTGTGTAAACAATAGGATTGTCTCCCTCGGCATCGATGACAATGAATTTATGGTGGATGATGACCGGAGCGTAACCAGGCGCGACTTCGCCGGGAAAAAGCCGAAGCTCAGGCTCGAATCCTTCGGGCACGGTCGCCGGGGAGAAGTACGACGCGTCGATGACATCGCGGTTTTCCTTGCTTCGATGATAGAGCGCAAGGTTGGCCAGAGCCGTGGTACTCACCACTTCTCCCGCTTTTTGCGCCTCTTGCGCATTCTGAGCGGACTTTTCACTGATATTGTTGACGAGGCCGAACATCATTCGCCCCTTGTCGCCAGCCGCAAAGCAGGCGTCGCGAAGCGGCTCGTCAGTCGGCATGAAGAGGCAAAACAAAACGGAATGCCGCGCCTTGCCTATCGCTTCTACGATCGTGTCGATCTGGGTACGTTTGCTTTTCGCCTCCGGAGAAAAGCAAACGCGCACGGCTGCGCTTCCCACCGTCACGGCGTCCGACCAACCATCCGCGAGTTCAGCGGTTTGATTGATGGGCGGATTGCTGGCTATGGCCTTCGTTCTGTCGTCATATCGTTTCGCGAGATTGGCCGAATCGAACAGGTGGAGCACGTTGGCCTGTTCCGTGATGCCTTCCGTTGTGAAATTCGCGGAACCCGCAAGGACGAATGCCGGATTACCTTGTCTATCGCCCCTATCCGTCACGATAAGCTTGTCGTGCATGATATGAGTCTTGTCACGGGGGCAGAAAGTCACAACGCTGTTCAGTGCATCGACCGTGGGTTGATTGGGTGACGGCGCGGGAGATTTGCCTTTTTCGCGAACCAGGTGCGAGTCGTAGACAACGGCAACATTCCCTTTTCCGTGGGCCGTTCCAAAATCCTTGAACGCCGGTATCGCCCAAAGCGGGTCCGTCAAGTGATAGACAGCTGCTGCAGCGTGGGACGAGTCCAGGAATATTTCCTTGAACACAAGCTGCATATCGTTAGCAAGCCATGTTCGAAGTTGAAGGGCCTCTGCGGCCGGCGGCGCGCTATGTGGATCGATTCCCATGGCCTTGACCTGCCGCGCAAAGGCCTGCGAGCTGACCACCGCGCGGTTGAACCACGTACCCACGCCGTCTTCGATATGCGCCGGAAGCGTAACCTCACACGAACTCGCCTCTGCGTTCAGCAGATTCGGATTGTCCGGCGTACCGACTACCGGATAAACGGTGTACGTGAACTGCTTGCCCCTGTCGGCCTCCTCGATGCGCGCGTCCCACCACATAAATTTTTGAATCGGCGCGGTGTTCGAAGGCGCATCGGGCTTCCCATCCGGCACGGGCCCTTTGAACGTGATTCGATTGGGGAGCCAGTTGCTTGCCGCATGAGATTTCCCGTCCGGATTCGTGAAACCGGGGGCTCGCTCGATGGCGAAACCCAGGAAGTCGGCGCGTGTGGCACCTTCTGGCCAGTCGAAAGCGAGCAAAACCAACGTGGGGGAAAGATAACTGCGGATCTTCGTCGACATCGTTCACCTCGTCTGTGTTGGCCAAAATCTGGAGTTTCGACCAGCAGTTTGTTGAGACAGTGAATGGTGTATGTTACGTAGATGTCGTTTCAATGACGCAGCCCAAGGTCAGTGAGTCTACAGCGTAAAACATCATGAAACCTGTTCGTACCATTTCGACCGTCGAGGTCCATACCGGCGGCGAAGCCTTCCGTATCGTCACGAGCGGATTGCCGCGCCTGCCGGGCGACACGATTGTGAAGCGTCGCGCGTGGCTAAAAGAGAACGCCGACGAAATCCGCACCGCCTTGATGTTCGAACCGCGTGGTCACGCCGATATGTACGGCGGCTATCTGACCGAGCCGATTAGCCCAACCGCCGACTTTGGTATTATCTTTCTTCACAACGAGGGCTATAGCGACCACTGCGGACACGGCGTGATCGCGCTGTCTACCGCGGCAGTCGAACTTGGCTGGGTTCAGCGCCAGGTCCCGGAAACGCGTGTTGGCATCGACGCTCCCTGTGGCTTTATCGAAGCATTCGTTCAGTGGGATGGCGAACACGCCGGCAACGTGCGATTCGTGAATGTCCCGTCGTTCATCTGGAAGCGCGACGTGATTGTTCAAACGCCGTCCTTTGGTACGGTGAAGGGCGATATCGCTTTTGGCGGCGCCTTCTACTTCTATACCGACGGTCAGCCGCATGGACTCGCCGTGCGCGAGTCGTCGGTCGAGGAACTCATCCGGTTCGGCGCCGAGGTGAAGGAAGCCGCGAACAAGGCGTACCCCGTCGAGCACCCCGAGATCCCTGAAATCAATCACATTTACGGAACCATCATTGCCAACGCACCGCGGCACGAAGGTTCGACGCAAGCCAATTGCTGCGTGTTCGCGGACCGCGAAGTGGACCGCTCGCCGACCGGCTCCGGCACCGGCGGCCGCGTCGCTCAGTTGTACCTGCGTGGCGAACTTGGCAAAGACGAGACCCTTGTGAATGAGTCCATCATCGGCACGGTTTTCAAAGGACGCGTGCTCAGCGAAACGACAGTCGGCGACTTCAAGGCAGTGATTCCGGAAGTCGAAGGCAACGCGTTTGTCTGCGGCTTCGCAACCTGGATCGTGGACGAACGCGACCCGCTGACTTACGGCTTCCTCGTCCGGTAAGCGTTTCCCCCGATAACGCGCCGTTACGAAACTCGCACCGCCGTTGCACCTGTGTCCGGCCCCGCCGCCTACACTCCGAACCGCGCTCACCAGAAACGCATGATATTGAGTCAATTTTCAAGCTAAAATTTCCCGCAAGCGATTATCATGAACGTCAATAACCGAATCAGGATGTTTGCCGCGGCGGCCACTTTAGGACTGGCGGCAGCCGGAACCGCACAAGCCGCAGGCTGCCTCAAGGGCGCTGTCGTGGGTGGCGTAGCGGGACATTATGCAGGTCACCACGCCGTGGTTGGCGCCGTCGGCGGGTGTATCGTGGGGCATCACATTGCGAAGAAGAATGCGGAAGAACGAGCCGCACAACATGAAGCGGCCCGCTCCCAGAAACTCACTACCTGATTCCGGGCTGGGCCTTTCGCTACCGCCGCCAGAGCCGCCCTTTCAAGCTGTGATATCGTGGCGGCACGCGACTTGCGCTATATTCTGCTCAAGAGTTGCATTCAGAGCGAAGCACAACTAGAAATGGACGAACGAAAACGCGAAAGCATCGTGGCCTATCTGCAGCGTCGGATGGCCGAATATGGAATCGAACCGGACGATATTGCTGCCTCAATTGCTGCGGATGCCGCGCAATTGCGAGCCGCCCGTTACCGGGATGCGGCTGGCCACACGTGGGACGGCAAAGGCGACGCCCCGCGGTGGGTGGTGCAGGCGACAAGCGCGGGGCAGTCGCTCGAGCATTTTGCTATCGGCGAGACGGCCGAACAGCAGCCGGCCCAACCCCCGAAGGTGGACTGGCGGCAGGACCCGTTTGCCGGCAGCCGTTTGGCAACTGTAAGGACAGAGCATAGCGGCGCGGCTTGAAGCCTTTCAATCGAATTCGACGTCACCGTTATTGCGTAGTTCATCCAGTCGTCGAATTTGTTCCGGCAGAATTCGGCCTTGCGACAAGGCAGGAAGGTCGTCGACATCGAAGAAGTGAGCCGCATTAGTTTCGGCTCCGGATATCTCGCCCGCTCGAACGATCTCCCCAAGAAAAACCAGCTTCCAGATGTGAAACACGGAAGGCGGATGGCCGTGCTTGAGCATGTCCCACACTGCCAGCAGCCGAACGACGTTGACCGTGTACCCGCTTTCTTCAAGCACCTCTTTTGCCGCGTTTTCAGCCGGTGAGACACCTACGTCGGCCCAGCCGCCGGGTAAAGACCACAAACCGTCCACAGCTTCTCGCACGAGAAGAATTTGGCCAGCCGGATTGAATACGGCACATCGCACATCGAGTTTAGGATTGGCGTATCCCGTTTCGGAAGCAAAGAGCGCAGCAACTTCGCCCGATTGCAGGGATGCCATTTCCGCGAGTTGCTGATGCGCGATGCCGGCGATTTCAGCATACCTTTCCGTGTCGAAGGCGCTCGTCGCGTAGTGCAAACCCGATTGCGCAAGCGCCAATAGCCGGCGAGCCTGCGCGAGACGGGCTTTCAACAACTCATGGTCGGAAGGCGTGGGCATGGTCGCGTGATCGCGAATGGGAATGAAGCATCGCTGGTTTATTTTTTTGCCAGCACTTCCTGATGCGCCTTTACGAAGTCGGCCATGCTGTTGAAGCGGAAATCGACTTTCGGTTGCGAGCCGGGATTCATTGTCGCGCCAAAGCCGGGCTGCGCATAACGGCGGTAGATCCAGCACGACGCCAACCCGCATTCATTGGCAGGCTTGTGGTCGTGAAAGAGACTTTCGGCAGTGTGAAGGATTTTCGCCTTCTCGATGCCACGCTCGCCGAGTTTTTCGAGCATGTAGTCGAAGTTTCGCAACGAGGGTTTATACGAGCCCACGTCTTCCGCAGTGAAAATAGCGTCGAACTTAACCTGTAGCCTTGCGTTGCTATAGGTGAACGTCTCATTGTCGACGTTCGACAGAATCACCAGCTTATAGTGCTTCTTGAGGTACTGCAGCGCGGCAACGGTGTCCTCGAATGCCGGCCAGTTCCGCACCGACCGCCCGTATTCCACGCACTCCTCGTGCGTGAACGGCAGTCCCCACTCCTCGGCCAGCCGCTTGTAGACGATGGGCAGCAGTTCCTGGTATCGCCTGGCCGGCGTGTAGCGCTGCTGCGAGGACTCGTGACGCGCGTGGGCTTCCAGAACCTGGTCCTTCGTGAGCGCCGTGCCAGCCCGCTCGAGCAGCGGTTTAAGGCCCTCGAAAATGCCGCTTTCCCAATCGATCAGCGTGCCGTAGCAGTCAAAAGTCAGTGTGTCGAAGTCAGTCAATTCCACGGTTACTCACTCCTCTCGGAAGTGCCGGACGAAGATCACAGTGTATAGGCCGCTTCGACATCATGAATCAAACAGTAGCGATCGATTCCGACCCGGCACGCTCCGGCCGCCAGAACGCGAATACAAGCACTCCAACCAGCGCCTGAGCGGCCACGACGAACGCCACGCACCCCGCCCAGCCCCAGCGATGCCAGGCCGGAATGGGCAGCACGGCGCCGAGGCTGCCGCCGAAGTAATAGCAGGAGAGATAGATGCCGATCGCCGTCGTCCTGGCCCCGGCGGCGGCATGGGAAATGAACGCATTGGCGCAAGCCTGCTCGACAAACACCGCCGTCGAACCGAGCGCGAGCCCGGCGAGAATCGCGCCAACGCTCTCGGAGAGCGTGAGCAAGCTCCCCGCGATGGCGAGGCCAACCGCCGCGAGCGCAAGGTCGCGCGGCCCGCGGTGTCTCGCCATACGGCCCGAAATGGGCGTGACGACCACCGCCACGAGAAAAACCGCATAAATCGCGCCGATGCCCGCCGTCGAGAAATCGAACGGCGCGCGCGTGAGCCGCAGACCGACGAAGGAGAACGTCGCGACCTGAGAGGCAAGCACGCATGCGCCCACGGCGAACGAGGCGAGCACCGGGCCGCGCATCACGGGCTTCCATTGCGTCCTCGTCGCGCAACCGCCCTCCACACGCACGGCCCCCGATGCGGGCAAGCTCGCGTAGATCGCGAGACCGGTGGTGAAGCTCAGCAGCGCCACGATGTCGAGCGCGTGGCGCCACCCGAGCATCGACGTGAGCAGGTTGGTGACAAAACGCCCCGCGAAGCCGCCCAGCGTCGTGCCCGCCACGAAGATCGCGCTCACTTCGGTGGCGCGCTCATGGTGATAGCGTTCGCCGATATACGAGATCGACATGGCGAAAATGAACGGCATCAGCACGCCGGCGGCGAAGCGAGCCGCGAGGAATGACGCAAAACCCGACGCATGCGCGGACCAGACCACCGGCAGCGCCGATGCGAGCGCGGCGGCGACAATCACGGTGCGCCGGTCGAAACGCGCCGCCAGGGCGCCGACAAACGGCGCGATAATGGCGACGGCCAGCGTGGTTGCGCTCACACCCTGCCCGGCGCGTTCCGCACTCACACCGAACGCAACGGCGAGTTCGCGCAGAATGCCTTGCGTGGCGTAGAGATTGATGAAGGCCGCGAAGCCGCACAGGAAGAACGCGGCTCGAATGGATGGGTCTTTCACGCTTGACGCCCTGTCTGGTCCAACCGACAGTCTGAGGATCGGCCAACGCGTGCGCCAATACCGTTTTCGTCGCCATTGATACCGCCAGAACAAGAATGCTCGACCTGCGCCGCCTCCGCTATTTCGTCACCGTTGCCGAAGAATTGCACTTCGGGCGCGCAGCCGTGCGCCTGAACATCGCGCAGCCGCCACTCACGCGCCATATCGCGGCGCTCGAAGCCGAACTCGGCATTCGGCTTTTCGAGCGTTCGACACGCGCGGTCAAACTCACGCCCGAAGGCGTGTTGTTCCTCGAACGGGCGCGCAGCGTGCTCCACGCCGTTGGCGAGGCGCAGGCCACCGCGCGCAAGCTCGCACAGGGCGTGACAGGCCGTATTGCGATCGGTTACACGAGTTCGATTCCGATGTCCGATGCGTTCGCCGAAATCGTGCGCAATGCAGGCCGCGAACTGCCCGAGGTGGAGCTCACATTTTGCGAGGTCGCAACCGCGAGTCAGCATCGGCAGATCGTTGAGGGCGCACTCGATATCGGCTTTGGCTGGTCGGCAGCGAACGCGCTCGAAGACGGCTTGCGTTCGCTCGTGATCGCGCGCGAGCCGCTCGTCGCCGCGGTGCCGAGCGGCAGCGTGCATGCGCACAAGCCCTCGCTCGACTTCGCCGAGCTTCGCGACGAGACGTTTCTGATTTTTCCGCCGGGGTATGGATCGGCGTTGACTGCGGCGCTCGATTCGTTGTGCGCGCAAGTAGGTGTGGAGCCGCGTATCGGCCCCACCGCTTCGCAGACTGCGACGCTCGTATCGCTCGTGGCGGCCGAGCGCGGCGTCGCCATCGTGCCGGCCTTCACTATGGCGCTGCAACGCTCAGGCGTGGCCTATGTGCCGTTGAACGGCGCACCGGTGCTCGAACAGGCTGTCTCGTGGATCGAGCCGTTCACATCGACATGTGTCGAGCGCTTTGTCGAGCTTGCGCAGTCGGTTTCGCAACGGGAAACGCGCGGCGCTTGATCCGTTCTTGAGCCGCGCGCTTTTCAAACAGGTGCCGACGCCGCGCTCGCCGTTCGCGTGGCATGCGTGGCCCGCTCCAAGCGCGCCACGCCTTCGCGAATCTCATCCACGTTCGGCGCGGCGAACGAAAGGCGCAGCGAAGCGGTGTCCGGATCATCGGCGAAGAAAGCCTTGCCCGGAACGAAAATTACCTTGTTCGCTATCGCGTTCGGCAAGAGCGCGTCGATTGCCACGCCGGGAATACGCGCCCACACGAACATGCCGCCTTCGGGCTGATGAAACGCGATCGCATCACCGAGTTGCGCGCGCAATCCATCGCAAAGCGCTGCGCATTTACGCTGATACGCTCGCGTGATGTGCGGAAGATGCCGTTCGAGCGAACCCGCCTCCAGATAGTGCGCGGCGATCGCCTGGGTCCACGGCGTACTGCACAGGTCGACGGTCTGCTTGGCGATCACGCAGCGGCGCGTGATTTCGGCGGGCGCGATGGCCCAGCCTACGCGCAAGCCAGGCGCGACGACCTTCGAAAGACTCGAGAAATGCACGATCCAGTCACGTGCGCCCTGCACTTCGCTTGCCAGCGCCAGCATCGACGGCACCGCGTTGCCTGCGAAGCGCAGATCGCCGTACGGATCGTCCTCGACGATCACGAAGCGGTATTGAACGGCGAGACGCAAGAGCGCCAGGCGCCGCTCGCGCGTGAGTGTGGCTCCGGTAGGGTTCGCGAAGGTCGGCACCGTGTAGAGCAGCTTCGGCCGGACAACCGCGCCCGAAGCGAGCCGCGCGGCGAGGCTGTCCACGTCGATACCGTCGCCGTCTACCGGCACCGTCACGACATGCGCCTGCTGCAGCCTGAGCGCCTGCAGCGTGGCCGGATAGGCGGGCTGCTCGGTCAAGGCCGTGTCGCCCGGATTGAGCAGCACGCGTAGCAAGAGGTCGAGGCCTTGCTGCGAGCCGGTCGTCACGAGCATCTCCTCAGGCGCGCAAGTTACGCCGCGGCGCGCCATCAGCGCGAGCAGTTGCGTCTTCAACTCGGGCAAGCCGTCGGTCGGGCCGTACTGAAGGCAGCGCGTGGACGCCTGCCAGGCTTTTGCCGATGCCGCCTGCAGTCCGTCGGCGTCGAACAGATCGCTGGCCGGATAACCGCCCGCGAAGGAAATCATGCCTGGCTCTCCCAGGTACTTGAAAAGCTCGCGAATGGGTGAACCGGCGGGCTGCTGAAAAGGCGCGGTGAAATCGTACATGGCGTAATGGAGTCGATGACGGTTAAGCGCGGCAACGCACAAGCTTCGATTGTGGTCAGCCCTTACGGGCGTATCAAACGAAATCTAATCACGACATCATGCGGTTTGCTCATTAAGCCTTCGCGCAATAAAAAAGCCCGTGAAATCACGGGCTTCGTTTGCACGGCCTTAAGGCCTGCCATCACACGACATTCTTTTCGACGATCGGCCGGTTTTCCAGCACGCGCGACCAGTCGAGCGAAGAAAGATCGAGCGTGCTGTATCTGCCATTCAGAATCAGCTCGCTCACGCCACGCCCGGTTGCCGGCCCCTGTTGCAGACCGTGCCCGCTAAACCCATTGGCGAATATGCAATTGTCGATGGCCGGGTGATAACCGATGATGGCGTTCTGGTCGAGCACGTTGTACTCGTAGTAACCGGACCAGCAGTTCTCCACGCGCAGCGCCTCGAACCCCGGCACGCGATGCGCGAGCGTGGGCCAGATCACATCGTCGAAAATCGCGTGATCGACTTCGTCGAGCGGCAGATCGTTGGGATCGTTGTCCGCGCTCGGCGACGTGCCGGTGATATACGTATTGCCTTCGGGGCGGAAATACACGCCCGACGGATCGATCAACAGCGGACACGCAGTGAGCCGCGCCGGCGACGACACGTTGAAAATGCTGCGGCGGCGCGCATAAACCGGAATGTCGATGTCCATCATTTCCGCAAGCTTGCGCGCCCACGCACCGGCCGCGTTCACGACCGTGTCGCACGCATGGCGTTCGCCGTCGCTCGCGATCACGTGCGTGACCTTGCGGCCGCTGCGCACGACGCCGGTCACATCGGCCGCCACATAGCGTGCGCCGAGCGACTGCGCCTTCTTGCGCAGCGCCTGCACGAGGCCGTAACCGTCGAACCAGCCCTCGCCGCTGCGGCCGTACGCGCCGCTTGTCAGATCCTCGACGTTGAGCCACGGAAACTTCGCTTGCAACGCGTCGCGCGCCATCAGTTCGATGTCCGCGCCAAGGCTCGTTTGCAGCGCGTGATTTTCGCGCAGCGTCGCGTCGCCCGCTTCCGTGGCGAGGAAAAGATAGCCGCCCTCGTGCAAATCGATCGACGGGCGGCTGCCGTTCACTTCGAGCCGCTCACCAATGCCGCGCAGAAACTCGATGCCGAAGAGCGACATCTGGATCGACAACGGCGTGGAAAACTGCTGCCGGATCGACGCGGCCGAAAGCGCCGACGACGAGCGCGCATAACTCGGGTCGCGCTCGAACACGGTCACGGCAACCGTGGGGTCCGCCGCGCGCAGAAAATAAGCAATAGAACTACCGATTACCCCGCCGCCAACGATAACGACTTGAGAACTCACGACTTGCTCCAGATTGCGGATAACTGCGGCGCGCATTGATTTGTTTTGCGCGAATCGATCCATCGACCGGACGCGCAATGCGCCCGGTCTTGCCTGCTCAGCTCAGCGAAACGCGCTTACTCGACGTTGAAGTCGATGCCCTGTGCGAGCGGCAGCGCCGACGAATAATTGACCGTGTTGGTCGCGCGGCGCATATAGGCCTTCCACGCGTCCGAGCCCGATTCGCGGCCGCCGCCCGTTTCCTTCTCGCCGCCGAACGCGCCGCCGATCTCCGCGCCGCTCGGCCCGATGTTCACGTTCGCGATGCCGCAATCGCTGCCCGAGGCCGACGTGAAGCGCTCGCTCTCGCGCAGGTCCGTCGTGAACACGCACGACGAGAGGCCGTGGTGGGCGGCGTTGTTCGCTTCGATGGCGTCGCCGAAGTCGCTGTACTTGAGCACGTAAAGAATCGGCGCGAAGGTTTCCTTCAGGACCACTTCGGTTTGCGACGGCATTTCGACGATCGCCGGGCGCACGTAGAAGCCCTTTTCGTTGCCCGCCACGGTGTGGCGCTCGCCGCCGAACACCTTGCCGCCCTCGCGCTTTGCCTGCTCGAGCGCCGACTGCATGCGCGCGAACGACTGCTCGTCGATGAGCGGCCCCATCAGCGTGCCCTGTTCGAGCGGATTGCCGATCACGACCTTGCCGTACAGCGTCTTCAGGCGCTCGACGGCCTTGTCGTACACGCTTTCGTGCACGAAGAGACGGCGCAGCGACGTGCAGCGCTGACCCGCGGTGCCGACTGCCGAGAACAGAATGCCGCGCAGCGCGAGTTCCAGATCGGCGGTAGCGGAAACGATGCCTGCGTTGTTGCCGCCCAGTTCGAGCAGCGAGCGGCCGAAGCGGCGCGCGACTTCCACGCCGACCGTGCGGCCCATTTCGGTGCTGCCCGTTGCGCTCACGATGTTCGAACGCGGGTCGGCCACGAGCTTTGCGCCCACGTCGCGGCCGCCAACGACCAGGCTCGTGAGGCCTTCGGGCGCGTCGCCAAACTCTTTCAGCACGTCCTGCATGATCTTGTTGACGGCAACTGCCGTGAGCGGCGTTTTTTCCGAAGGCTTCCAGACCACGGCGTTACCGCACACGAGCGCGAGCGCGGCGTTCCACGACCACACGGCGACCGGGAAGTTGAACGCGGAAATCACGGTGCACACGCCCATCGGATGCCATGTTTCCGCCATGCGATGGCCCGGACGCTCCGAAGCAATCGTCAGACCATAAAGCTGACGCGAGAGGCCGACCGCGAAGTCGCAGATGTCGATCATTTCCTGCACTTCGCCCAAGCCTTCCTGGAAAATCTTGCCGGTTTCCAGCGACACGAGGCTGCCGAGCGCGCGCTTCTGTTCGCGCAGCTTGTTGCCGAGCAGGCGCACGAGTTCGCCGCGGCGCGGCGCGGGCACGTTGCGCCAGGTCTTGAACGCCTCCTGTGCCTTCGCGAGCACGGCGTCGACGTCCGCTGCCGACTGGCTCGCGACGCGGCCGATCAGCTCGCCGTTGATCGGCGAATGCACGGCGATGTCGCCCGCTTCCGCGAGATGGGAAATACCGAGATCCGAGAGGATGGAGGAGGCTTTCATAGGTAGAATCCCTTAAAAATTTCCGATACGAAACATTGATACTTTAGGAAACTATACACGCGCATTTTTCTGGCGACAACACAAAAACCAAGGGATTTTCGCCATGCCGCGTGCATCGCATCCGCAGGGCCTTCCGCCACGAAGATCGCATGGGGCCGCCCCGCCGGTGCGTGCTTGATTTCCTATTGGAAACAATGCATTGGGCGCCGACAAAAGCGGCGCCCTTCGAAGAAGCAACAGCGGTTCAGGTCAGTCGGTGGTTCGCGTCGTGACCGGCACCCACGCCACGTTCTTGACCTGATACAGCGTCGAACTCGGGCTCTTCAGGTCGCCCTGGGCATTGAACGCGATCTTGCCCGTAATGCCATCGTAGTTCGTAGCCTTCAGCGCGGCGTTGAACTGCGCCGGCGTTGCGGAGCCCGCCTTCTCCATTGCCGAGATGGCGACCCACGCCGCGTCGTAGGCAAACGGCGCGTAGGCGAGCATGTCGATGCCGTACTTCTGCTTGAACTTCGCCTCGAAACCCTTGCCCTTGGGCAGCGTGCCGAGCGGCTGGCCGTATTCCCATACCGAAGCGCCATCGGCGGAATCGCCGGCGAGCTTGATGAAGTTCGCGTCCATGACGCCGCCGCCGGCAAGGAATTGCGCCTTCAGGCCAAGCTGACGCATGCGTTTGACGATCATGGCCGCCTGCGCGTCGAGTCCGCCGAAGAACACGAGATCCGGGTTCGCGCGCTTGATGCTCGTGAGCTGGGCGCTGAAATCCACGGCCTTGTCGTTCGTGAACTCGCGCGCGACGATCGTGCCGCCGCTCGCCTTCACAGCTTTCTCGAACTCGTCGGCCTCGCCCTGGCCGAAGGCCGTACGGTCGTCGATGATGGCAATGCGCTTGGCCTTCGTCACCGTCGCCGCATAGTTGCCCGCGTTGCCGGCGTTTTGCGAGTCGGTTGCGATCACGCGGTAGATGGTCGGGAAACCGCCCTGCGTGATGGCCGGATTGGTCGCCGCCGGCGTGATCATGGGAATGCCCGCCTTCGCGTAGATCTTCGAGGCCGGCAGCGTCGTGCCCGAATTGAAGTGGCCGATCACGACGGCCACGTTGTCGTCCACGAGTTGCTGCGCGACCTGCACGCCAATGCGCGGATCGCTCTGGTCATCCTGCGAGTCGATCACGAACTTGACCGGCTTGCCGCCGATGGTGGGATGCGCGGCGTTCGCTTCGTCCACGGCCAAGCGCACACCGTTCTCGATGTCCTTGCCATACGCCGCGCCGCCGCCCGTGAGCGGGCTGGCCACGCCGATCTTGACGACCATTTCCTGCGCGCTCACCGCGCCGGCAACCAACATCAACGACGCTGCGATCGCGCAGCTACGACGAGAAGCGAGGAAACGAGAGTGCATGCGATATTCCTTCGGTATCTGAAGCCGGCACGTGATGCGTCCGAATAGTCGCGCGGACCTTCGGCGCACAGGATTCGTCTCGCGCCGCACGATGCCGGGCGGCGGGACGTGAACGGATTGTCTGCAGCGCTTACGCGTGCATCAAACGAAATCTAATCACCACGTAATGCGCTTTTCTCATCAAGCCCGCTCACGCGGGGAATCCGGCAACGCGTGGCGCACGCTCTGCAGACATTGGGAGATACCCGATAGCGCCGATACGCCTGCTTGTGCGTGGACGTGATCAAAAAGCAGATTGTGCGGGCGCCCTGCCTTGCGCGAACTGGGTTTACGTCAGAAATCATCAACTTGCAGATGACCGGATTACTTAGTCATGCATACTGATAGGCGGCATGACACAGTCGACGCCACACAATACGCAAATGTTATGATCGGAAACATAGAGTACGATACGAACAACTAGCGAACACCCGAGTCCCCGAATGGAAACCTCGTCCCTCAAGCCCGCCGAGCCTGCTTCGGCGGAGCTGGGCAAGCGCGTCAAGGCGGCCCGGCTGAAGCACGATTACACGCTCGAGGCCGCCAGCCGCGTGTGCGGCGTGTCGCGCTCCACGCTCTCGAAGGTGGAAAACGGCGTGATGTCGCCGACGTTCGACGTGCTGCAGAAGATCGTTCACGGCCTGAAGATCGACCTCGGCGAACTGTTCGGCTCGGCGCCCAGGCCGCGCGCGAGCGGACGCCGCGCGCTCACGCGCAAGGGCGGCGGGCAGCAGCATGCAGCGGGCTGCTATCAAATGGAGTTGTTGGCAACGGAACTCGCGCACAAGGCGATGCATCCGTTTCGCATTCGCGTGACGGCGCACTCGCTGGACGAGTTCACCGAATGGGGCCGGCATGAAGGCGAAGAATTTCTCTTCGTATTGAGCGGCTCGGTTTGCCTTTACTCCGAGCTTTACGCACCGACACATCTCGAAGCCGGCGACAGTATTTATTTCGACAGCCGCACGGGTCATGCGGCCGTCTCCACGAGCGAAGAAGACGCGGAAGTCCTCTGGCTCATCAACGAGCCACACCCGGACACGCAAGACGGCGCGCCGGGCGTTTGAAACACCCGCTTTACGCGGCGTTCGCAGTCATTTTGAAAATGCCGGTGGCATTGCCCGCGTCGAAGCGCAAGTCGGTCTGCCAGCGGCGCGTGGCCTGATCGAACGTGCGCTTGCGCGTGATGAACTCGTAGAACGAACCCGGCACCTCGCGCGTCACGCGCTGGCCGTCGGCGGTTCGGAACTCGCGCGCCACAGTATCGGCGCGATACGCGGTTTGAAACACGCGGCCCGAGCGCGAAGTCTCGACGCTGGGCTTCATCGGGCGCCCCTTGGACTTCTCGTCGTCCGAGAGCTTGAAGACGTCTTCCACGCGGTCGGTCGCGTGATTGAAGGCGTTGCCCTCCGTTGCGATCCACGCCATTTCCGCCGATTCCTGCAACAACGTCTCGTAGTCCGAAACAGATGGCACATCGTGCTGTCGCGCGAATGCCCCGACGATCAAGGGCAGCAGCTGCAGTGCCGCATCGATCGGCAGCGAGCCGTCGCGTTCGAGCTCGGAAAGCTGCGCAATAGCCAGCGGCGTGAGCGGGTCCTTCGACGCGCCCACCACGTTCGTCACGGCTTGCTGGAACGCTGCCGAAAAGCGCTCGGGGTGCAGTTCGCTCACGAAGAACTGCGCGATCTCGTCGGGCGCGTCTTCGTGGGCATAGGCGCGCCCTGTCATGCCGAGCTTGTCGAGCGGATAGCGGCCGTTCAGGCGAAAGCCGAGCGGGCGCAGAATGCGCGTGAACGCCGCTTCGCCGGGCGGCAGCGCGCCGTTGTGCGCCCAGCGCACCGTGCGCAGCGCGCCATGGTCGAAGTACACCGCGCCGCCCTGCGCCACCGTATCGTTGGTGTACGTGCGCCCGTTGGGCGAACGCTCCAGCAGGTCTTCAAACAGCGCCATGTTCATGGCCTGGGCGAGTTCGGCGCGCGTGACGGTGCCGCTTTCCCAGTCTTCGAGCATCGAAGGAAAGTTCAGCGTGGCAAAGAGGGTTTCGGTTTTCTCGCGGCCAAGCAGCGCGGACAACAAGCGTTCTACGTTCGAATTGCGCATCACCAATCTCACAGGAAGCGACCGCCTGCCAACCGGCAGCGGTCATCAAACGGGGCCGCTGGCCATCGGCTTCGGCCAGCTATACGTGAAACGCATTATTCGAATGGTTGCGCGCCGCGTAAAGCGAGATTAAATTGTCACTTGATGAGTTTCCGGAATCAACATGCGCAAGTTCAAGATCCCGAACATCGGCGCGCTCACGGCGTTCGAAGCCGCGGCGCGGCACGAGAGCTTCACGCACGCCGCCAAAGAGCTGTTCCTCACCGAAAGCGCGGTGTCGCGCCAGATCGCCACGCTCGAATCGAATCTCGGCGTGCGCCTTTTCGTGCGCGCCAAGCAACGGGTCGTGCTCACGCGCGCGGGCCGGCTCTACAGCACCCAGGTGCGCCGTGCGCTTGAAAATCTGGACCGGGACACGCTCTCCATCATCGCGCACGGCAGCGGCGGCGGTTATCTGGAACTCGCGGTGCTGCCGACCTTCGCCTCCGAATGGCTGATTCCGCGCCTCAAGGACTTCTACGACCGCACGCCCGACGTGCGCGTGAACATGGGTGTGCGCACCGAGACCTTTTCGTTCGAGGAATCGCATTTCGAGGCCGCCATCCACTACGGCAAGCCGACCTGGCCCGGCACGTCGTCCGATTTTCTGTTCGGCGAGGAAGTGGTGCCGGTGTGTTCGCCGTCGCTGCTTGCCCGGCCCATCAAGAAAGCGCATGAACTGCTCGCCTACCCGCTGCTGCACTCCACCACGCGCCCGGACGGCTGGACGCGCTGGTTCTCGGACCTCGGCGTGGAAGACAACGCCACCATGCACGGCGTGCGCTACGAACTGCACACGATGCTGATCGCAGCCGCCGCCGCCGGGCTCGGCGTGGCGCTGGTGCCGAAATTCTTCGTGGAAGGTCAGCTCGAACGGTTTGGCGTCGTCATTCCGTTCGAGGCGCCGGCTATTGCCGATGGCGGCTACTACTTCGTCTACCCCACCGAACTCAGCCACGGCAAGCCGCTGGAACTGTTCCGCGCGTGGCTGCTCGAGCAGGCAAGCGCCTACAGCGCCTCGCAAGGCCGCGACTGACCTGCAAATCGCAGCGCGCACGATATACGATCAGAAAAAAGTTTCCTATAGGAAATAGTTGGGTTAGCATCGGAAGAAATCACTTCTTCGTCGCGAGACTGACATGGAAGACGTCGTCGTCATCGGTGCGGGCATCGTCGGGGCCTGCGCCGCGCTCAACCTGGCGCAGCGCGGCCTGCGCGTGCGTATCGTCGACAGCGCGCCGCCCGGTTCGGGCTGCTCATTCGGCAACGCCGGGCTGATCGCGGTCGACCATGTCGCGCCGCTCGCGAGCCCCGAGACGATGGCCGGCCTCTCGCGCATGCTGCTGCGCCGCGACAGCCCACTGCGTCTGCACAAGCGCAGCTTGCCGCGCATGGCGCCGTGGATGCTGGAGTTCGCCGCCCAGGCGCAGCGCCCGCGCTTTCGGCGCAACACGCGCGCGCTCGCCAGTCTCGTAACGGGCGCGGCGCGAGCCTGGCGTCGTCTGCTGGATCGGCATATCGCCACCGAACTCTTTCGCGACATCGGCTCGCTCTACGTGTTCGAGCAACCCGTTGCGCACGCAACGGAACGTGCGCAACTCGATCTGCTCGACCGGCACGGCGTGCGCTACGAGACGCTCTCGGCTGAGCAGGTTCGGCGCGACTATCTGCCTTCGCTCACACCGCATATCAGCCATGCGCGCTACTTTCCCGGCATGGCTTCGGTCACGAATCCGCAGCAGATCGTCGTGCGCATTGTCGAGGCCGCGCTCGCAGCGGGTGCGAGTTTCACTTGCGCCGCCGTCGACGCATTGCGTGTCCTGCCCGACGGCCGCGTCGGCGTCACGCTGAACGGCGAGACGCACTCAGCGGCGAAGGTGTTGATCGCAGCCGGCTCGCGTAGCGCCGAACTCGCACAGCAACTCGGCGCGAGGATTCCGCTGACCAACGAGCGCGGCTATCACGTCCAGCTCGCCGCACCCTCGCAAGACACGCTGCGCGTGCCCGTGAGCTTCGTCGAGCGCGGCTTCACGTGCAATCCGATGGCGCAAGGCATCCGGCTTGCCGGCACCGTCGAGCTCGGCGCGCGCGGCGCGCCCGACTGGCGTCGCGCCGATCTGCTCGCCACGCAATTCCACACGCTCTTTCCCGGCGAGCCAGCCCCGCAGGTCGCGAGCCGCTGGTATGGCGAGCGCCCCACGCTGCCCGATTATCTGCCGATGATCGGAGAGGTCTCCGGCGCGCGCAATGCCTTCGTCGCGACCGGCCATCAGCATCTTGGCCTCACGCTCGGGCCGCTCACCGGCGAACTCGTCGCACAATTGATGGCGCGCGAGGCGCCCGCCGTCGATCTCGCGCCGTTTCGCATCGACCGCTTTTGAGGCCGCGGCTGCCATTCACGCCGCCCCACCCACGCATCATTTGTCAGGAGAGACTCTTCGATGGAGCCCATCGCGATTTACGACGCAACCGCCACGGCGCGCCTGCTCGACTTCGGCGCGCTGCTCGACGCCCTCGCCACCGCCGCGCAAGACCATGACGCGGGCCGCATTCACGCACCCGTGCGCACGGGTGTGCCGCTCAAGGGCAACGGCGTCATGCTCTCGATGCCCGCCAGCGCCGACGACATCGCCATCCACAAGCTCGTGAGCGTGTGCCCCGCCAACACGGCGCTCGGCCTGCCGACCATCTTCGGCGCGGTGACGGTGTGCAACGGCGCGACGGGCCAGCCCGAGTTCATTCTCGACGGCCCGACCGTGACCGGGCGGCGCACCGCGGCGCTCTCGATGCTGGGCGTGCGCGTCTTTCACCCGGGCGCGCCGCGTGCGTTTCTGCTGATCGGCACCGGCCAGCAAGCGCGTTTTCATGCCGAGGCAATCGGTCAGCTGTATCCGGCGGCAACGCTCTACGTGAAGGGCCGCACCGAGGCGTCCGAAGAGGCATTCCGCGCACACCTCGCGCAATCCGGCGTGCACGCAACGCCCGCGCACGGCGCCGTGCCCGAAGCAGTCGATGTGGTGATCGCCGCGACCACGAGCAAGACGCCCGTGTATGACGCCGAGGCCCGCAACGACCGGCTCGTGATCGGCGTTGGCGCCTTCACGCCCGACGCCGCCGAAATCGCGCAGGAAACGGTGCGCGCAAGCCGCGTGTTCGTGGACGATCTGGCAGCCGCGCGCGAAGAAGCCGGCGACCTGCTGCAGGCCGGCATCGACTGGGCGGACGTGCGCACGATCGGTTCCGCTGTGGCGGACGGCGCGAAGCAGGACGGCACGCCCGTGCTGTTCAAAACGGTCGGCAGCGGCGCGTGGGATCTCGCAGCGTGTCGAGTGGCGCGCGACAAGCGTTAGACCGCCAGCCGGATGCCCGGATTAGAATCGCACATCGGTCGCGCAGCGCGATCCTATCCGAGGCACAAGGCAGACGAACCATGACGACGAGCGCTCCCCAACCCGCCGTAAAAGTCCTGCGCGGCGGGGTCATCGAAACCACGCATGTCGCCCACATTGCCGTGGTCGACGCCCAGGGCCGCCTGCTCTACACATTCGGCGACCCGCATCGCATGACGCTCGTGCGCTCGGCGGCCAAGCCCGCGCAGGCGCTCGCCGTGGCCGAGACGGGGGCGCTTGCGCGCTTCGGCTTCGACGACGCCGATCTCGCGCTCATGTGCGCCTCGCACAGCAGCGAAGACCGCCATATCGAGCGTACGCGCGCGATGCTCGCCAAGGTGTCCGCTTCGGAGTCGGACCTGCGTTGCGGCGGCCATCCGCCGTTGTCCGACGCCGTGTACAAGGCGTGGATCAAGCGCGACTTCACGCCGGGCGCGGTGTGCAGCAACTGCTCGGGCAAGCACGCAGGCATGCTTGCGGGCGCGCGCTCCATCGGCGCGGCGCTGGCCGACTACCATCTGCCTTCGCATCCCTTGCAGCAGCATGTGAAACGCGTCGTGGCCGAGGTTTGCGATCTCCCCGAGACGGGCGTCGAGTGGGGCATCGACGGCTGCAATCTGCCTACGCCGGCCTTCCCGCTCGACCGGCTCGCGCGGCTCTTTGTCAAGCTCGCAGACGCGCAGGATCACGTCACTATCGCGACCGACTCGCGCTCACAAGCGCTCGCCCACATCTATCGCGCGATGACGTCGTATCCGGAACTCGTGGCGGGCGAAGGCCGCTTCTGCACGGCGCTCATGAACGCGTTCGAAGGCGCGCTCGTCGGCAAGCTGGGTGCAGCGGGCAGTTATGCGATTGGCGTGCGCGCAAATGCGGCGACTGCGGCGCACACGGGCGGCCCGGCATTGGGTATCGCGGTGAAGATCGAGGACGGCGATCTGACCGCGCTCCATGCCACCGTCGTGGAAGTGTTGAGGCAACTGGGCATCGGCACAGCGGAACAGATTGCACAACTAAGCAAATTCGACGCCCCGCACATCGTCAACACGATGGGTGTCGAAACGGGCTACGTCGCGCCGCAGTTCACGCTGGAGCGCTGCGATCGCCCATTCGGCAAGTAAGAAAATGAGGAAGGCGCGGGCCTTGAAAACCCGCGCCAAACTCACTCACAGCAACGCCACGACCTTCACATCGCTACGATCGGCCGACGCCACGACCTTGCCGTCCACGCGGCGGAACATGAGCGTCACCGTATTCTTGCCCACCCGCAGGTCGCCCACTTCGAGCCAGTCGATGCCTTCGGGCAGCATGGGCTGCTCGACACGCACCTCGTTGCGCGCCGCGTCGATCGTCACGCCAAGACACGCTTCGAGCATCATGAACGGCGAACCCGCGGCCCACGCTTGCGGCAGGCAGGCCACCGGATACGCCGTGGGCGGCTCGCCGCGTCGGCGCGGGAACCCGCAGAAAAGCTCAGGCAAACGCATGTCGAACGTCACCGCGGCCTCGAACAGCGCCTGCAGCAAACGCACTGCCGCCGCCTTGCGGCCATAGCGCGCAAGGCCGCGCGCGCACAGCGCGTTGTCGTGCGGCCAGACCGAACCGTTGTGGTACGCCATGGGGTTGAAACGCGCCTGCCCCGCCGCGAGCGTACGCACGCCCCAGCCCGTGTGGAACAGCGCCGATTCGAGCACTTCCGCCACCGCGCGGCCGCGCTCCTCCTGCGGCAGCCCAAACGCAAGCAGATGCCCCGCATTCGAAGCGAGCACGCGGCACAGCTCGCCGTGACCGTCGAGCGCAATGCCGTAGAACTCCGACTCCGGCATCCAGAACTTCTCTTCCACGCAGCGGCGGATTTTCGCGGCGCGCGCGGCGTAGCGCGCCGCGTCTTCCACCTGGCCGCGATGCGTGGCGAAGCGCGACATCGTCTCGAACGCCGCGCTCGCGTACGCCTGCACTTCGACGAGCGCGATCGGGCCATCGGGGAAACGGCCGTCCGCATGGAACACCGAGTCGTGGCTGTCTTTCCAGCCCTGGTTCGCGAGCCCGCCTTCCGATTCGCGCCGGTAGTCGAGCAAACCGAGTTTGTTGCGGTCGCACACACCTGCGACCCAGGCCGCTGCGCGCTCGAGCGCCGGCCACAACTCGTCGATCAGCGAGACGTCGCCGGTGCGTTCGACGTACGCGCCCGCCAGCACGACGAAGAGCGGCGTGGTGTCGACCCCGCCGTAGTAGAGCGCGAACGGCACTTCGCCCGTGGCGGCCATTTCGCTCTTGCGCATTTCGTGCATGATCTTGCCGACCGCCGCGTCGCGGAACGCGGAGTTCTCGCGCGCCTGATGCTCGGCGAGAAAACGCAGCACGCCGCGCGCGAGCGCGGGCGTGAGCCACAGCGTTTGCAGCGACGTAATGACCGCGTCGCGGCCGAACGGCGTGGAGAACCACGGGATGCCCGCATACGGATACGGGCCGGTCGGCAGGTCGGTGGTGAGCAGCCCCAGATCGGCAATCGAGCGGTTGATCCACGCATTGAAGAGCGGATTGCTCGAGCGCAGGCGCGCCGCCGCGCGGCGGCGTTCGCGCATCACGATATGCGAGTCGACCAGCGCGGCGCGCACGGCCGCGCGGCCCACGCGCTGCTCCTGCGAGTTCGCGAGGCAATGCGGCGGCTGGAAGATGCCCGCGCTCTGCGTGCCGGGCGCGGCGTCGGGCAGCGCCTCGACTTCGATCGCCACCGTGAGATAGATCGAGACGCAGGCCTGCGCGGGCAGATCGACCGTGAAGTCCGCGCGGTCGGCGAGGAGCTTGCTCGGCGTAGGCGAGAACTCGATACGCACGCGCCGCGCCACGTGGTCGAGCCCGATGTATTCGAGCCGCACCTCGCCGTCTTCCACGCGCGGCGGCATGAGCGTGCCGCGTTTTTCCCGCTTCAGGCCACGCACTTCGAACATGTCGCGGAAGTCGCTCGCGAACGAGATGGAGAGCGGCACCACGGCGTCTTCGGTGCCGTAGTTCGTGAGTTCGATGGCCTCGGTCATCATCGTGCCGGAGAGCACGCGCTCGCGCTGCACGTGAATCACGCCTTCGGGCGTGGTGGTGCCGCCAAGCGGCGGCAGCGGACGATTGGTGAGGTGGGCCGTGAACACGGCGTTGTCGCTGCTTACGCTGCCCGAAAGCAGCGAGGGCACGCGCCCGCCGAAAGTGAGACGCAGCGACGAGAGCACGCGCGTGTCGTTGACGAAGAGGCCGTCGTCGATGCCGGTGATATCGCCAAGCGGATCGTTGACGATGAAGGTGCCACCCGACTTCAGCACATGCTGGTCCGCGCTGGCGACCTCGGGCGTTTCGGGCGCGATGAACGCGCCGTCGGTTTCTTGAGCGGGATGATCCACGCCGCTTGAGCGCGTGACGCCCCCGAGTGTTTCAGGATCCTGCATTGCGTGCCTCCTGGGTCCCATGCAAATGGTTACGGTACGGTTCGCTTGCGGATGATTGTAGTGGCTTCGGCGCACGCGTTGGCAGCCAATGCGTGAAGAATATGCGAAGGATACGCACGAAATCGGTGGCAAATCCCCACGCGAGCAAGGAACGTGCGCGGAAAAAATTGCGGGCGCCGGCACGACGTAACGTGCGGGCGCCCGAGGAGGCACAGCATGGAGCACGCCGTAAGCGGCGCGCTCAGCGCATCAGCGTTGCGAAATCGGCTTGGCCTCACGCAGCGTTTCGCCGATGAACAGCTGACGCGGACGGCCGATCTTCTGCTCGGGGTCGGCGATCATCTCGTTCCACTGCGCGATCCAGCCCACCGTGCGCGCCATCGCGAAGATGCACGTGAACATCGCGGTCGGAATGCCCAGCGCGCGCTGCACGATGCCCGAGTAGAAGTCGACGTTCGGGTACAGCTTGCGCGACACGAAGTATTCGTCTTCGAGCGCGATCTTTTCGAGCTGCATGGCGAGCTTGAAGAGCGGATCGTCGTGCAGGCCCAGTTCGTTCAGCACTTCGTAGCACGTCTCGCGCATGAGCTTCGCACGCGGGTCGTAGTTCTTGTACACGCGGTGGCCGAAGCCCATCAGCTTCACGCCCGAGTTCTTGTCCTTCACCTGCTCGATGAACTTCGGGATGTTATCGACCGAGCCGATTTCTTCGAGCATGTTCAGTGCGGCTTCGTTCGCACCACCGTGCGCCGGTCCCCACAGACAGGCGATACCGGCCGCGATACACGCGAACGGGTTCGCGCCCGACGAGCCAGCCAGACGCACCGTCGAGGTCGAAGCGTTCTGCTCGTGGTCGGCGTGCAGGATCAGGATACGGTCGAGCGCGCGCACGAGCACGTCGTTGACCTTGTACTCTTCGCTCGGCGCGGAGAACATCATGCGCATGAAGTTCGCGCTGTACGACAGATCGTTCTGCGGATACACGAACGGTTGGCCGATGGTGTACTTGTACGCCATGGCCACGAGCGTCGGCAGCTTGGCGATCATGCGGATCGCAGACACCTCGCGATGCGTCGGGTCGTTGATGTCGAGCGAGTCGTGATAGAACGCGGACAGTGCGCCGACCGCCGCCACCAGAATCGCCATCGGATGTGCGTCACGGCGGAACCCCCGGAAAAAGAAGTGCATTTGCTCATGAACCATCGTGTGGTTCGTGACCATCGAGACGAATTCGTCTTTCTGCTGCTGCGTGGGCAGCTCGCCCTTGAGCAGGAGGTAGCAGCTTTCGAGGAAGTCGGCGTTTTGCGCGAGGTTGTCGATCGGGTAGCCGCGGTACAGCAGCTCGCCCTTGTCGCCGTCGATATAGGTGATCGCCGAGTTGCACGCCGCCGTGGACATGAAGCCCGGGTCGTACGTGAACATGCCGGTCTGGCCATACAGCTTGCGGATGTCGATCACGTCCGGGCCGATGGTGCCCTTGTAGACCGGCAGCTGAACGCCTTCAGCCTGGCCGGGGATCGTGAGCGTGGCGTGTGTCTTCGAGTCGATCATTGTGTGTCCTTGAATTGCTGTCACTTCGCAAAAACTTCGCAAAACTTCGCGCAACAGGACGCAGCCGCCGGGTACCCATTCGTCCGGGCCGGCAGTGCTGCGACCGCATGCCGCATTCTACGGCGCGGCGCAGCATCGATTGATAGCGCAGCCAGCAACAATCCCTCCTCAAGACCGCAACACTGCCAAGCTTGCGGCTTCCTTAACGCCGATTCCTGCAACAATATTTTTCTCTTGCAGCGCAACATGTCGCACCCTATCTTTGCGATACTGCTTGACATGCAAGGGTTTTCCATTACTTGCATTTTGTAATCTAGCCCGGTACCACTCGCGGGCTTTTCACCGCCACACGCGCTTAAAGCAAAACGTAAGGAAGCAACAGATGAACATCTCGGTCGATACCCTGTTCGCAGAAGACGAACAAGCAGAGGGCGCCGTCGTCACGGCACTCAATCATCAGGACATCGTGGTCGCACTCTCGGCGGCGCTCGCCAACGAACGCGTTGCCGTGCTGCACATGCTGTATCCGCGCACCGACGCGCGCACGCACCGCAGCCTCGATCACCTCGTGAACGCGCTCAACGGCCACGGCCTGCACCAGGTCGCCCGCCTCGTTTCGCAGGAAGCGCACTACCTCGTGTTCAAGGATCCCGCGAAGGCATGGAAGGCCTTCCACGAAATCCGCAACGATTCGCTCGCGATCGGCGTGCACCTCTACTATGCGGGCCTCGTGGGCGAGGCTGCCGAGCACAAGCTGGACGCACACGCGCACGGCCGCGACTAAGCACAGGTCGTTCGGACTGCGATATTTACCGCAGTTAAAAAATGGCGGCCCCATTGCGGGGCCGCCATTTTTGCATCAGCGCGCGTCTGCCTGGCTCAGTGTGCCTTAGCGTGCCTCAGCGTCCGTGCCCGCTCACGAATCGATCGATCATTTCGTTGAACGCCGCGGGCCGCGCCAGATTCATTCCATGCGATGCGCCCGCCACCGTCGCACGGCGCGCATCGGGCAGCCACGCTTCGAGCGCGGCCACGGCCCGGTGAAACACTTCGGGACTCAGCTCGCCATCGATCAGCAGCACGGGGCATTGCACTTCGGCGGCGTGCTCGCGCGTGTACGCGGGCAGCGGATCCTGAAACTGCGGCCCAAGCGTGTGGGCGTTGTCGGTGGCCATGCGGCGAAACGCGTGCGTACTCTTCGCCCAGAAGCCGGGCCGGCTCACCGAATCGACGAACAGCTCCAGCCCCGAGTCCACCTGGCCCGACTCGATCAGCGCCACCGCGCGGGCGCGCAGCGCATTGACGGTCTCGGGCAGCGTGGCGAGCGTCTGGCCCGGCTGCTGCACCGGGCCGCCCGGGTCGGCGAGCGTGAGCGTGCGCACGTGCTGCGGATGACGCCGCGCGAACTGGAACGACACGAGGCCGCCGCGCGAATGCCCGATCACGTGTGCCGGGCCAGCACCCATAGCCTCGACGAACGCGGCAAGGTCATCCGCGTGCTGCCGCCAGCTGAAGGGCTGAGCGCGTGCGGCGTCCCCGGCGGGCCAGTAATGCGTGAGACTCACCGAAACACAGCGATAGTGCGGCGCGAGGCCGGCCAGCTGCGGCTGCCAGTAACGGTAGTCGCACAGCGAGCCGTGCACGAAGAGAAGGAGTTCGCCCTCGCCCCGTTCGATATAGGGCATAGGCAGGCCGCCAGGCAGTTCGATGAACGTACCGGGGGCCGGAAAAACGGCTGGATTCACGGCTGGACGATGTGGAGGCAACGGGACAGCGGGACAGCGGCGCACCGCGAAGGCTCGCGGGCAGCCCATCGCGGCGCACGCCGGCAAAGTGGCGTATTGTCCCACGCCCGCGCCGCGTGCGCCTGGCGCGGCGGCGCGCTCCCGCAGCGCCGCTTCGTCGCCAGTCGGCTGGCGCCGTTATTCGACGAATTCGAACACGTGCTCGTTCATGAGCGAGGCCGCCGCGCCCGCGCCGCGCACCGCGCAGGTAAGCGGCTCGTCGGCCACGCGCACGGTCACGCCGAGCTCGGCGGCGAGACACTGATCGAGCCGCTGGAGCAGCGAGCCGCCGCCCGTGAGCACGATGCCGCTATCGGCGATATCGGTGACGAGTTCGGCGGGCGCCGTCTCGAGCACCTGCCGCACCGCGTTGATCACGAGACGCAACGGCGCGGCCAGCGCGTCCGCCACGTCGTGGCTCGTGATCTCGACCGTGCGCGGCAGGCCGTCTTCCATGCTGCGCCCGGTCGCGCGCATGCGTTCGACGGGTTCGCCGTAGAGCGCGCAGCCAATCGACTTTTTCAGGTGTTCGGCGGTCTGGTCGCCCAGCACGACGCCATAGAGCGTGCGCACATGGTCGACGATCGCGCGGTCGAACTGGTCGCCGCCCACGCGCACCGACCCGCTGCACGCCACGCCGCCCAGCGCGACGATGCCCACTTCCGTGGTGCCGCCGCCGATGTCCACGACCATCGAGCCCGTTGCCGCATGCACCGGCAGCCCCGCACCGAGCGCCGAAGCGAGCGACTCGCCAATCAGGTTCACACTCGCGGCGCCCGCCGCGAAGGCCGCCTCGCGAATGGCGCGGCGCTCGACGCGCGTCGCCCCCGCCGGCACGCACACCGTGAATGCGGCACGGCGTCCGAGCAGACGGCGCGGCTGCGCCATCGCCACGAAGCGGCGCATCATGTGTTCGGCAGCGGAAAAATTGGCGATCACGCCGTGCGAAAGCGGCCGCACCGTTTCCAGATTGGCCGGCGCGCGACCGAGCAGATCCTTCGCCTCGCGGCCCACCGCGGCCACCGTCGTCTCGCTCGCGCCCGCGCGCCGCTCGAAGCAGACCACGGAGGGCTGGTTCAGCACGATGCCTTTGTCGGCGGTATAGATCAGCGTGTTGGCCGTACCGAGATCGAGCGCCACGTCCTGGCGGAACAGCCTTTTGGAAAAGAGAGAATGCGGCTTGGCTCGGGCCATATTGGTCTGATGTTCGGTTTCTTTGGCGACCCGGCAGACGATGCGCCGACGGATGGCATTCCCGATGGCAGCCTCATCCAGGCAGCGCGAACTAGCCGCGCGCCGGGCGGAACGGGCCTACGCGGCCGATAAGGTCGCGGCGACTCCCCGTATTAACGGCCGCGACCGGCGCGAACTTTAGCCGGTCCAGAAATAACTGCATAGGTTATCCGGAAAATATGGCCGAAATACGACACTGCGGGCTTATACGGCTGCCCTTTTATACCGATTTCCCTGCATTAAGGCATATTTTCGCGGCTTAACGGGGTCCGACCTCGTACCCCGCCAGCCATCCGGTAGACGGGGCAATCAGGCATGCGCGAGCGCGCGCACCAGCGCGTCGCGCCCGAGCATGACGCCCTGCGGCGTGATCGTGTGGCCCACGCCCGGCAGCGCGAAAGCGGTGACGGCAAAGCCCGCGTCGCTGAAGGCGACGGCGGCGCGCTCCAGTTCGCTCGCCGGAATCACCTCGTCGTCCTCGCCGTGCACGAGCGTGAGCACCGTGCGGCTTTTCGCGACCACGGGCGTGACGAGCCGGCCCGCATAGGCGACCACGGCCGCCGCGCCGGCCGCCTGCGTGGCCACGTGGTAGAGCGACATGATCGAGCCTTGCGAGAAGCCCACCAGCGCGAGCGCGTCGTGGCCGAGCCCCCAGTGGGCGAGTTCGGCCTCGAGCCGGCGCTCGAACACCTGCGAAGCCGCCACGACGCGCGCCTCGCGATTGCTCTCGCTGATGTCGCGCAGGCTGAACCACTGGCGTCCGCCAAAGCCGCCGTCGAACGGTTCGCTGCCGTCGAGCGACACGAACGCGACGCCCGGCAGCGCATCGCGCCACACGTCGGCGAGCGGCGTGAGGTCCTGTGCGTTGCTCCCTACGCCGTGCAGCAGCACGACGAGCGCGCGCGCGGCGCCATCGGCCGGCGCGAGACGCCAGCCCCCTTCAAATGCTTCCCAGCTCATGGTCGGTCCTCCCCTGTGCTTACAAACGTATTGTGTGTCCAGTGCACGCTTTTTGCGCGGCGCGCGGCAGGCGCAAGGATACGCTCGCCACGCGCCGCGTGTATGAAAGACTCCATTTCCTGGCATTACATAAAGAGCCGCGCCATCGCGCGCGAAAGCCGTTCGCAAGCGCGATCACCCTGCACCGCATGGGGATGCTCCGCGGCCGGCGATGAGCCAGGACGATTGCAGGTATCCTGTGCCGCAAACCGAACACGCGGAGAACACGCTTGAACTCACCCGCCGCTGCATCGCCGCCGCCCGCGCCACCGCCGCCGCTCCAGGGAGGCAGGCTGCTCCTCGGCACCATCGCGGTGTCGCTGGCGACCTTCATGAACGTGCTCGACACGTCGATCGCCAACGTCGCCATTCCGACCATCTCCGGCGACATGGGCGTTTCCGTGGACGAAGGCACGTGGGTCATCACCGTGTTCGCGGCGGCCAACGCCGTTTCCATTCCGCTCACCGGCTGGCTCACGCAGCGCTTTGGCCAGGTGCGCCTGTTCATCACCTCGATCCTCTCGTTCGTGCTGGCGTCGTGGCTGTGCGGCATCGCGCCGACCCTGCCCTTCCTGCTCGTCGCGCGCGTGCTGCAAGGCGCCGTGGCCGGCCCGCTCATTCCGCTCTCGCAAGCCATCCTGCTCGGGTCCTGGCCGAAGGACAAATCGGCGAGCGCGCTCGCGTTCTGGGCCATGACGACGACCGTCGGCCCGATCGCGGGTCCGGCACTAGGCGGCTGGATCACCGATAGCTACAACTGGGCGTGGATCTTCTATATCAACATTCCGGTGGGCATTTTCGCGGCCTTCGTGACGTGGTCGATCTACCGCAACCGCGAATCGGCCACGCGCAAGCCGCCCATCGACGTGGTGGGCCTCGGCCTCTTGATCGCGTGGGTCGCCTCGCTCCAGATCATGCTGGACAAAGGCAAGGACCTGGACTGGTTCAACTCGCCCGTGATCGTCACGCTCGGCCTCGTCGCGCTCATCAGCTTCGCGTTTTTTCTCGTGTGGGAGCTGACCGAGGACCACCCGATCGTCGATTTGCGTTTGTTCGGACAACGGAATTTTCTGGGCGGCACGATCGCGATTTCCGTGGCCTATGGCGTGTTCTTCGGCAATCTCGTGTTATTGCCGCAATGGATGCAGGAGTACCTGAATTACCGCTCGGTGGATGCGGGCCTCGTCACCGCGCCGCTGGGCATCTTCGCGCTGCTGCTCTCGCCCGTGGTGGGGCGGCTCCTGCCGCGCTCCGACGCGCGCATCATCGCGACGATCGCGTTCGTGCTGTTCGCCGGGGTGTTCTATATGCGCTCGCGGTACGTGCTCGAAATCGACACCTTCCATCTCGTGCTGCCCACGCTGCTGCAAGGCATCCCCATGGCGCTCTTCTTCGTGCCGCTCACGGCCATCATTCTCTCGGGACAGCCGCCGAGCCGCGTGCCGGCGGCGGCGGGCCTCTCGAACTTCGTGCGTGTGTTCTGCGGCGCGGTGGGCACGTCGATCGCGACGAATGCCTGGAATAACCGCACGATCCTGCATCACGCGCGGCTCACCGAGCAGGCTTCGGTCAACAACCCGATTTTCGTCCAGGCAATCGAACAGACCCAGAAGGTGCTGAATCTGAGCGAGCCGTCCGCGCGCGCGCTGTTCGACTTCCAGCTCACTTCGCAGGCCGCCATGATGGGGCTCAACGACATTTTCTATATCTCGGCGGTCATCTTTCTCGTGATCATTCCGCTTATCTGGATCACGAAGTCGACGAGGGGCGGCGGAGGCGGCGGCGCGGCGGGGGCGCACTGACCCGCCGGGTTTAGCCGAAGCGCGCGGGCAAATACGGCGCGGGATCGGTAAACGGCGTTTCGCCGACGATCTGCTCGGCAAGGAGGCGCGCCGTGACCGGCCCGAGCGTGAGGCCATGGTGGTTGTGGCCAAACGCGAACCACAACCCGTTATGGCGCGGCGCGGGCCCAAGCACCGGACGCATGTCGGGCGTGCACGGGCGCAAACCCATCCACGGCGTTTCGTCGAGCCGCGCGCCCAGGCCGAACACGGGGCGCGCCTCGCGCTCCGCCGCGTCGAGCTGTGCGTAGTTCGGCGGACGCTCGCGCGTAGCAAGCTCCACGCCCGTCGTGAGCCGCAGGCCGCGGCGCATCGGCGCGACCACATAGCCGCCTTCGATATCCACCACCGGACGCACGAGCGGCGCGCGCGCCTCGCTCGCGTAGTGCATGTGGTAACCGCGCTTGACCATGAGCGGCACGCGGTAACCGAGTGGCTGCGTCACGAGGTCCGACCACGGACCGAGCGCGACGACGGCAAGCTCGGCGCTCACCGGGCCGTCGGCGGTCTGCACGCGCCAGCCCTTGCCGTCGGCTGCGAGCGTGCGCGCATCGCCGCGTGCAAACGTGCCGCCGTCGCGCAGAAACAGTTGTGCGTAACCCTTCGTCAACGCACCCGGGTCCGCCACGCTCGCGGGATCGATCCAGTGGATCGCGCCCGCATAGCCGTCAGCAAGCGAAGGCTCAAGCGCGCGCAAGCGCTGCGCGTCGAACATCTGCACATGCAGGCCGTGTGCGTCGGCCACGCCTTGCGCCGCATGCGTTTCACGCTCGAAGCCAGCGGGCGAGCGCCATGCTTCGAGCCAGCCGACGGGCCGCACGATGTCGCGCAGGCCCGCACGGGCGACGAGCGCGTCGTGCTCGGCCACGCTGCGCTCGATGAGCGGCAGCATGTCCCGCGCGGCCTGCGCGAGCCGCGCAGGCGACGACTCGCGCCAGAACGATGCGAGCCAGCGCGCGTAGGCGGGCAGCGAGCGCACGTCATAGCGCAGCACCGTCGAATCGTTGCGCACGAGGCGCAGCAGCGTGCGCCAGTCGCGCGGGAACCCGTAGGGCACCACCGACGACGACTCGATCAACCCCGCGTTGCCGTGGCTCGTTTCCTCGCCGGGCTCGCGGCGGTCGACGAGCGTGACCTGCACGCCGCGCGCCTGCAAATGCAGCGCGACGCTCACGCCCGCGATGCCCGCGCCGAGAACGATCGCGCTCCTGGTCATGAATCTGCCCTGAACACCGAAGTCATGACGATCACTTCGCGACGATATCGCGGCCGAAGTACTTCATCGACAGCTTCGTGAGCGTGCCGTCCTGGCGCAGCGAGTCGATGGCCGCGACCACCTTGGCCTTGAGCGCCGCGTCGTCCTTGCGCATGCCGAAGCCGGTGCCTTCGCCGAGCGTGGACGGGTCCTTGAGCGGCGCACCCGCAAAGTCGAAGCCCTTGCCCTGGGGCTTCGAGAGGAAGCCGTCGGTGGCGGTCTGCACTTCCTGGACCGCAGCGTCCAGACGGCCGGCCGCGAGGTCCGCGAAAATCTGGTCCTGGTTCTCATACGTGACCACGTTCACGCCTTGCGTGCCCCAGTGCTTGCGCACGTAGTCTTCCTGCGTCGAGCCCTGCAGCACGCCCACCGACTTGCCCTTCAGGCTCGCGGGCGTGGGTTCCAGACCCGAGCCGCGTTTCGCGACCATCTGGATCGGCATGACGTAAATGGCGGGCGTGAACGCAATCTGCTGACGACGCTTGTCGGTGATATTCATCGCCGAATTGATGACGTCGAACTTGCGCGCCTCGAGCGCGGCGATCAGGCCGTCGAAGCTGTTCTCCACCCACACGCACTTCACCTGCAGCTTCTGGCACACGGCATTGCCGATGTCGATGTCGAAGCCTTGCAGATCGCCCGAGGGCGTCTTGCTCTCGAACGGCGGATAGGACGCCTCCACGCCGAAGCGCAGCGTTTTCGGGTCCTGCGCGTGCGCCGCGCCCGCCGTCAAACCCGCAAAGCACGCAAGGCTGGCCGCAGCCGCGAAGCGAATCGTCTTCCTGTTCATCGTCGTCACCCAAATCGTAATAAGTGTCTGTTCAAGCGCGGTGCGCTTTCGTGTGGCGCCCTTTCACGAGGGCCGCGGCCGCAGGAGGAATATAGACGAAAAATAAAAAGAAAGTCTAGAATGGACAAAAATGTCTACACCGTGATTCCGGAGCCCCAGCATGACCATGACGTCCCAACCTACCGCCGCGCCGCTCGTCGTCGATGCCGCCCAGGTGCGCGCCGCCCTGCCCAGCCTCGACGTGCGCGGCGAACTCGGCCGCCTGTTCGCCTCGCTGGGCCGCGGCGACGCCGTGCAGCCGCCGCAAACCCTGACGCAGTTTCCGAAGCAGGCTGGCGACTTCATCACCTATCTCGGCGTGCTGGCGCAAGCCGGCGTGTTCGGCGCCAAGCTCTCGCCGTACATCGCGGGCGCCGAAGGCCAGCCGCCCGTCATCACCGCCTGGACCGCGCTGATGTCGATGAAGACGGGCCAGCCGCTCATGTGGTGCGACTCGGCGCTGCTCACCACGGAACGCACCGCGGGCACCACGGCGCTCGCCGTCGACCAGCTCGCGCCGCGCGAGGCAAAGCGCCTCGCCGTGATCGGCTCGGGCGCCGTCGCGCTCGCGCATATTCGCCATGTTGCGCCGCTGCGCGCGTGGGAGAGCATTCGCGTGTATTCGCCAAAGCTCGCGGGCGACGCTGCGCGCCAGGCCGAACTGCGTGCGCTCGACCCACGCGCAAGCGTGGCCCAGACGACCGAAGCGTGCGTGCAAGACGCCGACGTGGTGATGCTGTGCACCTCGTCGGGCAAGCCGGTTCTCGCGCTGGACGCCCTCACGAAGCCCGCGCTCATCACCTCGATCAGCACGAACGTCGCGCAGGCCCACGAGATCGATCCGGCAGCACTGCCCTCGCTCGACGTCTACTGCGACTATCGCCACACCACGCCGCAAAGCGCGGGCGAAATGGTGCTGGCCGCGCGCGAGCACGGCTGGTCGCCGGAATCGATCGTGGGCGATCTCGCGGAACTCGCCAACGACGCATGCCCGCGACCCGCGTACGCACGGCATGCGTTTTTCCGCTCGATCGGCCTCGGTCTCGAAGACATGGCCGTCGCGCACGCGCTGTACGAGCATCTGCGCAACGTCCGTTGATACGCGGCGTCGAGCGATGGCAGTATCATCGACGTCCTTCCTGCCGCAACCCGGTCCCCGCCCGATGCCGAAACGAGAAAGCGACACCATCCGTGTGAGAAAAACCGCCAGCCCGCAAACGTCGCGCGACCTGCTGCTCGCGCGCTACGCGCACGTGGCGGACAGCATCACGACGCTGTTCTTCCCGTTCGCGGAAGTCGTGATTCACGACCTCGCGGACCAGACCGTGGCCTACCTCTCGAACAATCTTTCGAAGCGCGAGATCGGCGACGACTCGGCACTCGAAGACGTCGAGGAAACCACGCGCAACAAGCTGATCGGCCCCTACGAGAAGGTGAACTGGGACGGCCGGCGCATGCGCTGCGTGAGCACGGCGCTGTTCGACGACGAAGGGCGCGCGGCGGGCATCATGTGCATCAACTTCAACATCGCCGCTTTCCAGGACGTGCAGGCCACACTCGACCTGTTCCTGCGCGGCGCGGGCGTGATCGCGCAGCCCGACGAACTCTTCAAGGACGACTGGCAGGAGCGCATCAACACCTTTTTGCACGGCTGGCTGCGCGAGCGGCAGATCGCGCTCAATTCGCTCACGCGCGAGCACCGGCGTGAACTCGTTGAGGCGCTGTATGCCGAAGGCGCGTTCAAGGGCAAGAGTTCGGCCAACTACGTGGCGAAGGTGCTGGGCATGGGGCGGGCGACGGTCTACAAGCATCTGCGCGAAATGAAAGCAGACGGCGAGTAGCGCACAACGATGCCGTGGCGGTCAACGCGAGCCGCTACAATCGCGGGGACCGCGGCGGACGCTCCGCCGCGACTGCCCTGCGCCGCCCATGAATCACACGTTCGACTACACGCCCATCCTCGACGCGATCCATCGCGACCTGCAGCCGTATATCGGCACGGGGCGCGTTGCCGACTACATTCCCGAACTCGCGACGGTGCGCGCCGATCACTTCGGCATGGCCATCGTGACCGTGGACGGCCAGGTGTACCGCACCGGCGACGCCGACGTGCGCTTTTCCATCCAGAGCATTTCGAAGCTGTTCGCGTGCACGCTCGCGTTCCAGCTGCTCAGCGACGCGCTCTGGCAGCGCGTGGGCCGCGAGCCTTCGGGCACGGCGTTCAACTCGCTCGTGCAGCTGGAATTCGAGGGGGGCAAGCCGCGCAATCCGTTCATCAACGCGGGCGCGCTCGTCGTGACCGACGTGCTGTGCCGCCGTTTCGTGCAGGCGGAAACCGCGCTCGTCGATTTCATGCGGCGGCTCGCGGGCGAGCCCGGCATCGGCTACGACCTGCGCGTCGCGCAGTCGGAACTCGCGCACGCCGAGCGCAATCGCGCGATGGCGCATTTCATTGCGAGCTTCGGCAACCTGGAAATGCCCGCCGACGCCGTGATCGACGCCTATTGCCGCCAATGCGCGATCTCGATGAGCTGCGTGGAACTGGCGCGCTCGGCGCTCTTTCTGGCTAACGGCGGCGTCTCGCCCGCAAGCGGCGAACCTGTGCTCGACGCGAGCTCGGCCAAGCGGCTTTCGGCGCTGATGCTGACCTGCGGCACCTACGACGCGGCGGGCGATTTCGTCTACCGCGTGGGCTTGCCTGCGAAGAGCGGCGTGGGCGGCGGGATTATCGCGGTGCTGCCCGGCGAATTCGCGGTGTGCGTGTGGTCGCCGGGGCTCGACGCGACGGGCAATTCGCTGGTGGGTTCGCTGGCGCTCGAGTGGTTGACGACGCGCACCGGACGCTCGATTTTCTGAATCTTCGGTGAACGCCATGCCACTCCATATCCGCGAAGAAACGCCTGCCGATCACGCCGCCATTCACGCGCTGACCGAGACTGCGTTCCGGCATGCGCCGCATACGAGCCACACCGAGCAGCGGATCGTCGATGCGTTGCGAGAAGCGAGGGCGCTTGCGATTTCACTGGTTGCCGAAGACGGCGGTGAGATCGTCGGGCACGTGGCGGTTTCGCCCGTCGCGCTTTCGGATGGATCGACCGGCTGGTTCGGGCTCGGGCCGATTTCGGTCGCACCTGCGCGTCAAAAGCAGGGCATTGGCGCGATGCTGATGAAACTCGCCCTGGATGCGCTGCGGGCACGAGGCGCGGCGGGCTGCGTCGTGCTTGGGGACCCGGCGTACTACGCACGCTTCGGGTTCGTGCCTGAAGCCACGCTCGTGCTGCCGGGCGTCCCCGCTGAATACTTTCAGGCGATCGCGTTGTGCGGCGAAGTGCCCGCCGCGAATGTGCACTATCACACGGCGTTCGAGACGGGCTGACGCGCGCCTTAAAGCGGCGGCCTCTCGAGCCTGAGCCAGCGCTGAACCGAAGGCCGCTGCCACTGATTCAAGGCGTACTGCGCCAGCCGCTGCGGCACCGGATCGCCGTTCAGAACCAGACGGTTCAGCATCAACGCCAGGTCCACGTCGGCAATCGACCATTCACCGAAGAGATGCTTGTCGCCTTGCGCGAGCAGCGCTTCCGCCATCGCAATGAGCTTGTCTGCCGCGAGTTGCGCCGCGCCGGAAAGTGGCGTCGCAGTCGGGCCGTAGAACACGACCTCGGTCGAGCGCTCCTGGCGAATTGGCATGAGATCGCTGCGCAGCCACGCCTGAACCTGACGCGCGCGGGCGCGCTGTTGTCGATCCACCGGATAGAGCGCAACGCCGGGAAACGTTTCGTCCAGATACTCCGTAATCGCCGAGGACTCCGAGAGCGCGAAGCCGTCGTGGATCAGGGTCGGCACGCGCCGCGTGAGCGACTTCGCCGCGAAATCGGGCTGCTGGTGCTCGCTTTTGCCGAGATCGACCGTGGAAAGCTCGAACGCAAGCGCCTTCTCGTGCAGCGCGACGAACACGGACATCGCATACGGACTGGCGTATTGAGCGTCGGCGTAGAGGTGGAGAGTTGGATGGGTCACTGTGGGCTCCGTGGTTAGCGCCGAAGATAGTAGCAAGCGCGCCCGCCGTCCTGCTAATCTCCCCCGCCCGTGCCGCTCACGCCGTGCTCGAAACCAGCCCCGTAGTCTTGCCGCTGGCGACCATCAACTGGGCCAGCGAACTCTGCACGCTCTCCAGTTGCGACGCGATCCGGCTGACCTGGCTCGCATCCGATTGCGACGCCGAACTCAGCGCGCTTTGCGCACTCTGGATCTGCGCCTTGAGCTGGCTGATCTCGCCCGAGTTCGAACCTTGCGCAGCCGCGCCCGACGTTTGCGACGACACCTGCGCGAGCTGCGCCTGAAGCGACGCGATGAGCGTATTCAGTGCATCGAGTTCGCTCGATGAAGAACTGCTGGAGGACGAAGCGCCGCCTCCGCCACCGCCCCCGCCTGCCCGCGTGCCGGCCGACGTGCTTTGCGTGGAAGTCGATGCATTGCCGCTGCTGGACGCGCTCGAAGCGCTCGCCGACGGGCCCGTCGTGCTGTCGGCGTTCGAGTTCGACGATGCCGTGCCCGAGGACGCGCCGTTGCCTGCGCCGCTCGTCGACGTCTGCGCGCCGGTGTTCGCACTCGACGCGGCGCTGCCGTTCGTGCCGCTGCCGTAAGCGGTCGTCGTCGCACTAATGGGTTGAATCTGCATGTGCTCTTGCTCGCCGTAAGTTGAGACGTTACGCGTCGCCGAATAACGCCGTACTCGTGTCTTATCGGCAAGCCTGAAGGGTTCTTGAGGCTGCCCGGCGGTTTTTTAATGCAGCACCAGATCGCCACCCTCTTCAGTCCGGCACCTATGGAGAGAAACAACGGTACTGTGGACGCTCGGCAATCAACCTGCCGACGAGTCGTGAAAAGGCTGGCGCAGACTGTAGATCAATGGACCTGCAATCGATAAGACCCCGGCGACATCCCTTTCCAGCCTTGATACGCGCGGATGAACGAATTGGGTTCCTGAAACCCCAGCAGAAAAGAGATCTCGGCCAACGACAGCGCCGACTGCTTCAGGTAATGGTCGGCCAGTTCGGCCCGGGTCGACGTCAGGATGTGTTGAAAATTTTCGGCTTCGGCACTCAGCTTACGCTGCAACGTGCGCTTGCTCATGGCCAGCCTGTCGGCGACCGCTTCGACGCTCGTCTCGCCGCTCGGCAGCGCCTCGACGAGCACCGCCCGAACCCGCTCGGTCGTGCTGGCGCGAGCGTCCATGTCGGCCAGCTTCTGGTTCAGCTTGTTTTCGAAGAAGTCCCACATGGCGGCATTCGAGGTCAGGAACGGCCTCGCTGCATCGGCGGCTGAGAAACGAACCTCGGTTCGATCACCCTGACGCAGTGGGCACCCGAAGTACGCTTCATAAGCCGCGAGGTTTCGCGGCAGTTCGGGTAGCCATGCCCCCTGCGGCACGATGTGCTCGCGCGTGCCGACCCGGATCAACTGGCAGAAGAACACCAGCTCGGCCAGGCAGAGCGAACGCGGGAGCGGGCCCTGTGCGCCATAAACGCTCAAGCTCAGGCGCGTCGATTCCGGGCCCTGATCCACGTCCAGCAGCATCGGACCAATCAACGGCTTGTAGTGGCGCAGCCGCGCGGCAGCGATGTTGAAGTTCGGGCTGCACAGGCTCGCGAAGATAGGGGCATCGAAGGCTTCGGCCTTGAAGTGCCCGGCAAAGAGCAGCGGCACTTCCCGCTCGCCCGCGGCCAGTTCCATGCCGCGCCACAGCCGGAAGTAGTCAGGCGCAGACAGCGCGATGTCGCCACGCTGGAACAGATCGGCGGGCAGCCCCGCATGGGCCAGCACGACGGCAGGGTCGATCTGCATGTCGCTCAGCATCGCCCTCCAGTTGCTGGCGATCACGAATCGGTTGGCTCGTTTCATCGTGTATTGCCTGATGCAACCCGGTGATCAGGCCTTTTCCATGGCCTGGCGCGACATCTTCAGCATGGTCTTGCGCGGCAGCAGCGGCACGACCCAGTTCAGCAGGAATTTGAGCTTGCCCTCATTGAACGCGACGAGTTCGCCGCGCTGCATGGCAGCGTAGCCGCACTGCGCCACCGACTGCGCCGACTTCGCCTGCTTCCAGATATCGACGCCTTCCAGGTTGCCTGCCGCGACGAATCCGGTGGCCACCGCCCCGGGGCACAGCGCGGTCGCCGTAATGCCAGAGACCGCCACCTCTTCGGCAATCGCCTGCGTGAATGAAGTCACATAGGCTTTGGTCGCGTAATACACCGCCTGCAGCGGGCCGGGCATGAACGACGCAGTCGACGACACATTCAGGATGCGACCGCGATTGCGCTGCACCATGCCCTTGAGATACAGGTGCGTAAGTTCGGTCAGTGCGACCATATTGACCTGCATCATCGCCTGAGCGGCTATCAGGTTTTGCTCGTGAAAGAGCCCATGCCCGCCAAAGCCGGCGTTGTTGATCAGCACGTCGATCGTGATGCCAAGTGCCTGCGTCTGCTCGAAGATACGTTGCGCGGCGCCCGGCTTCGACAGATCCTCGGCGATCACGGTCGCGGCGATGCCGTGCTGCACCTCCAGTTCGCGCTTGAACGCGTCGAGCTTGTCGCGCGAGCGCGCTACCAGCACGAGGTCGCCTTGGTTCTTTGCGTGAATCCTGGCCAGTTCCTGGCCGATGCCGCTGGATGCGCCGGTGATCAGCGCGGTGTTGGATTGCCGGGTCATGAATGCCTCAGTCGGTGGTGCTTCGATTGACGTCATCATAGGACTGCGGATCGCGCCAGGCACTCGCGAGCCGTGCCAATCTGCTATCCAATCGCGTCATCAAGGCGTTTCGTTGCGGCGCGCACGAAAGCGCTAAGCCGCCAGAAACGCCCGCTGCAACCGTTGCACGCCATCCGTCAGCTCTTCGGCGTTCAAACTGCCAAAACCAAGCCGCAGAGCAGGCAAGGCGCGATGCTTTGCGGAAAACTGACCGGCGGCCAAAAACCGCACGCCCTCGCGAGCCGCAGCATCCTGCAGCGCGGCCATGTCGATGTCCTGCTTGCAGACCGTCCAGAGGGCAAGGCCTCCAATGGGAAGCTCGAAGGAGAGCCATTCGTCGAGATGCGTCGCGAGCAGGCGCGCGAGAAGGTCGCGTCGCTCGGCGTAAATCTTCATCACCTTTTTCGTATGGCTGTGGATGACGCCGCTCGCCAGCAGATCCGAGACCGCCGCCTCCGTCGCGGGGTCGCCTTGCCGGTCGATGATGGTGACTTCCCCCGCCGCGCGGTCGATGAACGGCTGCGGCGCGATCAGGTAGCCAATGCGCAGCGACGGCGTAAGCAGCTTCGACATCGATCCGACGTAGACAACCTTTCCTCTGCGGTCGAAGCTCGCGAGCGGCAGCATCGGCCGATGCGTGAAGTGGAATTCGTGGCTGTAGTCGTCTTCGATGATCGCGAAGTCGAACTGCTCGGCGAGCGCCAGCATCCGCATGCGCCGGGCAGCGGGCAGCAGGACCGTGGTCGGAAACTGGTGATGCGGCGTCACGTAGACAGCGCGCACGCGCTTGCGGTAGCAGAGCTTTTCCAGCTCATCGACCTTCAGGCCGTCTTCGTCCAACCCCACCGTGACGATCTCGGCGCCCGCGGCGCGGAACGCTTCGCGCGCCGGCGGATAGGTCAGCTCCTCGACCACGACGCAATCTCCCGGACGAATCAGCACGCGCGCGGCGACATAGATGCCCATCTGACTGCCGCGCACGATACAGATGTTGTCTTCGTTCGCCGTGATCCCCCGCTCGCTGCTCAGCATGCCGAGAATTTCGCGCCGCAGGCGCAGCGTGCCGCGAGGGTCGCCATAGCCAAGCCGGTTGCGCTGTGACGCCGCGAGCAGCGCCTTGCGCCAGGCCGCCGCCAGTTCGGCCACCGGCACGAGGCGGGTGTCCGGCGCGCCGTCGTCGAACGTGAGATAGCCGTCCTCGCCGTAAAGGCATTGAACGTCCGGGCCGCTGCCCGCCAGCCTCACACCCAGATCGCGTGCGATGCCCGAGTCGGCCGGCTTCACGGCCTCGATGCCTTTTTCCGGCAGCGCCGAGGACACGAACGTGCCGCGCGTCTTTTCCGAGGTCAGCCAGCCTTGCGCGGTGAGTTCTTCATACGCGAGCACCACGGTCTTGCGGTTCACATCCAGCGCCTTTGCCAGTTCCCGGGAGCCCGGCAACGGCGCGCCGGGCGTGAGGCGCCCACGCCGTATCTCCTGAATGATGGCCTGCACGATCTGGCGCGCCACCGGCCCGCCCTCGCGCTGGATCACGATTTTCAGATCCCACGTTCTCAGCATCGTCCGCTCCAACTGGACCCATGGAAATAAAAAAACTGGAGGTTTTATCTGGCCCAGTAGCGACCATACCATCCCCTCATCGAAATGCCTATTTGCCAATTGCGACGTTTTCTACCCACAACACAGGCTGTGCATCGAAAGGGGCTGAACATGAGTCACACGCAACTACGCTCGAACTGCCTAAGCTTTGTCGAGCTTCTGGCTCAAGGCATCGCCTTGATCTCTCCCACGATGACGGCGGCGCTGATCATCCCCGTCATGTATGGCAACACCGGCGAGTGGAGCTGGCTTTCCTACGTGCTCGGCACCGTCATGCTGCTGTTCGTCGCGCTGAACCTGAACCAGTTCGCCAAGCGCTCGACCTCGTCCGGCTCCATGTACAGCTATATCTGCCGCGGCCTCGGACTCACGTCAGGCGGCATTGGCGGTTGGTCGCTGATCTGGGCCTATCTCGGCATCTCGATGGCCGGCATCACCGGCTTTTCGATCTTCGCGGGCAAGCTGCTCGACATGGTCGGTCTCAGTGTGCCCTCGGTCGTGCTGTTCGCGATTTGCGGCGGCGTGGCGTTCTACCTCGCTTACAGGAACGTGCAGCTTTCGGCCATGCTGATGCTGGTGCTCGAGGGCGTTTCGATGCTGCTCATTCTGGTGTTGTCGGTCATCGTGCTCGCCGAACACCATTTCGTCGTCGACACCGCGCAGTTCACGGTCTCGAAGCTTCCCTGGTCCAATGTCGGGCTGGGCGTCGTCGTCGCGATCTTCAGTCTGGTCGGCTTCGAGTGCGCCACGGCGTTCGGCGACGAAGCGCAGAATCCGCTGCGCAACATTCCGCGTGCGGTTATCTGGAGCCTGATCATCTCGGGCGCGTTCTTCGTCTTCGTGACCTACGCGATGATCATCGGCACGCGCGGCTATCACCAGCCGCTAGACCAGATCGACGCACCGTTGAATGTGATGGCCCAGATGGCTCACGTCGGGCTGCTGCAAATTCCGCTGTCGGTCGGCGCGATGGTGAGCTTCTTCGCCTTGTGCCTGTCGTGCATCAACGCGGGTTCGCGGGTTATCTTTGCGATGGGCCGCCACGGCATCTTCCACGGCGCGATTGCCGGGACTCACCACAAGAATGCGACGCCGCACGTCGCCGTCGCGATCATGGCGGTCATCGCGTTCGCTGTCCCGACCGTGCTCGTGCTGTGTCATCAGGCGGCGCTCGATATCTTCAACTGGGCCGGCACCATGGCCGCGTTCGGGTTCCTCGTGCCTTACGTGCTCATCACGCTCAGCGCACCGTTCTATCTCCAGCGCCTGGGTGAGCTACGCGGCCGTGACTGGTTCCTGTGCGCCTGCTCGCTGCTGCTTCTGCTCATTCCCGCCGTCGGGTCGGTCTACCCGATCCCGCCTGCGCCGATCAAGTACTTCCCGTACGCCTACCTCGCCTATCTCGCCGCCGGTGCGCTCTGGGTGGGGTCGTTCCACAAGCGCAAGCCGCACGTGTCGATTTCGATCCGCGAGGATCTGGAGCGCATGCATGCGCAGTTTCAACTCGGCGAGCAATGACCATGCGGGCAACCTTGCATTCGAGCCGCTGGCTCTCGGACGACGTTCGGGAACTGGTTCTCAAGCCACAGGGCAGCTTTTGCTTCCGCCCCGGCCAGTACGTGGGAATTGGCCGATCCAGCGGCCCGAGCCGCTGCTACTCCATGGCGTGCGCGCCCTCGGCGGACAACCGGATTGCGCTGCACGTGCGCCGCTGGCCCGGTGGCGCGTTCTCGGACCGGGTCGTCAGCCGCACGCGTGTTGGAGACGAGTTCGACATCACGGGTCCGCTCGGGGCTTTCGCGTTCCCGGAGGGCGACGGTCCTGTCGTGATGCTGGCCACGGGAACCGGCGTGGCCCCGTTCCTCGCCATGCTCGAAGCGTTCCTGCCAACGAACCCGCGTCGTCGCGTCACGCTCTATTGGGGGGCACGCGCGCAAGGTGACTTCTACGCAAGCGACGTGCTCAATGCCTGGCAGGCGACGCACGCGGGCTTCCGGTTCGTGCCGGTTCTGTCCGGCAGCCAGGCGGGCTATGTGCAGCACGTGGCGGCTCGCGCCCTGAGCGAGCCCGTGCATACGCATGTGCTCGCCTGCGGCAACCCGCGAATGATTGAGGATGCCTACGCAATTTTCGTGGCGGAATCCACTGTTCCGTTCGCCACGTTTGCCTCGGATGCGTTCGAAGCAGCGTCGGACGTGACGCCCGTCGCGAACGATCCGTGCGCGCTGGATTCCGTTCGGCTGAGCGTCGACGGCCAGTTCGTTGTTGCCAGGGTCGGCGAGTCGGTCCTGAGTGCGCTGAAGTCTGCCGGGCTGCCCGTCATGTCGGTCTGCGGCGGCAAGGCGTCGTGCGGGACCTGTCTGGTGGAACTCGAACCCGCATGGATCGAGCGCGCCGCCCCGTGCTCCCGAACCGAGCGCAATCTTCTCGCCTGCCTTCCGGAAGCCGGTCCGTCAAGCCGGCTCGGCTGCCAGCTACGCATCACCCCTGAACTCGATGGCCTCGCCATGCGCCTGCCGTCGATCAACCCCACAAAAAAGGAGTCGTCCGTATGAACGCAGTGCTCGAACAAGTGCAACTCGAACAGGTCGGTGCCGAATTCTCCGAAGCGCCGATGCTCATGGTGCGCGACAAGACGCGCAAGATCATCCACGAGATCGCGGCGCGTTGTCAGCCCGGCATGGTCGAGGAAGATGCGGTGGAAATCGCGAAGGAGATTCTCGCCGCCAACAAGATGCTGCGCGGCTGGCACGATGTCTATGTCCGCTTCGGCTCGAACACGACCAAAACGTTCGGCGCCGCTTCCGAGCCGGGCGTCGTGCTCAAGGAAAACGACATCATGTTCGTCGACATCGGCCCCGTATTCGAGAAATGGGAGGGAGACGGCGGCGACACGTTCGTCTTCGGCAACGATGCCGACATGGCGCGCTGCGCCGAAGATGCGCGCAAGCTTTTTCATATCGTTCGCCAAAAGTGGCTCAGCGACGCAAGCACCGGGAAGGTCCTCTATGAGTTCGCCGTCTCGCAAGCGCAGGCGATGGGGTGGGAATTGAATCTCGACCTCTCCGGCCACCGGGTTTCGGACTTTCCCCACGCAGCAACGTACGAAGGCCCGATGGCTGACGTGGATTTTTGCCCGTCGCGACTGCTTTGGGTGCTGGAGATACACATTCGGCATCCGAAGTTGAACTACGGCGCGTTCTTCGAGGACATGCTGCTCGAAGACTCCTTCTTCGAGTAAGGAACGTCGCCAGTTTGCTTGCCTCATGAGCGCCCGCAGCGGCTGGATGGCTGCGGGCCGTCGCCCCCTGCTTTCATCGATATCTTCGTCCGTATGTCAATCACTCCAGTCCCGCCGCTTCGTGTAGTCGCAGTGCGACACGTCCACTTCGAAGACCTCGGAACATTCGAGGAGGTGCTTAGGTCTCGGGGCGCTGAGATTCAGTATCTCGACGCAGGTCTTGACGACCTCTCGGCAATCACGCCCGACGGTCCGGATCTGCTCGTCATACTCGGAGGGCCGATCGGCGCTTACGAGGAAGACCGGTATCCGTGGCTAGGCAATCTGAAAGCCGTGCTGGCGAAACGGATTGCCCGAGATCTTCCGACGCTTGGCATCTGCCTCGGCGCGCAGTTGATCGCTGCGTCGGCCGGCGCGAAGGTTTATCCGGGCGGAAAACGCGAACTCGGATGGGGAACCATTTCTATCACGCAGGAAGGGATGAACTCGCCACTAAGGCATTTGCGTGAAGCGGCATGTCACGTGCTCCACTGGCATGGAGACACATTTGACCTGCCAGAAGGCGCGAGGCTGCTCGCATCGAGCCATGTCTATCCTCACCAGGCTTTTTCGATTGGCTCAAACGTGCTTGGCGTGCAGTTTCACCCAGAGGTAAAGGAGCATGGATTCGACCGCTGGCTCATAGGGCACGCAGTCGAGATTGGTATGACGCCGGAACAAAACGTCGCCGATCTCAGACGAGGAACGGCCGGATATGCGGCGACATTGGCTATTCAGGCATCCAAAATGTTAAACGACTGGCTTGATGGACTGAAGTCGCTTCCAACTCCACATTGAATACCGGGGCCTGTCAGCTCGTGAGGCGACGATACGCGCTTAGATGACGAACGAGGCCCTGTGGATCGCCGCGTTTTTCGAGCAGCATTGCCAGATTGTGGTGGGCATCCGCGTACGACGGATCGAGTTCCAGACAACGTTGATAGCTACGCTCAGCGTCCTCGAAGCGCCCCATCTCCTCGAATGCAATCGCGCGATTGAAGTGCAACACGGCATCGTCGGGGAAGTGAGCGAGCGCCTTGTCGAATACGCGCAGCGCATCTTCGCAACGCGCTTCGCGTTCGCACAGCAGCGCGCCGAGGTCCACGTAGGCAGCATAAAAAGGCTGCGGAGATAATTCGATGGCCTTCTTGTACGCCCGTTCGGCACCGTTCACATCGGAGGTCCGCAACTGTTCGCCGAGGTCGTACCACTCCTGGGCCTGGTGCGCGAGATCCTCGTGCGCAGGCGCCGAGTCGAGAAAGACGACATCGCCCTTGATTTGCGCGACTTCGAAATCCAGCAGGAACTGACCTGTAGCAGCATCCCATTGCGAAGGGCCGGTTCGAACGGCCACATCGTTGCCGACCGCCGATACGCGAATCCCAGTGAGCGGCAACTCATCGGGCAGTTCGTCTCGCAGCCGCGAGAGCGCCGTGATGATTTTGCGCGTCGGTATGCGGGCGTCGCGCAACTGCAACGCGGTGCGCAGCAGCACGACATCCTGGAACGTGAAGCGGTACGCGTTTCGCGGCCCCCGCGACGGTGTCACGAAGCCCGCAGCAATGAGGCCTGAAACCACGCTGCGCGAAACACCCAGCATGGCCTGCAACTCACGCATCGAAATCTCGCGCGCGGCGACTTGCGGCGTCACTTGCGTGCCCGGACCTTTGCAGGCGCTTCAGCGGGTGCTTTCGCTGCACGCGCCGGTGGCTTGCGCGTTTTAGGCGCGACAGGCAGCTCGGCAACGGGCTCCGCGCTCTTGCTGCGCCTGGGTGCCGGAGCCGCTTTCGCTTTCGCGCCGCCCTTGAGGCTGGCGCGCAAGGCATCCATCAGGTCGATGACCTGGCCGCCGCCGGCCAGTTCTTCCGCAGGCTCGTGAACGACGACCTGCTTGCCTGCAATTTTTTCGTCGATAGCCGCGAGAATGCGCTTCTTCTCTTCATCCTCGTACGCCTTGGGGTCGTAATTGTCTTCGGCGCCCTGCTCGATGATCTGCAGCGCGAGTTTCATCTCGGTATCGGACACTTCGACGCGTTCGACATGCAGGTCCGCCAGCGAGCGCACCTCGTCCGCATACAGCAGTTGCTGAAAGACGAGCCCGTCTTCCTCGGGGCGCACCTGCACGATCCGCGTCCTGCCTTTGGACGCCCATTTCGCCAATGCGCAGCGTCCGCTCTGTGCGAGCGCCTGCTGCAGCAGACTGTATGGTTTTCCGCCGCGCTTGTCGGGCGCAATGTAATAGGCCTTGTCGTAGAAGACCGGGTCAATCGCCTCCTCCGGAATGAAGGCCATGATCTCGACAACATGACTCGCAGCGTCCTCGAGCGCCTTTAGCTCATCGCTGGTGAAGACCACGAACCGGTCCTTTTCGAACTCGTAGCCCTTGTTCATGCTCGAGCGCTCGACGACATCGCCCGTCTTCTCGGAGACATACTGCTGCTTCACGCGCGAACCGTCGGGCGCGAGCATATGGAAGCGGACATCGGACGAACTCTCGGTCGCGGTATAGAGCTTCACCGGTATCGAAACGAGCCCGAAGGAGAGCGACAGGGAGGCAATTGAGCGGGCGGGCATGGACTTCTCCTCGCGGCATTGGCACAGTCGGCACGGCGCTTGGCGCAAGGCCCGTGCCGCCGCCGGGCAGCGGTCGTTTCATTTTAGGAGCTTTATCGCCGATGCCAATGATTGCGCCGCCGCCCCGTAATCCGCCCACGGATCTTGCTGCTGGAAGCTGAGGTAGTCGCGAGCCGTCTGCACCGTCCACTGCGCCCCGCTTTTCAGGTCGTTCAACTGCTCCCAGGCAACCGGCATCGAGACGCCCATTCCGGCTCGCGCCCGCGCGGAAAACGCCGCGGCGGTCGTCTGCCCCTTGCCATTGCGCAAGTAGTCGACGTAGACCTTGCCGATGCGGTTCGAAGCCCCGGCGGTCGCCGAAAAGCGCTCGGGAATGGTCTTCGCGAGATGCCGCACGAAGGCCTGCGAGAACGATTTGACCGCCTCGTAGCCCAGCCTTGGAGCCAGCGGCACCACGACATGCAACCCTTTCCCGCCGCTCGTCTTCAGCCAGGCTTCCAAGCCCAGTTCCGAGAGCAGCGTTTGAACGAGGAGCGCGGCTTCCTGAACGCGCCCCCATTTCACGCCCTCGCCTGGGTCCAGGTCGAAGATGACGCGGTCGGGCTTGTCGAGCCGTCGAACCGTCGAATTCCACGTGTGAAACTCGACGACATTCATCTGGGCCGCCGACAGCAGGGCGTCGACGGTGTCGACGGTTAGCAGCGGCGGATGATTCGGCCAAAGGCTGCGGTCATGAGCCGTCAGGCCGGGCATGTTCGTTCTCTCGGCATGCTTCTGGAAGAACAGCTGTTCCGCAATGCCGTCGGGGGCACGGACCATCGCGAGGGGCCGCGCCTTCAGATGCGGCAGTATCCGCTCCGCGATGCTTGCGTAGTAGCGCACCAGGTCTGCCTTCGTGATGCCGGTCGTCGGGTCGACGACGCGTTCCGGATGCGTGATTTTCAGCTTCGGCGAAGGTTCAGGCGCCTGTGTCCTTCCCCCCTCCCGGACCACGCCGCGTGGCGGCTTGTCGATTCGCAGCCCTCTGAACGAGGCCTGGCGGATGACGCCATCGGCGGTCCAGTCCGCGAATTCGACTTCCGCGACGAGTTCGGGGCGAACCCAGCGCTCGCTGCCGGCCGAGCGCCGGGACCACCGGCGCGGCCTGGCGACATCGACATCAAATGGTGCCGCATCGGCTTCGAGCGGCGTCAGCCGCGTCCACAGGTCTTGCGCCGTCCGCGCATTCCAGCCGGTGCCGACGCTTCCGGCGTCGCGAAGCTTGCCGTCCACGTAATAGCCCAGCAGCAGGCTGCCAATCTCGCCGTCCTTGCCGCCACGTGCGGTGAAGCCACAGACGACCAGTTCCTGGCGAAGCCGGGATTTCGCCTTGAGCCACGTTTGTGTGCGCCCCGGTTCATAGGGCGCGTCGCGGCGCTTGAGCATGAGGCCTTCCAGACCCAGGCCTGAGGCCGCTTCGAACAGCTGGGCAGGAGGCGCCTCGAAATGCTGGCTGAACCGGATGTGCTCACCCGCATTCTCAAGAATCTGCGCGAGCAGCGCGCGCCTCGCCCAAAGGGGCACCTTTCTGAGGTCTTTCCCGTTCAGGTACATCAGGTCGAACAGGAAGTAGACGATGTCCTGTCTTGCCGCCCCGTCTATCGCATCTTGCAGCGCGGCGAAACTCGGAATGCCATCTTTGAGGACTGCGATTTCACCATCCAGCCATGCACTGTTGAGTGGAAGGTCTCCGACCTCTGCCGCAAGCTCGGGAAACTTCGTTGTCCAGTCTAGTCCGCCGCGCGTGATGAGTCGCACCTGCCCTTTGGCGACACGGGACAGCATGCGATAGCCGTCGAGTTTGGCTTCGGTTAGCCAGTCGCCGCTCGTGGGCAGTGTTGACGCCAGGGTCGCGAGTTGCGGTTCGAGTTTGGCCGGCAGCGGCGCGGTCACCGCTGCGGAAAGGTCCACCTGCGGCGCTTGACTGCTCACAGAGCGGGCCACCCTCGGCTCGCGTTCTTCAATGAGCCCGAGCGGCTTCGCCGTCACGCTGTCGGGAAGCGCCTTGATGACATCGTATTGCGCGAGCGGTTGCGCCCATGCATCGCGCTTCTTGAACAGCATCCACGGGTCCTGCTTGTCGCCGGGCTTCGAGATGCGAACCAGTTCCCAGAGTCCCGCGAGCTTTTCGCCGTGGAGCCGGAAGACCAGCTTGCCGGCCGTCATGCCCTCCTGCGGATCGCCGACAGGCTCCCAGGTGCCGCGGTCCCAGACAATGACGTCACCGGCGCCGTAGTGCCTGGGGGGAATCGTCCCTTCGAAGCGGGAATATTCGACCGGATGGTCCTCCACGTGAATGGCCATGCGCTTTTCCTTCGGGTCGTAACAAGGGCCCTTGGGCACGGCCCACGACAGCATCACCCCATCGAGTTCGAGCCGGAAATCGTAATGCAGCCGGCTCGCCCAGTGCTTCTGCACGACAAAGGTCAGAGGCCCGTGGTCGACGGACTGACTGGCGGCCGACGGCGCCGGTTCGGGCGTGACACGGAAATCCCGCTTCTTGCGATAGCGGGAAAGCGGCGGAGACGACGGATCGCGGTCGCGGGTTGGGGCCATGACGATAGTCTAGGAAGAACGCTCGCCTGGTGCGTCGCAAACGCAACGCCTGAAGTGAAACCGCACGCCGCGTTCGTCGGGCGTTCGTCGGGCGTTCGTCGGGCGGCCGAACCGGGCCGTGAATGCCACGCGTATGCGCTGCATCTGCTGTGCTCATTTAGGCGTCATCTGCTCATTGAGGCGCCTCCCTCGGCGCGATAACGTCTTCCCTCCGCGTCCACCGCACGCCCAGCCTATTCGCAGCTACCTATGTATCGCTACAACGAATTCGACAAAGCCTTCGTGGCGAACCGCGCCGCACAGTTTCGCGACCAGATCGAACGCTGGCAAAGCGGCCAGCTGAGCGAGGACGCGTTTCGCCCGCTGCGCCTGCAAAACGGCTGGTACGTGCAGCGTCACGCGCCCATGCTGCGTGTCGCCGTACCGTATGGCGAGCTATCGAGCGCGCAGCTTCGCGTGCTCGCGCGGGTTGCCCGCGAGTACGATCAGCCCGAAGCCGAGGTCTACCAACGCGCCATGGAGGCCCAGCGCAAGCTCGGCACCGTGCGCCTGCCAACCCACCACGCGCACTTCACGACGCGCACCAACGTTCAGTTCAACTGGATTCCGCTGTCGAAAGCCGCCGATGTGATGGATCTGCTCGCCACGGTCGACATGCATGGCATCCAGACGAGCGGCAACTGCATCCGCAATATTTCATGCGACGAGCGCGCAGGCGTGGCGCCCGACGAGATCGCCGACCCGCGGCCCTTCGCCGAAATCATGCGGCAATGGACGACGCTGCATCCCGAGTTCGCATTCCTGCCGCGCAAGTTCAAGATCGCCGTGACGGGCGCCACGGAAGATCGCGCGGCAACAGGCTGGCACGACGTCGGGCTGCGCCTCGTGCACGATGCAAACGGCGAGCTGGGCTTTCGTGTGACGGTGGGCGGCGGCATGGGGCGCACGCCGGTCATCGCCATCGTGTTGCGCGAATTCCTGCCGTGGCGGCACATCATGAACTACATCGAGGCGGTCGTTCGCGTGTACAACCAGTTCGGCCGGCGCGACAACAAATACAAGGCGCGCATCAAGATTCTCGCGAAAGCCGAGGGTCAGCGGTTCGTCGACGAAGTCGAGGAGGAGTTCCGGCAGATCGTCGAACTCGACGGCGGCCCACATACGATCCCTCAAACCGAACTGGACCGCATGCGCGCGTATTTCGTCGTGCCGGAGCAAGCAGCCGCCTGCCGCCCCGCCAACGCCGCCGCTGCCGCCGCACGCGAGGATGCAGCCCGGCAAACGCCGCAGTTCCGGCGCTGGCTCGAACGCAACGTCGCGCCGCACAAGGACCCGGCGCTGCGCATCGTCACGCTCTCGTTCAAGCGCGTGCTGCAGGCGCCAGGCGACGCCTCGGCAGACCAGCTCGAGCGCGTGGCGGATCTCGTGGACCGCTTCTCGGCCGGTGAAGCGCGTGTGACGCACACACAGAACATCGTCCTGCCATGGGTTCATGCCGACGACCTGCTGCCGCTTTGGCGCGCGGCCGTCGACACCCAGCTCGCCAGCGCCAACGTGCATCTGCTCACCGACATGATCGCGTGCCCCGGCGGCGACTTCTGCGCGCTCGCCAACGCGCGCTCGCTGCCGATCGCGCAGAGCATCATGGAGCGCTACCAGGACCTCGACGAACTGAACGACATCGGCGAGATCGATTTGCATATCAGCGGCTGCATCAATTCGTGCGGCCATCATCACAGCGGCCATATCGGCATACTCGGCGTCGACAAGGACGGCGCGGAGTGGTACCAGATTACGCTCGGCGGCGCGGACGGCTCCACGCGCAGCGGCGACGCGCGGCCCGGCAAGGTCATTGGCCCGTCGTTTGCCGCGCACGAGGTGACCGACGCCGTCGAAGCGGTGATCGGCTGCTATCTCGCGCTGCGCGAGCGCAGCGGCGAGCGCCGCGAGACGTTCATCGAAACCGTGCGCCGGGTCGGGCTTGAACGGTTCAAGGCGGCTGCGGACACCGTTCGCGCAATCGTGGAGGACCCGGCATGAAGACCGTTGCACGCATTCGCCTGCTCGGCGCACACGACAATGTCGCCGATGCAGCCACGCCGGTCCTCGCCTTGCCAAACGACGCGGACCCACTCGCCTATGCCGCCGATATCGCCGGCGCCGCGCGGGTCGAGCTGCACTTCCCCGCCTTCACCGATGGCCGCGCGTATAGCCAGGCTTATCTCGTGCGCCGCCGGCTCGGCTTCAAGGGGGACCTGCGGGCGACGGGCGAAGTGCTCGTCGACCAGGTGCTGCAGATGGAACGCATGGGCTTTTCGAGCGCGGTGCTAGGCACGGACCTCGCCCTCGCAGACGCACAGCGTCAACTCGAACGCTTCCCGGCGTTCTATCAGGGCGATCTCCTTCGCGAAGCGCCGTACCGGGAAGCTTGAACTACGCGTCATGGCGCGCAGCAATCCTGTAGAGACGATGTCACTTCATTCAGGATTCCAATGAGATCTAGTGCGATCTGATCGAGCGGCGTGTCCGGTCCGAATATCTTCAGCACACCGCAAGTGAACAGCGATTCGTGATGCGCCTCCGGCACGATGCCGCCAAGCACCACCGGAGCGCCGCAGCCGCGCTCTCGCAACGCGCCGAGCAGCGCGGGCACCAGCGTCGCGTGCGCACCCGCGAGCGTCGAAACCCCGACGATATCGGGCTCGCGCGCGTGCGCCCAGCCAGCCGCCTCGTGTGGCGTCGCAAAGAGCGGTCCGAGGCTGACTTCGAAACCTGCGTCGCCAAGCGCCGCCGCCACGACACGCGCGCCGCGATCATGGCCGTCCTGCCCTAGCTTCACGAGCGCCATGCGCGGCTTGCGTCCATACGCTGCGCACCAGTGTTCGACCGCATCTTGCGCCTTGCGCCACGCGGCGTCGCGCTCGCGTGAGCCCGACCAGGCGTGAGCCTCGCAAGTGAGCGCGGCGTGCCAGCGTGGCCACACGCGCTCGAGCGCCGCGGTGCATTCGCCAACCGTCGCGCGCACGCGAATCGCGGCTATCGTCGCGGCGAGCAAATTGCCCTCGCCCGTGCGCGCGCATTGCGTAAGCGCATCGAGTGCGGTGGCCACTCGTAGCGCATCGCGGGTCGATTTCATCTGCCGCAAGCGCTCGACCTGCATCGCGCGCACCATGCGGGCGTCGACTTCGAGCCGCTCGCTCCCGGTGGCGTGCGCCTCGCGGCTATGATTCACGCCGACCACCACGCGCTCGCCCGAGTCCATCTGCGCCTGCATGCGAGCCGCGCCGCGATGCAAACGCGCCTGTACCCAGCCCGTTTCGATGGCGGCGATTACGCCGCCTTGACTATCGATTTCGGCGAGCAGCGCTTTCACGGCTTCCACCGTGCGCGCCGTGAGTGATTCGATCAAATACGAGCCACCCCATGGATCCACCACGTCGCACAGGCCCATTTCCTGCTGCAAGATCGCTTGCGTGTCGCGCGCGAGCGTAGCAGCCGCCTCGCCCGGAAGCGAAAGCGCTTCGTCCCACGCGTTCGTGTGCAGCGACTGCGTGCCGCCGAACACGGCTGCCATGGCCTCCACGGTCGTACGCACGACGTTGTTCTGCGCACGCTGCGCGTGCAGGCTCGACCCGGCGGTCTGGCAATGCATGCGCAGTTGCGTCGCGCGCGGCGAGTGCACGCCGAGTGCCTGCGTGAATTCGGCCCACAACACCCGCGCCGCGCGCAGCTTGGCGATTTCGCCAAAAAAGTCTCGCCCCACAGCGAAAAAAAAGCTCAGCTGCGCGCATACGCTTTCTGCATCGGCCCCTTGTTCGATCAGCCGCCGGACGTATTCGCGCGCGTTGGCGAGCGTGAGCGCAAGTTCGAGCACGCCATCTGCGCCCGCTTCGTGCAGGTGATACCCGGAAATCGACATCACGTTGAAATGAGGCAAATGCGCGAGCAGATAGTGCACCACGTCGGTCGCAATCCGCAACGAGGGCTCGGGCGCAAAGATATACGCGTTGCGCGCCATGAACTCCTTGAGAATGTCGTTCTGGATCGTGCCGCGCAGTTGCGCCACGTCGAAGCCCGACTCCTCGGCCGCGACAATGAAAGCGGCGAGCACGGGCAGCACCGCCCCGCTCATCGTCATCGATACGGAGACTTCGTCGAGCGCCACGCCGTCGAAGAGCCGCTTCATGTCCTCCACGGCGTCGATCGCAACGCCCGCCATGCCCACCTCGGCGGCAGCGCGCTCGTGGTCCGAGTCGTAGCCCCGATGCGTGGGCAAATCAAACGCGACTGACAAACCCTTCGCGCCGCGTTCGAGCGCCGCCCGGTACGCGAGATTCGAGGTGGCGGCGTCGGCGTAGCCCGCGTACTGGCGAATAGTCCATGGACGCTGCGTGTACATCGTCGCGTGTATGCCGCGCTGGAACGGATACTCGCCAGGACGCGCGTCGAGCCACGGCACGTCGGCGAGATCGGTCTGCGTATAGAGTGCCTTGCGCGGCGCGATAGCGGCTTCATTCATGCGACCACCGTTTATGTGTGACGACGTCGGCAATGCGCACGCCATCCGCCGCGCGCGAAATGGCACACCAGTGCGAGAGCCCGTCGTGGCCCGCATGGCGCGCGCCGAACGACAGCGTGAGCCGGTCGCCGACATTCGCGTTGCCATAGAACGCCATGTCGCGCTCGACGAGGGTGGGCGGCGCGGAATGCGGCGCGGACCGCCAATGCCATTCGGCACGCTCGACCATCGACTGGAAGCTCGCGAAATACAGCAGATGCGCGCCATTGAAATCGAGCGAGGGACAAGGCAGATAGTCGACCCCATGTTCGACCGCATGCGCCGCGCGATCGAGACGGCCATGCCGCGTCCAGTCGCCCGAGCGCAGCCGCTTTACTTGCGCGATCAGTTCATGCGCGGCGGCGGGCGTCGCCGGTGCGGGCGCACCAGCGAACATCGCTTTGCATACCGAACGGTTGTCGCCGGCCTGCTCGCGCCGCACGAACGTAGACATCATCTCGACTTTCGCAATCGCGCTCTCGGTGGTGAAAACGCGAAACTGGCCGAAGTGGCGCGCGCCCGCAATCCGTTTCACATCCGCTTCGATCGCGAAGCGCTGGTTCTCGCTCACGTCTTCGAGGCGCGCTTCGCACACGCGAATTGCCGTGAAGGCCGCATACGATTTGCGGCCTTCGTCGTCGTAGAAGTCCGGCGTGTTCAGTTGCGCCTGTGCCGCCAGCGCGTTCCAGTGCAGCTGCCCGCATGTGCGCAGGAGCCACTGCTCGGAGAGCCCGGCGAACGCCAGCTCCGGCATGCCCGCGACGTAATGCGTGCGGGTTTGCGCGGGCACACGGTCGCTGTCACGCCGCGCGCGCATCGAGCCTCGCAGGCGCTGAAATGCAGTCGGCCAGATACGCGGCGTCGCGCGCGATGCCCGAGAAGCGCCCCGAGCCCCATGTATGCAGCCACGGCAGGCCCAGAAAATAGAGCCCCTCCTGCACCGTCACGCCGCGCGCGTGCCCCGGATAGCCGCGCCCGTTGAAGACCGGCAGATCGATCCAGCCGAAGTCGGGCTGAAAGCCGATGCACCAGATAATGCTGCCGATGCCGCTCGCGGCGAGATCGAGCGACGTGCGCTCCTGCTGCGGCGTCCACACCGGACGATACGGCTCGCCCGGCGGCGCGTCGATACCGTTCTGCACGATGAAGCGATCGATAGACATGTTGATGCGGTTGTACGTGTCGTCGGCGCTGTCGAGATTGGCGCGCAGATTCCCTTTGAAGCGCAACTTGCCGTCGGCGAAATCCTCGAGCACGCCGTACAGTTCCATGCCTTCGCTCGCGAACCTGCGCAGGTCGATATCGCGCCCGCCGTCGCGGCCCGTGACGTAGTGATTCGTGTTGTCGCGCACGCCTTCGCGCAGCGGATGGTCTTCGACCGGCATGTCGTAGTACTTCATATCGGCGAGCCAGTCGACCACGTCGCGGCCGCGATAGAAGCGTGCGCAGCGCGGCGCTTCGCCGACGGCGAGCACGACCTTGCGCCCCGCGAGATGCAGGTCTTCGGCGATCTGCGCGCCCGACTGCCCCGAGCCGACCACGAGCACCGCGCCCTCGGGCAACGCCGCCGGATTGCGATACTCCGACGATTGCATCTGCACGATTGAAGCGGGAAGCCGCTCGGCCATGCGCGGCACGATCGGTGTGTGATAGCCGCCCGAGGCGATCACGACCTGGTCCGCGCTCAATGCCCCCTCGCTGGTCTGCACGAGAAAGCCGCCGTTGGGCCGCTTCGACACGCGCGTGACGGCCACGCCTTCGCGCACCGGGGCATCGACATGGCTTATGAAGCCGTCGAGCCACGCAATGATTTCGTCTTTCTTCATGAAGCCGTGCGGTTCGTCGCCGCGATACGGGTAGCCCGGCAGCGCGCATTGCCAGTTCGGCGTGACAAGCGAGAACGCGTCCCAGCGCTGTTCGCGCCACGTATGCGTGACGGTGCGCTTTTCGAGCACGACGTGGTCGATGCCGCGTTGCTTGAGGTAGTAGCTCATCGACAGGCCGGCCTGGCCGCCGCCGATGACCGCCACGCTGAAATGCGCTTCGGGAACCGGCGGGTTGGCCGCGTTCGTCTGGGTGGACATGCGAATCTCCTTGATAGGTTCAGTCGACGCTCACGACGGTCACCTGGGCCGCCGGCTGCGAACGGAATGGCTGTGCAGCGAGTTCGATCGCGGCCCACTGGTCTTGCGCCGACGAACACGCGTAGCCGAACTTCTCGCGCACGCGCTCGGACGCCGCGCACAGCGCGTCGTGCGCCCTGGCGAGAAAAAGCTCGAGCGGGTAGACGCCGGGCTGCAGATGCTCGCGCACGATGGTCGAGGGGGAATAACAGCGCGCTTCGTGGCCGTCGGGCCAGCGCACCACGAAATGGGTAACAGGCATGGTTGCTCTCCGGGAGGGGCGCTCAGGTAGACGTGCAAACGGTTGGCTGCTCGAACGCGCGCGTCGCGCGCCGGTCGGCGGGCACGATGAACGGCTGCGCGTCGAGACGCCAGACGCTGCGCGTTGCGCCGCCGAGTTGCAGGTCGATGGACGGGTCGCCGTGAATTTCGCCGATCTGCGCACACGCGATGTCGCGCGCCTGAAAACGCGCGATGACCGCATCGACATGCTCGTCCCGTACGCTCAGCAAATAGCCGAAGCTCGGGAAAATCTCGAGCCAGCGCGCAAGCGGCACGTCCGCAGGCTTGGGCAATCGATCGAGATCGATGCGCACGCCCACGCGCGAGCACTCGGCCAGCATCATTGCCGTTCCCGCGATGCCCGCCATGCTGATGTCCTTCGCAGCCCCGCAGAGCCCGCTTTCTGCAAGCTCCGCGAGCACCGCCAGGTCGCCGCGCAAACGGTGTGCGGGCGCTTCGGTCGCGGCATTCCAGTACGGATACGGCTCCACGAACGCGCCGCGCAAGTCCACGGCCATGAGCAGTTTCTCGCCGGCCCGGGCCGCAAAGCTCGAAAGCAGATGCTTCGCTCGACCGACGATTGCCACCGCGAGTTGCGTGCGCTCGCTGCGCGCGTTGCTATGGCCGCCCACGATCGGCACGCCCAGTTGCCGCGACGCCGCCGCCATGCCTTCGAGCACCGGCGCGGCGGGTTCTACGCCATCGCTCCAGATCACATCGACGACAGCAATCGGCCGGCCGCCCATCGCGCATACGTCGCTCACGTTCACGAGCACCGAGCAGTAACCCGCGAACCACGGCATCGCCTCGATCAGGTCGCTCACCATGCCTTCGGCGGCGAAGAGCAGATACCCGTCGCCGTCGGGTATCGCGGCGCAGTCGTCGCCTGCGGCCATCATCGCGGAGTCTGCGTTGTCCTTGCTACCTGCGTCGAGCGCGGCCAGCATCGGCGCGATATCGGATTTGTGCGCAACGCCGCGGCCCACGCGCAGTTTCGCAACGAGTTCGTCGAGCGTCATGCCGCCCTCCGCTGATCGATAACGAAGCCGTCGAAAGGCGTGGCGCAAGGCGGATAGTGGGCGAGATCGGCGCGCATGACGTGATGCGCGCGCCCGAAGACCATCGCCTCTTCGACCGTGTGCCAGTGCAGACGGCGAAAGAGCGGCGCATTCTGCGCCTGAACGTGCGCGAGGAACGTCTCGCAGCCGAACGCATGAGCGCTGCTCACGGCAAGACGGATCAAGGTTGCGCCAATGCGGCCGTGACGCCGGTATGGCGCGCTCACCGCGAGGCGCGAGCCGTACCATGCCGCTTCCGTCGCGTGGTCGCGATGAATGCGTACTGTGCCGACCACCTGCGGCGACTCGCCGTGCGGATTGACAACGGCCACGAGCAGTTGCGCGTGTGCGTCGATCTCATCACGATCGTCGTGCGCGAAGATGCCCTGCTCCTCGCAGAACACGGCGCGGCGAATGGCAAATGCGGCTTCGCGCTCCCATGCGTAACGCGCCCAGCGCACGACCATGAGCTCGTCCCCGGCACCAGGATGCATCGCGTTCATGCCGCCACCTTTTCGAACGAAGAGAGCGAAGAACACGCGCCGCATTTTCCGCAGCCTGCCTTGATATCGGCCGCGCGCAAGCCCGCCTCGCGCACCATCGCGCCGAGTGGCGCGAGTATCGAGCGCATGAATTCCGGTGTGGGCGGCGCATGATCTTCGAGCGGCGTGCCGGAGATGGGCACGAACGGCACGACGAACGGATACACGCCGATCTGCAGCAGTTGCTGCGCCATCTCGAGCACACGCTCGGGCGAATCGCCGAGGCCAGCGAGCATATAGGTGCTCACCTGGCCGCGCCCGAACACCTCGACCGCCGCTTCGAACGCCGACATGTAGCGGCTCACCGGCACCGCCGCCTTGCCCGGCATGATGCGCGCGCGCTCGGCCTCCCCCAGCACTTCCAAATGCATACCGAGCGTGTCGATGCCCGCCTCGCGCATGCGCGCGAACCACGCATCGTCGTCGGGCGGCTCGCATTGCGCCTGAATGGGCAGGTCGACTGCGTGCCGGATCGCACGCGCGCTGTCGCACAGAATGGCCGCGCCGCGATCGGGCGTGGGCGGCGTGCCAGTCGTGAGCACCATGTGCTTCACGTTGTCGAGCAGCACGGCCGCGCGCGCCACTTCGGCCAATTGTTGCGGCGTCTTGTGCGCGACCGTGCGCCCCGCGGCAAGCGACTGGCCAATCGCGCAGAACTTGCACGCCTTCTTGCGGCTCTCGTAGCGAATACAGGTTTGCAGCACCGTGGTGGCAAGCACGTCGGTGCCGTGCAGCGTGGCGATGTGCGAATACGGCACGCCGTCGAGCGTTTGCAGCTTGTAAAAGCGCGGCTGCTTTGCGAACGCGATCTGCGCGATCGGGATGCTGCCGCGCGTGAGCACGCTCACGCCGTTGGCGTCGGGCGCATTCGCGACGAACGCGGACTGATGCGCGCCGTGCGTATGCACGGGCACCATCAGCGTGACGCCGTCGATGACTACGGCCTTGTGATCGGACGGCCCCGCGCCGCCACGCCTCGACAGCCCCTCGTGATCGGGCGCGGCAAGGCGCAGGCCGCTCGACTGCAGCTCAGTCAAGAGTTGCAGGCTCGATTCCGGGAAATTGACGCTGGCATTCATCGTGGGAACTCCATGAAGCGGTGACGGGCGTGTCGTCGAAAGAGAAAACCGGCGTGGCGGGCCGCTCGTTGATCGCGAGACTCAGCAGTTCGGGCCGCGCGTAGTGGCCAACCGAATCCATCATCCGTTTGCGCTTGGTGATGAGCGCCATGTCGAGATCGGCGATCACCATGCCCTCGCCTTCGCGCAGCGGCGCGGCCAGATGCTGGCCCTCGGGTGAAACGATCGCCGCGTTGCAGCCGCCGCGCAGCGCCTTTTGCAACTTCGGGTCGCTCGTGACGGAGGTGATTTGCGCGTCGGTCAGCCATCCCGTTGCGTTCACAACAAAACAGCCCGATTCGAGCGCGTGATGACGGATCGTCACTTCGATCTGCTCGGCAAAGATCGGCCCGACGAGCGAACCCGGAAACTGGCTGCAATGAATCTCTTCGTGCTGCGTCATCAGCGCGTAGCGCGCGAGCGGGTTGTAGTGCTCCCAGCAGGCGAGCGCGCCCACGCGGCCCACGGCCGTGTGCGCGACCTTCAGGCCGGCTGCGTCGCCCTGCCCCCAGATCATGCGTTCATGGAACGTGGGCGTGAGCTTGCGCCGCTTCACCTTGATCTGGCCGTCCGTATCGAAGATCAACTGTGTGTTGTAGAGGCTGCCGTGATCGCGCTCGTTCACGCCGAGCACGATCACCATGCCGTGCTCGCGCGCGAGCGCGCCGATGGTTTCCGTCACGGGGCCGGGTATCGTCACCGCCTGCTCGTACAGCCGCAAATGTTCCGCGCCCGACTGCACCGGTGGCAGCACGAACGAAAAGTACGGGTAGTACGGCAGAAACGTTTCGGGAAACACGGCTAGCTGCACGCCCTCGCGCGCGGCGCTGACAATCGCGTCGCCAACACGCGAGAGCGTGCCCGTGCACGATTCGAGATCCGGCGCGATCTGCACGGCGGCAGCGCGAACGATGCGCTTTGTGGATGTGGTCGACATGGCGATACCCGTGCGAAATCAAACCGTCCAGGTGTCGATCACGAGCGCGTTCGACTTGCGATGCAGCAGCTTCAGGTCGAGCACGTCGAGCGGATTGATGGCCCGCACGCCTTCGATCAGCGCGGCTTCGGTCTGGCCGTAAAGCGCTTGCAGCGCGAAGCGGCACGCGTAGACCTTGCCGCCTTCCGCCATGAACTTCATCAGCTGGTTGTTGAAGTTCAGATGGCCCGGAAACGCTTCGGCCCCGAGCGTCGGGAAGCCGCGCTGCACGCCGAGCATCACGCCCGGGCCGTAGAGCAGGATCGACGTTTCAAAGCCTTTGCGCTGCAGGCGCGTGGCCTGGAGCATGTTGACGAAGCCGATGGAACCTTCGAACGCGACGGTATGAAACGTGACGAGCGCTTTCTCGCCGCGTTCTGCCTTGACGTCCTCGAAGACCTTCTCTTCGTAGTCGACGAGGTAGTCACCGGTCTTGTGGGCGGGCGTGGTGATGGCGGGCATTGCGTGACTCCGTTCAATGATTGAGGACTGTGGCCGACCGGTGGCCGGCGTCTCTCTTTTCGCAACGGATATGCCATCAAGTGGCACGCGCCATGCAATCAATTGCCAATCAATGCCGCGTGCCGCGAATGATCCAGGTGATTTTTTCTCGCGAGGCGCGAGTGAGACGTGCGTGGACGATGTGGCTCGTCATCCGCGCAGCACCGGGTTCGCCCCGGCACTGGGCAACACACATGCGATTCAGGTGCATGCATGCATCATTTCGGATCATTCGATGCGATCACCTGCGATCAATTGTTTTATTTTTCGCCGCGCATTCTCACTAGAATGAGTCAGCCCATTATCGAAGGCGCTTTCGCGCAACGCCCCATGTCGAACGTCACCGCCCACTGGCTCAAACGGCTTGCCGAAAGCGACAAGCCCGTTTATCAGACCATTCCCGATCTCATCGAAGAAGACGTCGCGAGCGGCCGCCTGCGGCCGCGCGACCGGCTGCCGGCGCTGCGCGATCTCTCCGACGCGCTCAAGATCAACTACACCACGCTCGCGCGCGGCTATGCCGAAGCGCGCAAACGGGGCTTGATCGATTCGCGCGCGGGCAGCGGTTCATACGTGCGCGGAAGGCCGCCCGCGGTTCCGCTTCGCGCAGGCACCGCGCTGGAAATGACCATGAACATGCCGCCCGAACCGGCGGAATTGACTGTGCTGCTCGCGGAATCGGCGGCGCAGATCATCGGCACGGCCGACCCGTGGTCGATGCTGCGTTATCAGGATTTTGGCGGCTCGCAATACGAGCGCAGCATGGCGAGCCAGTGGCTGCGTCACACGCTGCCTTCGCATCGCACAGACGCGCTGCTGGTCTGCCCCGGCATACACAACGCGCTGGTCGCTTTGCTGCTCAGGCTCGTCAAGCCCGGCGAAGCGATCTGTACCGATTGCCTCGCGTATCCCGGTTTGAAGGTGATCGCGAATCAGCTTGGCATGCCGCTCGCGCCGTTGCCGCGCGACGACGAGGGCCTCAACGCCACAGCGTTCGAAGCGCTCTGCAAGACGCGCAAGCCCGGCGTGCTCTACTGCAATCCCACGCTGCAGAATCCGACCACGCGCACGCTCTCGCAAACCCGCCGCGAGCATATTGCCGATATCGCGCTGCGCTACAACGTGCCCATCATCGAGGACGACGCCTACGGCATGCTTTGCGAAACGCCGCCCGTCGCGCTCGCCACGCTCGCGCCCGAACTCACCTACTACGTGACGGGCATGTCCAAGTGCTTCGGCGCGGGCTTGCGCGTGGCCTTTGTCGTCGCGCCGGGCGCGCGTCATGCGGAGCGCCTTTCCGGCGCGCTGCGCGCGACCACCGTGATGGCGAGTCCGTATATGTCGAATCTCGCAGCGCGCTGGATCGAGAACGGCGTTGCACAGCAGATGCTAGAGGCCATTCGCAATGAGTGCGCGGTACGCCAGCATATTGCGGCACAGGTCTTTGCCGCGCGCGAAATCGAAGCGTCCAGCGACTGCTTTCATCTTTGGCTCACGGTGCCTTCGGAAACGGGCTGGAGCGCGTCGGAACTCGCATCGCATCTGCGCACGAAACAGATTGGCGTGGTCTCCGGCGCCGCATTCAGTACCGATGGCAATCCGCCCAATGCCGTGCGCATCTGCCTGGGCGGGCCAGGCGATGCAAGCGCGATGGAGGAGTCGCTGCACCTCGTGGCGGACATGCTCGATCATCCCGACCATCTGCATTCGCCCATGCTTTGAAGAGAGGCTTGTCCCGTGAGGGTCCAGTGCAGAATGTCCTGACGCAATGTTTACTTTCCTGCCAAGCTGTTACTCCTGATTGCCTCTTTCAGAAATCTGCAGAACCCTCGTCTCTTCTGCCCGACTGCTTGATCGGTCGTCGCCATCTCAACTTGCGCTGCTCTATCAGCATCTTCCAGTCGAGTTTCATGAACGCGTAGACCGACGCCAGCAGTGCCAGTTGCGAGAGCGCGAAGCCGATTCCAAGATACTGCCCGTCGAGCAGGGCTTCAGGATCGACGACCTCCGATGCAAACCGTCCGAGACGAGCCCAGATCACGTAGCTCACCGTGCGCCCTGCGAAAAACGCTGCGCCGATAAACCTGAGAGGCAAGCCCGACAGCCCGTAAGCGATGAACAGATAGTTGGACGGAAACGGGCTAAGCGCATAGAGCACAAAGGCTCCGGCCGTCTTCTTCTTATGCTTCTTGAGCCACGCGCTGACCACGTCTATGTTTTGTCGATCCGCCTCGCGAATCCAGCGCCTTCTTACCAGTGAACGAGAGAAGCCGGCCAGCGCGAGTCGACCGAGCGTCGCCGCACTGGCCGCTACAAGGGCAAAGAGCAGCGGGCTGCCCTCGCGAACATTGAAGCCGACCCACGACATGGCCATCCACGTTGGCGGCGCAAACGCCGGCATGAGATTGATGAGCAACACAATCAGAAACAGGATCGCGAGGGTCTTCACGCCGCTCCTCCATGAGCGCACTTGCGCACGCTTCGGGCTTCGGCAACTTCGCCGGGGCCGAACTCCGTTTGCTGTTGCGACAGTCTCCGACGTGCGCCGCCGACCGGCGAAATGCGTCCTGCCGCGGGATTAACCGGCCGATTCCGGTACGAGTAGCAGCGGCACCGCGCTCAAGCGCACCTCCCGTTCCGCGACGCTGCCGAGCAGCCAGCGCGTGAGACCGCGGCGCCCGTGCGTTCCCAGTACCACGAGCTGCGCCTTCCAGTGCCGCGCCTCCCGGTCGATCGTGTGAGGCACGTCATCATACGTATTCCTCGTCTTGATGAGCGCCGTCTCCACCACCCATTCCTTTTGCTGGCCGTGCGCGGCAAGCTCGTCTGCGGCCGCCTTGACGGCAATATGCCCGCTCTCGGTCAGCACGGTTTCGAGTTGTCTTTCGAAGGGCCCTGTCCCGGATGCGAGTAGCCGGTCAACAACGTAAATGACGCGGCAATCCGCCCGCGGCGCGACCAGCCGGGCACCCACACGCAAAGCGGCCACGGACGCGGCGCTCCCGTCGGTCGCAAAAAGAACCCGGGACGGCAACGCGTCCGACCCGGCCTCATGGCCGACCGGCACGATCAGGACTGGCCATTGAAGCAGCCGGGCAAGCGGTGCGGAAACCTCGCCTTCCACCCAGCGCAACAGCGCCCGGTGATGCCGCGTGCCGAGGACAACAAGGTCGGGGGACCATTGCGACATCGCTTCGGCGAGCGCGTGTACGAGGTCTCCGCCTTCCTTGCAAAGGTCGATCAGTTGCGTCTCCAGCTGAGATCCGCAGCCATCCAGCGCGGATCGTGCCGCCTCAATCGCCTCCCCGGCATCACGCCGTAGCTCCTCTCGCGCAGCCTCGAGCCGCGACCCAACCCACGCTCCGAGTGGCACGAGCGTGCGTGGATTCTCGGCGACGGAAACGATGCACAACGTTGTGCCGGGATGCAGGAGCCGCCTCAGATACCCGATTGCCGCGGCCGAGGCCGGGGTGGAATCGACGGCGACCATGATCCTCGCGAAGGGCACGGAAGCATTCGTGGCAGATTGCTGGGTCATTTCGCACCTCGCGGTCAATGACGAAATATCATCCCCTACGGTACTTGGGGTAACGCGCTGACGTTTGATGCAGATCATCCTGCTTTGCGCTTGAACGATCAAGGTGAGCCGTAGTAATAGGGCACGGAGAATCCGTTTCGCAGGCTGCCCCCATGGCAGAAGCTATTCGTCTGCAGTGCCCCCTGGTTTGCAAGCGGCGAGGCGGTGCTCAGCCTTCCTCGCCTACGAACAAACGGTTGACAACGGTTGACCACACAGCGCTACGGATTCTCGGCTCGTGACGGTTGAGCGGCAGCCCCGGACGACTTGCGTACTTTGGCGACCTGCTCGGCTGTTACTGGCGAAGCATGATTTCCCCAGCTCGCACGGACGAACGTCAGTACATCTGCGACGTCACGGTCCGTCAGTCGCGCGTCGAATCCGGGCATGGCGTAGTGCGTCGGACCCGCCTTGGTCCACGGCATCTCTCCGCCTTGCAGCACGATGTGGATCAGCGAGGTCGGATCGTCCGTGTTCACGACCGTCGACAGTGCCAACGTCGGGAACGTGCTCTCGTAGCCGCTGCCGCTCGTACGGTGGCACGCCGCGCAGTTGTCGACGAACGTCAGCGCACCGTTGCTGCGGTCAGTGCCGGCGCGCAACGCGTTGGCCGAGGCAGGATCAGCCGCGAGTGTGCTACCCGATGTGTTGGCCGGCGCGAGCGTTTTGAGGTACGCGGCGATCGCAGCAAGGTCCTGATCACTCATATGCTGCGTGCTGTTCTGCACGACTTCCGCCATCCCGCCGAACGCGGCCGAATGCGCCGTGCGTCCGCTCTTCAGGAACGCGACGATGTCAGCTTCGCTCCAGTTCCCAAGGCCGTCCTTGCGATCGCCACGCAGATTCTTCGCGAGATAGCCGTCGACCACGCCGCCCGACAGGAACAGGCTGCCGTCGTCGGTCAGCGACTTCTCCTCCAGGCCATACCCTCTGGGCGTGTGGCACGCGCTGCAGTGCGCGAGGCCTTCCACGAGATAGCGGCCACGCGCAACCGGGTCGTTCGGCAGCGGGCTGTCGTCGCTCGCGACTTCCGGCGCAAATGCCCCGCGCCAGAAGCGCAACGGCCAGCGCATCGAGAGCGGCCACGGAATGTCGGACGCGCGATTGCCCTGCGAGACCGGCTCGACCCCATGCATGAAATACGCGTACAGCGCTTTCACATCCGAAGGTTTGATCTTTGCATACGAGACGTACGGCATGGCTGGGTACAGCGTCGAACCATCCTTCGCGACACCGTGGCGCACGGCGCGATCGAAGTCGTCGAGCGTGTAGGTGCCGATGCCGGTAGCCTTGTCGGGCGTGATGTTGGTCGAGTAGATCGTGCCGATCGGCGATGCGATGCCAAGACCGCCCGCGAATGGCTTGCCGCCCTTCGCCGTGTGGCAGGCAATACAGTCGCCTGCGGCTGCGAGGTAGCGGCCCTTCTGGATCAGCTGTGCGTCGGCGGCGGTTGGCGCGGCTGCAGCCACGGCCTGCGCGGATACACCGGCACTCGCTGCAGTCGTCACAAAAGCAACCGTACAGGCCATGGCAAACGTAATCTTTTTCATGATGTTTGCCCGCTCCTTATGCCTGCACCAGCGCAGCCGGGTTCTTCAGGTACTGCTCGCGAATCGCCTTGGCCGAGTGATACGCGAGTGCCGCGACAATGCCCGTCGGGTTATAGCCCATGTTCTGCGGGAACGCCGAGGCGCCCATCACGAACACGTTGGGCACGTCCCAGCTTTGCAGATACTTGTTGACGACGCTCGTCGCGGGCGATGCGCCCATCACAGCGCCGCCCGTGGTATGCGTCGACTGGTACACGCGCGTGTCGTAGTGCTGGCCTTTCTTGCGGATCGCGCGGAAATACTTCTCGGGATTCATCGCCTTCGCGACTTCTTCCATGCGCGTGCCGACGTAGTCGAGCATCGCGTACTCGTTGTCGTGCCAATCGAACGTCATGCGCAGCAGCGGCAAACCGTACGCATCGCGATAGGTCGGATCAAGGTCGAGGTAGGCATCGCGATACGGCATCACGGAACCCGAAATGCCGATCGTCATGTAACGCTGGTACGCATCCGAAATGCCGGCTTTCCATCCGCTGCCCCAGGTCGGCGTGCCCGGTACGGTCGCGGCCTGCTTGATCGGGCGGCCACCCGTTCGAATGTGACGCACGCTCGCGCCGCCGAGAAAGCCGAGTGGACCATGGTCGAACTGATCGCCGTTGAGATCGTCCATGCCCACGCCGCCCGCGCCACTGCCGATGAACGGATTGAGCTGCGTACCCTTCGGCAGAAGCACGTTGATGCCGCCGTTCATCTGATACGCGTAGTTGCGCCCCACCACGCCTTCACCCGTTTTCGGGTCGTACGGCTTGCCGATGCCCGAGAGCAGCAACAAGCGCACGTTGTGCATCTGGAACGCGGCGACGATGACCATATCCGCGGGCTGTTCGACTTCGCGTCCTTGCGCGTCGATGTAGGTGACGCCGGTCGCGCGCTTCTTGTCCGGCGAAAGCATGACCTTCGTGACGTACGATTTGGTGCGCAGCTCGAAATTGGGCTTCTTGAGCAGCACCGGCAAAATGGTGGTCTGCGGCGACGCCTTCGAGTACATGTAGCAGCCGAAGTCTTCGCAGAAGCCGCAGAAGTTGCACGGTCCAAGCCGCACGCCATACGGGTTCGTGTACGGCGCCGACGCGTTCGCCGCAGGCGCATCGTATGGATGAAAACCCACTTCGCGCGCGGCCTTTTCAAAGAGCGTGGCGCCGAGGCCGTTCTTCAGCGGCGGGGTTGGAAACTCGCTGCTGCGACGGCCTTCGAGCGGATTGCCGCCCGCCTGGATCTGACCGTTGAGATTGCCCGCCTTTCCAGACGTGCCGAACACTTTCTCCGCGAAATCGAAGAACGGCTCCATCTCGTCATAAGTGACGCCGAAGTCCTGAACCTGCATGCCTTCGGGAATGAACTTCTTGCCGTAGCGCGCTTCATAGCGCGTGCGCAACTCCAGTTCTTCGGGCAGCATCCGGTAGTGCATGCCGTTCCAGTGAAAACCGGCGCCGCCCACGCCATTGCCGAGCAAAAACGACGCGTGTTGACGGTACGGCACCGCGAGATCGTCAACGCCGTGCCGGATGGTCACGGTTTCCGTCGACAGATCCTGGAAAAGCGCGCCGCGCACGCCATATTTGAGTTCGTCGACGACTTTGGGATAGTTCGCATCGGTCGGCGTGTCGCGCATCGCGCCGCGTTCGAGCGCGACTACGTTCAAACCCGCATCGGTGAGTTCTTGCGCGAGAATCGCGCCGGTCCAGCCAAAACCTGCGATGACACAATCGACCTTGTTCTTCTTGATCGCCACTGCTTACCCCCGCCTGCCATTGATCGACACCGGACCGTACGGGTACTTCACGCCCGGTTGATCGATCCAGTCCATAAAGTCCGCGCGCGCGCCCGGAAAGCCGACCATCTTCCAGCCGGCCATGTCCTTGTTGCCGCCGTAGATCGGATCGGCAAGGAAGCCTTCCTTGGTGTTGCCCAGCAGGAACGAGAAGAAGGTGCGCGAGGGCACGGTTTCAAACGCGAGCTTGCCGTGCTCCATGTCGTGCAGCACCGCTTCCTGCGCCGCCACGTCGAGTTCGGCGAAGGTCTTGCCGCCATGGTTCCTGGCACAGTACGCATCGCAGGCCTGGATGCCGTGACGGTAGACGTCACGCGGCGCGAGGTTGATCTGGTAGCCCATTTCCGGCACGGCGTCGGGATGGAACGGCCCCTGCATGTACCAGAGCTTGCCGTGGCCATATGGCATTTCCATCTGGCGATCGATGTATTCGGGCACGCCGGCCTTCACGGCACCTGGGCCGTGTTCATCTTCGGGAATCAAACGGTCCACGGCTGCATGCAGAAATTTCCATTCCGCAGCCGTGAAATACGTGGGCTGGTAGTTTTCGCTGGCGGTCGCAGCGGGGGACGCATTGCTGCTGCAGGCACTTTGAGTGAGCGTTGCACCCGACGCGACCGTTGCGGCGGGCACGATGGCCAGCACCTGCCGCAGGAAGCGGCGGCGCGGCTCCTGTTCTTGGGACATGGGATTTTTTCTCTGTTGAATAATTATGTTTTTACTTAATTATATGCGGCGCTTTGTCGCAGTGCAGCGAGCCCGGCACCGCCGGGCTCAACACAAGTCAGGCTGCCTCGTCGCCGAGCGAGAACTGCGCCGCCGTCGCCGCAAGCATGCGCGCCTGGTCCTCGAGTGAACTCGCCGCCGCAGCGGCCTCCTCGACGAGGGCGGCATTCTGCTGCGTGGCGTTGTCCATGTTGTTCACGGCAATGCTGACCTGGCTGAGCCCATGGCTCTGCTCCTGTGTCGCTGCCGCGATCTCCGACATGATGGAGTTCGTGCGCGCGACCGCGTCGATCAGTTCGCTCATGGTGTCGCCGGCTTCGTTGACCTGCCGCGCGCCATCGTCGATACGCGTCGTCGACTGCGCGATCAGCTCGCGAATTTCCTTCGCAGCGGCGGAAGAGCGTTGGGCGAGCGTGCGGACCTCGCCCGCCACGACCGCGAAGCCGCGCCCCTGATCGCCGGCACGTGCGGCTTCGACTGCCGCGTTGAGCGCGAGGATGTTGGTCTGGAACGCGATCCCTTCGATGATCGAGGTGATCTCCGCCACCGACGCAGAGCTTTGGCTGATGTCGCCCATCGTCTTCACGACGCGCGAAACGACTTCGTGCCCGCGCCGCGCGATATCCGATGCCGATGACGACAGCTCGCTCGCGCGCTGCACGTTGTCGGCGTTTTGGCGCACGGTGCTCGACAACTGCTCGGCGCTCGTTGCCGTCTCCTGGAGCGATGCCGCCTGCGATTCGGTGCGTGCCGACAAGTCGGCGTTGCCTGCAGCAATCTGGCGGGTCGCGGTCGCGATAGCGTTGCTGCCTTCACTCAGCGTGCGCACCGTGCGTCGCAGGTTCGCCTGCATCTCCACCAGCCCGCCGAGCATGCGACCCATTTCATCGTTCGTGCGGACCTCGATCTTGCGACCGAGATTACCCTGCGCGATCTGCCCGAAATGCGTGATGGCATCGTTCACGGGCACGAGAATCGCCTTGCGCAGGAAATACCAGCTGGCCGCCGCTGCGCAGAGTCCCGCGATGATTGCGACAATGCTCGCCGCAAGAAATAGCTGGTAGCGGCGCTCGGTCGCTTCGTACTGCTCTTTCGATTGATCGAACTGATACTTTTTCAGTGCGTTCGCAGCGTCCTGCATGCTCGTATAGACCTTCCCCACGCTGAACATCAGCTTGAGAATTTCGTCGCGATTGCCGCGCTGCGTGGCTTCACGAAAACGCGCCAGCTCCGCTTCAGTCGCCTGGTACTGCTGAGTCACGCCGGCAGCCAGCCGGTCCTCCTCCGCATCGCGCGGCAGGGAAAGATATTTTTGCCATGCTGCATCGGCGGCATCACGGACCTCCTTCTCTTTCCCGTACATGTTCTGCGCGTCATCCGAGCCTGGATTGATCGCGGAGCGGTCGAGCGATGTGCGCTGGCGCCCGACCATGATGGTCATTTCCCCAACGGCAATTGATTTCGGCAATTGTTCCGAGTAGGTATGGCGGTTCGCATCGTTGCTGGCCACCATGCCCGCGAGCCCGAACCCGCCAATTACAACCAGAAGAATGCTAAGGAACAACATGGCCGCAACGAGACGACCATTGATTGAAAAGTGGGTGCGCTGCATCGTCGAGGAGTGGCTCTGCCGTAAACAAGGAAATTGAAGTTTGTCGCGAACTGAAAACCGGACAAGCACCAGATTGCATTATCGACACTCAAAACATCGACTTTAGTGTTTACTGAAAAATGAAGAAATTATTCAGTCGTCAAGTTAGCTTCACGGCGATGAACAGACAGCGAAAAGAATAATATGTGCGATCGTTCGTATATTTACGTGGCATCTTTTACGCAGCGCAAATTGATAAATTGGCTGCCCATTGTTCTGCTCCCGATACTCCGAAGTGCGATCGAATCAACCGGCCACGTGGCCGGTCTTCGCACACCGCAGCGCGCCGCGAGTTTCAGTCGAGCCCACCCTGGCACAGATACTTGATGCTGAGGTAATCGTCGAGGCCATACTTCGAGCCTTCGCGCCCATAGCCGGACTCCTTCACGCCGCCGAAAGGCGCTGCTTCGCTGGCCACGGCGCCCTCGTTGATGCCGACGATACCGACTTCCAGTTTTCGCGCCACACGATCGATTCGGCGCACGTCGTTTGTGTAGAAGTAAGCAGCGAGACCGAATGGCGTATCGTTTGCAATCCTGATTACATCGTTCTCGTCCGTGAAGCGGAATAGCGGCGCCACAGGCCCGAACGTTTCCTCGCAGCACAGCACCATCGCGTCGGTCGCGTCGGCGAGCACGGTGGGCGCGTAATAATTCGGTCCCAGTTCGCCAAGTCGCTTGCCGCCCGTGAGTACGCGCGCGCCGTTCGCCACGGCGTCGTCGACGTGCTTTGCGATCTTGTCGATCGCGCGCTCGTTGATCATCGGGCCGATTTGCGCCTTCAGGTCCGTCGCCGGTCCAACGTGAAGCGCAGCCACACGCTGCGCGAGCAGATGCCCAAATCGTTCGTACACCGATTCATGCACGTAGATGCGGTTGGGACAGACGCAGGTCTGGCCGCCGTTGCGGAACTTGGCCGCCATCAGGCCGTTGACGGCCGCGTCGAGGTCGGCGTCCTCGAACACGATAAACGGCGCGTTGCCGCCCAGTTCCAGCGAGAGCTTCTTGAGCGTGCCTGCCGACTCGCGCGCCAGATGCTTGCCCACCGCCGTCGAGCCCGTGAAGGTGATCTTGCGCACGCGATCGTCGGCGAGCCAGTCGGCCACAGCGGCAATACCTTCGTCACGCGCGGCCGAGATCATGTTGAGTACGCCGTCGGGCAAGCCCGCCTCCTGCGCAAGCGCGGCGAGCGCGAGTGCCGTGAGCGGCGTGTCTTCGGCGGGCTTCGCCACGACGGTGCAGCCGGCAGCGAGCGCCGGGGCGATCTTGCGCGCGATCATTGCGAGCGGGAAATTCCACGGCGTGATCGCGGCGACCACGCCAATCGGCTCCTTGATCGCGCTCATGCGCTTGCCGCGCTGCGTCTGCGGAATGATGTCGCCATAGACCTTCGTCGCCTCTTCGGCAAACCACGCAACGTACGAAGCCCCATACGCGACTTCGCCGCGCGCCTCCGCGAGCGGCTTGCCCTGCTCCATAGACATGAGGCGGGCCAGATCCTCGCTGTTCTCGATGATGAGCGCGTGCCAACGGCTGAGCACCTGCGCCCGCTCGCGGGGCAGCTTGTCGCGCCAGGCGGGCAAGGCGCGGCTCGCCGCTTCAGTCGCCGCGCGGGCATCGCGGGCCGAGCTGTTGGCAACCTGCGCGAGCGTGTCCTGCGTCGCGGGATTCGTCACACCGTAACGGCTGCCTCCGGCGGCGGCGATCCACTTGCCGTCGATGAAATTTTCCTGTCGAAGCAGTTCGCCTCGCGTCAACTCCAAACTCACTGCATGCTCCTTTCTACAAGGGATTTCGAGTATCGAAATCGTCAGATGTCCAGCGCCTGCGCGTGCTGTACTTCTGCTCGCGCACGCAAATATGTCCGTAAGCCGCTAGACCGTCGCGACGGGTGTGACCGGCGAGCCGACCGCGCGCGGCAGCCGCAGCGGCGGCGCGGTCAACAGAAAACGGTTGCGGCCGTGCGCGTGCAACCAGTCTGCGAGTTCGCTCAAATGCCAAAGCTCGCCCAGATGCACGCCAAGCCGGAACAAGCACAAATCGTGCAACGGATGCGAGGGATAGCGCGCGTCGTTGCAAGGCGCCGCGGGCAGGCATTCGACGGCCACGTTATCGGAGATCAGAGCGGCCACATTCGATTCGATGATCCAGCGGCGCAGCGCTTCATCGCGGCCGTCGAGACCGGCAAAACCGCCTTCGAGCGCCTGTTCGTTCTGCGTGCGATAGACATCGAGCAACGCTTCGTCCATGCCCATGCGCAGGCAGAGCATGTCGCCGGCCTCGACAACCACGCACTGCGCCTTCATCGCTTCCATCAACTCGCGATAGCCAATGCGCAACGGCCCTGTGCCGAACTGCCGTTTGATATCGACCATCACCGCCCGCCCCTGCACACAGGTCGCCGCCATGTTGTCGATGCCGAGCCGCCAGGCGCCGCTCGCGCGACCCGTCTCGGGCAACGTCTCGTCGCGGTAATCGAGCGGTCCGACAATGTCCTCGCCCGCGCGAAAGCCGTTGTAGAAGCACATTTCCGGCTTGCCGTCGCCGTCGGCGTCGAACCATTGCCCCATGTGCGCGAGGCTGTCCCACTGCGTCGAATACTGCAGCGCGAGCGTGACCACGTCGTCGCAGATCACGTCGGTGAGGACCGCGTTGTCGCGCGAGAGCGGGTAGGTCATGTTCGGCTTGTCGCCGCGCATCGTCGGTTCGACTCGCGGCGGCGCGCGGCGCGGGTTCAGCACGCGGTTGCCGGGGCAATCGAGCGGCAGGCTCAGGCAGAACGTCCGGCCTTCGCGCGCTTCACGCAACCCTTCGAGCACCTTCGCGGGCGTGATCAGATTCAGGCGGCCGAGTTGATCGTCGGCGCCCCAGTCACCCCAGGTGGAATCTTCGGGTCGCCGGGTCCAGCGGCGTGAGGTTGTGTTCATCGGTGTGCTCCTGTTGGCCCGTTCAACGCGTGGCGCTGCCGGCCGCCAGCATCGGCGTTCCTGTTTCGCCGGGCTCCGTGCCGCCTTGAGTCGCGCCTTCGGCCGCTTCGCCGCGCGGCATCCAGCGCGAAGTATCGAACACGCTGATCGCGATCAGCAGCAGCGCGCCGCCCGCGATGAACGACGCCATCCCGAACTTGAGCCCGAGCGACGGCGTGACGAGCGCGATTGCATACGGGGCGACCACGCTTACCGAGGTCATCGCGTAGCTGATGCCAATGCCGGTCGCGCGCCCTTCCACCGGGAAACGCCGTGATTGATAGAGCGGCATGATGCCGAACAGGCCGTTCGCGAACATGCCCATGCAGAACGCGCCCACGCCGAGCAGGAAGTGGCTCTGCACCATCGTATAGAGCACCGTCGACGGGATCACGACGCCGAGGAACATGCAGATCGTGCGGCGCTCGCCGAAGCGGCTCGCGCTATAGCCCGAAAGCGGCTTGCCGATGACCGAGCCCACCGAATAGGCGATGATGAACGGAAAGATCTGGCTCGAGTCGAGATGTTGCGTCGTGAGCAGGAACGTGGGATACAGCACCTGCACGGCCCACAGCATGAAATTGATCGCGGCCGAAAAAAGCCACGCCTGCAAGACGGCCGGATTGAAGATGAACACTTCGCGCGCGCGGCGGCGCACCTTCGACTGCCGTTCACGCTCCCAGTCCGGCGACTCGCCCACGTTGCGGCGCAGGAAGAGCGTCAGCAGCGCGGGCAGCACGCCAAGGAAAAACATCCAGCGCCAGCCCGTGACGGGAAACAGAAAGTGGAATGCGAGCGCCGCGAGCAGATAGCCGAACTCGTAGCCCGCGACCATGATGCCCGAAGCGAGCGGACGAATTTTCGCGGGCACGGTTTCCATCAGCAGCGCGACCGATGCGGTCCACTCGCCGCCGAAGCCAATGCCGAACAAAACGCGCATGGCCATGAACGACGCGTAGCTCCACGCGAGGCCGCTCAAACCCGCGGCACATGAAAACCACAGCACGGCCGCCATGAACACGATCTTTCGACCGAAGCGGTCCGCGGCAAACCCCCAGCCGATCGTGCCCGCCACTTTCGCGAAGCCGGTTGCGGTCACCACGAACGCCATCGCGGGCAAGCCCACGTCGAACACCTTGCCCAGATGGGGAATCAGAAACAGCAGAATCGTAAAATCGAATGCGTCGAGCGCCCACCCCGCCGTCGCGGCAAAGATGATGCGCCAGTTCTCGCGCAGGGCCCGGATGTGCTCAGCCGCCCCGCTTTTCGCTGCGAAATCGTTCATGTCGCGTCTCCTCCTCCATCGCTTCGCGCGGTCTTTTGGCGCGCTGCCTCAGTCCGCCTTGCGCACGTCCGCGAAATCACGCGCGAGCTTGCGCGCCGCGTTCGCGAACATCAGGATGTCCACCCCCGTCGCGACGAACGTGCAGCCAAGCTCCAGGTAGTGACGCGCGAGTGCCGGGTCGGACGTGAGTGTTCCCGCTGCTTTGCCCGACGCGACGATCGTGCGGATCGCCCCGTCGATCGCCTGCTGCACTTCGGGATGCGTGGCCCGGCCGCGATAACCCATGGAAGCCGCGAGATCAGCCGGCCCAATGAATACGCCGTCCACGCCGTCCACGGCGCAGATCGCTTCGAGGTTGCCAAGCGCCGTCGTCGTTTCCGCTTGCACGAGCAAGCATACTTCGTCATCCGAAATATCCAGGTAGTCGGTACGCAGGCTCCAGCGCGACGCGCGGCCCACCGCGCTGCCCACGCCGCGAATGCCATGCGGCGGATAGCGCACGGCGGCGACGAGCGCGCGCGCTTCGTCGGCGGTATCGACCATCGGCACGAGCAGATTGCGCGCGCCGATATCGAGCAGACGCTTGAGCAGCGCCGGGTCGCCGTTCACGGGGCGCACGACCGGTTCGCCCGGGTACGGCGCCACGGCCTGCAGTTGTGCGAGGATCGTGCGCAGTTCGTTCGGTGCGTGCTCGCTGTCGATGAGGAGCCAGTCGAAGCCGGCCGTCGCGCTCACTTCTGCGAGATACGGATCCGCCATGGAAAGCCAGAAGCCAACCTGCTTCTTGCGCGCGGCGAGCGCCGCCTTGAACGGATTAAGCGCTGAAGTCTGCGGGTTCATGAATGCGTGTCTCCTGTGAAGGGTCGCCGAATTGAATGGGTTCCACCTTCCCGAGGAGGAACAGATAGTTGATGATCGCAATGCCGATCAGCGCCGCCGAGAACAGCAGCGCGGCAACGAACGAACCGGTCGCGCCAACAATCGCGCCCGTGACGATCGGGCCGACCACGCCGCCGAGATTCGACACGGAGTTTTGCAGGCCCGCGATCATCGAAACGGCATTGGGCGGCGCGACGTCGCCGGGTAGTGCCCACACCTGCGAAGCCGCGACCGTGGTGCCTGATTTCGCGACGCACAGCAGCAGCACCGCTACGAGCGCCGAGTGCGCAAACGCCGCGAAGCCGATGCTCGACGCCATCACGAGCCCGACCACGAGAAAGAGCTTGCGCGTGGCAGTGAGCGAGAGCTTGCCACTCGCGAATACGCGATCCGAGGCCCACCCCGCGAAAATCTCGACGACGATCGACACGAGCAGCGGCAACGAGGCCATCCAGCCCATCTGCAGCACGCTCATGCCACGCTCCTTCATCAGATACGTGGGCAGCCACGTGATGAAGAAGTACGAGTTGTAATTGATCATGAAAAAGCCGATGCACATCGCCCACACGTTGCGGTGCGCAAGCAGCTTGCGCCACGGCGGACGCGCGACGGGCTGCGCGCGTTGCGCGCTTTTATCGCTTTCGATGTGCGCGAGTTCCGCCGCATTCACGCGCGGATGCGCCGCGGGTGAGTCGGTGAAGCTCACGAGCCACGCGACGAACCACACGATGCCGAGCAGGCCCGTGAGCACGAAGGTCATCTTCCAGTCGAACACGGCCAGCATCCACGCGATCAGCGGCAAGGCGATCGCGCCACCCAGCTTCGAGCCACTGTCGAAAATGCCCGCAACGGTCGCGCGCTCCTTGCGCGGAAACCACCGCGTGGCAATACCCGCGTTGCTCGGGTACGCGCCCGCCTCGCCCACGCCCAGCGCCACGCGCAAACCGACGAGCGAGCGAAAGCCGGTCGCGAGGCCCGTCATCGCGGTCGCGAGCGACCACCAGAGCACCGCGAAACCCAGCACTTTCTTCTGGCCCAGCCGATCGGCGAGCAAGCCCGCCGGCAATTGCAGCAGCGCATACGACCAGAAAAACGCCGACATGACGATGCCCATCTGCATCGCGTCGAGATGGAACGCGGACTGAATTTTCGGCGCCGCCGCCGAGAGCACCGTGCGATCGATATAGTTGATCGCAATCGCCGCCCACATGAGGGCGGCAACCCACCAGCGCATCTTCGAGCGGCCGTGCCGCTGCGCAGATTCGAACATCTGCTGTCTCCCTACCTGTTCTATTGATGCCGGCCCTAGGCGCGCAGTCGCGCGCCCTCAGCTCACGATGCCCATGTGCCAGGGCACGAACTCGTTGTCGCCGAGTCCGAGCAACTCGCTCTTCGTGCGCGCGCCCGAAGCCGCGCGAACGATCAGATCGAAGATGTCCTGACCCATTTCCTCGATCGTGCGCTCACCGTCGATCACGCGACCGCAGTTGATGTCCATGTCCTCTTCGAGACGCGTGAACATGGGCGTGTTGCTCGCGAGCTTGAGCGTCGGCGCGGGCTTCGAGCCGAACATGGAGCCGCGGCCCGTGGTGAAGCAGATCAGGTTCGCGCCGCTCGCGATCTGCCCCGTTACCGCGACGGGATCGTAGCCAGGCGAATCCATGAATACGAAGCCTGCGCGATCGATCGGCTCCGCGTATTCGTAGACGGCTTGCAGCGGCGTCGTGCCGCCCTTCATGGCGGAACCGAGCGACTTTTCGAAGATGTTGGCGAGACCGCCCTGCTGGTTGCCCGGCCCGACCACGCCGTTGAACTGGCCATTCTGGCCGCGCGTATAACGCTCCCACCACGCGAGCCGGTCAAGCAGTTTCTGGCCGACTTCGGGCGACACGGCGCGGCGCGTGAGCATGTATTCGACGCCGTGAATCTCGGGCGTTTCGGAGAGGATCGCGGTGCCGCCGTGACGCACGAGCAGGTCCATCGCGGCGCCCAGCGCCGGATTCGCGGTGATGCCCGAGAAACCGTCCGAACCGCCGCATTCGAGACCGATCTTCAGATGGCTGACCGGCACCGGCGTACGCACGATGTCGTTTGCCGCGGGCAGCATCGCCTGCACGGCCTGGATGCCGGCTTCGATCGTTGCACGCGTGCCGCCCGTGTCCTGCATCACCAGCGCGTGCACGGCCTTGCCCGTCTTCAGCCCCTGCGAGTCGAGCAGATCGCCGACCTGGTTGCGCTCGCACCCCAGCCCGACGATGAGCACGCCGCCCAGGTTCGGGTGGCGCGCGTAGCCCGCGATGGTGCGGCGAAGCACGTCGAAGTGCTCGCTCGGCGAGGACATGCCGCAGCCACTCGTTTGCGCGAACGCGACCACGCCGTCGACATTGGGATAATCGCGCAGCCGCTCGGGTGTGAAGTAGTCGGCGATATGGCGAATGACCGTGGCCGAACAGTTGACCGACGCGAGGATGCCGATGAAGTTGCGCGTGGCGACGCGACCGTCGGGCCGCACGATGCCGTCGAACGTCGCGCGCTGCTCCGGCGCGACGTAGTCGACGGGCTTCACGTCGAGACCGAAACCCGGATCGCGATCGAAGTCGACGAGCGTGATGTTATGCGTATGAACGTGCTCGCCAGGCTCGATGTCGCGCGCAGCCACGCCGATCACGGTGTCGTATTTGCGGATGGGCTCGCCCGACGCCATGCGCCGCGCGGCCACCTTGTGGCCCGCCGCGACCTGCGCGCGCAGGCGAATCACTTCACCTTCGATCAAGACTTGATCCCCGATCGTCAGCGACTCGCGCGCGATCAGGACGTTGTCGTTGGGGTTGAGCCGGATCAACGGCCCGTTATAGGACTTGTTGGATTGGAGCATTCGCCTGTCTCCGCTGACGATCCGAAGGGCGCGCAGCGGCACCGGCTCCGGTCCCATGCGAAATTGTTGCTGGCTGCGCCGGGGAACGCGCGCCTTTCGTTTGGAACAGCGTTACCGGTTAATGTAACCGGTAACATAGATGCCATCGTAGTACAGTTTTGGGATAATGCCAACACCTTTTTGCCGCAGGAGCGCGCGCGCCCGTGACCAAGACCTCGACAGAATTCGCCCAGCCCGCCGCCGGCACCGCGTCGCGGCGTGCCCGCAAGAACACCGGCCGGGTCACGCTCAGCGACCTGGCCCGACTGACGGGGGTCACGAAGGTCACCGTTTCACGCGCCCTCAACAATCCCGAACTGGTTTCGGTTGAAACGCTGGAACGCGTGCGCGAGGCCGTGCGGCAAACGGGCTACACACCCGATCTGATCGCGGGCTCGCTTGCCTCGAATCGCAGCCACCTCGTCGTTGCGCTGATCCCGGCGATGGCGGGCAGCGTGTTCCAGGAAACGGTCGCCGCCCTGACCGCGGAACTCGAGACGGCCGGCTATCAGTTGCTGCTCGGCCAGAGCGGCTACGACGAATCGCGCGAAGAGGCGCTGCTGGACGCCATCATCGGGCGGCGGCCGGCAGGCATTGTGCTCACCGGCGTGATTCACTCGGAGGCGTCGCGGCAGAAACTGCGCGCGGCCGGCATTCCCGTGGTCGAAACGTGGGACATCACGCGCTCGCCGCTCGACATGTTGATTGGCTTCTCGCATACGCGCGTAGGCGAAGCGGCGGCGCGCTACCTGCGTGAGCGTGGCGCGCGGCACCCGGCCATCGTCACGCCGGGCGACCGCCGGGCGACGCTGCGCGCCAACGCGTTCATCGACGCCTTCGGCGGCGAGCGCGAGATTCCCGTGGCCGCCGTGCCCTCGCCCGCCCATCTCGGCGACGGACGCCGCGCGCTCGCGAAGCTGCTCGACGAGCATGCGCAGATCGACGCGATCTTCTGCGGCGCGGACATCATGGCGCTCGGCGTGCTCATGGAAGCCCGTGCGCGCGGGCTCGACGTGCCGGGGCGCCTCAAGGTGATCGGCTACGGCGACCAGAATTTCGCCGCCGACACGGACCCGCCACTCACAACCATTCGGATCGACGGCACGAAGATCGGCAAGCTCGCGGCGTCCATGCTGATGGAGAAAATCGAGACCGGCGCGAGCAAGCGCGCAAAAGTGGACGTCGGCTTCACGCTGATCGAGCGCGGCTCGGCTTGAGCGTGATCGCGTTGCGACGGCAACGCAAAAAGGCCTCGCACACATGGCGAGGCCTTTTTGCTTCCAGCGCGTAAAGCGCGATCAGAACTTCGTGCGGATGCCCGTGAACACGTCGACCTGACGATTGGTGGACGATGCGCCGCCCGCATACGCAATCGCCGCGATCCGGCTGTAAGACGAACCTACGCGCGTCGATGCGTCGCCGGCCGCGAGTTGATACGTGCCCGAGAGGTAGACGTCCGTACGCTTGGAGAGCGCATAGTCCACGCCCAGCGTGAACTGATGCCACTTCGGCTTGAGCGTCGCGCCGCCCGTGCCCGCCAGCCCGTTCGCGCGGCCGTCCGTGAACGTGTAGACGCCGATCAGCGTCGTGGCGGGCGTGAGCAGGTAGCGCAGGTTCGCGTCGTAGTTGTTGAACTTGCGGGAGGACCCGTCGTTATAGTCGAGTTCCGTGTGGCTGAACGCAAAGCCCGCAATCGCGCTGCCGATCTTGTAGTTCGCGCCGGCCGCCGCAATTTGCTGACGGGCCACGCCGCCGTCGAGGTTGTAGAAGAACCCGCCGCTGTAGTCGTCGCCGCTCGTGGTCGACGCGCCACCAATCGCGCCGCTCGTGTTGGTCGTCGTGTTCGGATGATCGAGCAGCACGTAACCGCCGCCGATCGAGAGCGGCCCGTTCACGTAGTTCGCGGCGAGGCCCCAGGCGCGGTTGTTTCCAAAGCCTTGACCGCCCGCGCCGCTCGCCTGGTTGCTGAACGCGTACATGCCGTCGACGGTGAAGCCCGCAATGGTGTCGCTGCGGAACTTCACCGCGTTGTTGATGCGGAACGTCTGGTTCAGGTTGTCGTTGTCGCCCACGTGGGTGGACGGCGACCAAAAGCCCGAACCGGCGTATTGCGCGACGAGATCCGCTAACGGCTCATACTGGCGGCCGAGCGTGAACGTGCCGATGCCGCTCTTCGCAATGCCCACGAACGCGCTGCGGCCGAACAGACGCCCGCCTTGTGCGGCGGTGCCGTCGCTGGGCTTGAAGCCGCCTTCGAGCGTAAACACCGCGCTCAGGCCGCCGCCGAGATCCTCGTTTCCTTTCAGGCCCCAACGGCTACCGCTCAGGCGGCCGCTCGTCAACTGGAACGCCGAACCGCCCTTGATGTTATTGACATAACCGATACCGGCATCGACGAGACCATACAACGTGACGGAGCTCTGGGCCTGCGCCATGACGGGTGCGACGGACAAAAGCCCGGCCGCTGCGAAAAGTGCTTTTTTCATACAGGTGACCTGTCTGGTTTTAGTATTTAGAGGACTACTATGTATTACCGCCTGAGAGAAAACGGCGGGAATGCTTCCGGCGAAACCGCGTAGGTTGATCCGGTGGTATTACGGGGCGTTGCTGTACTCGCGCGCCTGCGGCTGCGGCGAAGCACCGTCGAGACGAATCGGCTCGACCTTGCCCAGCAGGAACAGATAGTTGACGATCGCCACGCCGATCAGCGCCGACGACACGACGAGCGCTGGCACGAACGAACCCGTCGCGCCGACAATCGCCCCTGTGACGATCGGGCCAACCACGCCGCCGATGTTCGATACCGTGTTCTGAACGCCCGCTACCATCGACACGGCGTTGCGCGGCGCGACGTCGGCCGGCAGCGCCCAGACTTGCGAAGCCGCCACGGTCGTGCCCGACTTCGCAATGCACAGCAGCAGCACCGCAACGGCGGCCGAGTCGGCGAACGCGGCGAAACCGATGCTCGATGCCATCAGCAAGCCGATCACGAGAAAGAGCTTGCGCGTGGCGGTGAGCGAAAGCTTGCCCGAGGCGAACACGCGATCCGACGCCCAGCCTGCGAAAATCTCGACCACTATCGAGACGAGCAGCGGCAGCGACGCCATCCAGCCCATTTCCATCATCGTCATGCCACGCGCCTTCACGAGATACGTGGGCAGCCAGGTGATGAAGAAGTACGAGTTATAGTTGATCATGAAGAAGCCAATGCACATCGCCCAGATGTTGCGGTGTGCGAGCAGCTTGCGCAGCGCGGGGCGCTCTGCGTTGTCGCTTCGCTCTGCCAATGAATCGCTCTCGATGTACGCGAGTTCCTCGGCATTGACCCGCTTGTGATCACGCGGCGAATCGCTGAACGTGAACTGCCACACCACGTACCAGATCAGACCGAGCAAACCGGTGAGCGCGAACGTGATCTTCCAGTCGAACGCCGTGAGCATCGCGGCAATGAGCGGCAGCGCGATGGCGCCACCCAGCTTCGACCCGCTATCGAAAATGCCCGCGACCGTCGCGCGTTCGCTGCGCGCAAACCACTTCGACGCAATGCCCGCGTTGCTCGGATACGCGCCCGCCTCGCCCGCGCCAAGCGCCACGCGCAACGCGACGAGCGACTTGAAACCGCTCGCGATGCCCGTGGCCGCCGTCGCCAGCGACCACCAGAGCACCGCGAAACCCAGCACCTTTTTCTGGCCCAAACGGTCGGCAAGAAAACCCGCGGGCAGTTGCAGCAGTGCGTACGACCAGAAGAACGCCGACATGACGACACCCATTTCCACCGCGCTCAGGTGGAATTGCGACTGGAGGCGCGGCGCCGCCGCCGACAGCACGGTGCGGTCGATGTAGTTGATCGCGATCGCCGCCCACATGAGGCCCGCAACCCACCAGCGAATCCTCGACCGGCTCCGCACGTTGGTGGCCAGATTCATCTCGTGTCTCCTGTTTTATTAGTCATGGTCGCTCCCGGCCGCACCGGGGTGAAGCGCGACTCCGCAGCCGGGATGTTACCGTTTACTGTAACCGGTAACATTGGGCGCAATCCTAGTCTGTCCGCAAGAGAAATGCCAGTGTCTTTTCCTTGGGGTAAATGCCAATATCCTGCAATCGCAAGGTGGCCGTAACGCGAACGAAAGCGCCAGACCCGAACGCGGCCGGTTATGCGAACGAAGGCCCGAAGCGCGTCGCGATGCGCTCCGTCGACTCGAACAACTCGCGCAGCACGGCGCTCGTACAAGTCGGCTGCACGTACAGATAGAAGGCGACCTCCGGCAGGCGCGGCAAGCCATCGCCTTCGGTCAGTACGCGCATATTCGCGTCGAGCAATTCAGTGGTCCGTGCCGTGACGCCGAGGCCAGCACTGATCGCGGCCTTGATGCCCGTCAGCGTTGGAGACATGAAGCTCGTCCGCCAGGGAATGTCGTTCGCGTCGAGTTCAGCAATCGACAGCTTGCGAAACAGGCTCAGCTCGTCGGCCATCACGAGTGGAACGGGCTCGCCCGGATTGAACGTGAAATCCTCCGCGCAGATCCAGACCATTGGCGACGTGCGCAGCGTAACTCCCGGGAACGCATCGTCATAGCGCGTCGAGATCACGAGATCGAGTTCACCATCGCGCAACGCATCCATCAGGAACGGGCTGCGTCCGACGTTGATTTCCATTTGCAGTTCAGTCGACAACTTCGACAAACGCCGCAGCATGTTCGGCAGGATCGAGTCCGCCACGTCGTGCGGCGATCCTATGCGGACTTTCTCGCCAGGGCCACGCGAATACGCCAGTTGCACCGCCTGATCGTTGAGCGCGAGGATCTTGTTTGCGTAAGCGAGCAGCCTCGACCCGTCCGTCGTCATCATCTTCTGCCGCCCCCGCTTCTCGAACAGGATGCAGCCTACTTCCTGCTCGAGCCGCTGCATCTGCTGTGTGATCGCAGATTGTGTGCGGCCGACCTGCTCGGCCGCCGCAGCGAACGTTTCGCGCTGGGCGATGGCGACGAACGTGCGCAGCAGATCGATATCGAGGTTTCGCATTCCGGGCATCCGATAGTTCAATTTCGCTAATGCTTTTCGGCAAATAATTAAATTGTTCGCCAAAATTTTGACCGATAAGCTTGTCAACACTCAAGCACAATTTATGCAACCGGAGACATGTGCGTGCGTCGACGCGTGCCCTCAACGTACAGGTGGGCACAGGCGGGCACGCTCGACCGCGGCACCCGTCATCGCAGAGACTTCCTTTCTGGAGGAGACCCCGCTTTATGTGGCAACGAAAACTGGCCGTTCTGACGATCACCTTCCTCGCCACCTTCGGCCGGGCGAATGCAGACGAACTGGCCGACATCAAGGCCCGCGGCACCCTCGTATGCGGCACGCAAAACGCGAGTGAGCCGTACGCCTTTCCCGATCCCGCCACGCGCCAGATCGTGGGCTTCGACGTCGACGTATGCCGGGTGCTCGCGCAAGGACTGGGCGTGAAGCTCGACCATCGCACGCTGTCGACCGACGCGCGCATTCCCGAACTGAAGACGCACCGCGTCGACGTGCTCGCCGCCGCGATGGCGTGGTTGCCGGCCCGCGCCGCACAGGTCGACTACAGCGACCAGTACTATGTCGCGCCGATCCGGGTGCTGGTACGCGCCGATTCCCCCATCCAGAATCTCGATCAGCTCAACGGCAAGAAGATCGCGGCGTCGGAAGGTTCGAGTTCGGCGGCGGTATCGGTCACGCGCCTGCCGAACTCGAATCTACTCACGTTCCACGATATTCCGTCGGCGTTCCTCGCGCTCCAGCAAGGCAAGGTGGACGGTCTTGTCGCTGGCCAGAACATCCTCGCGCGCTTTGCGAACGAGGCCGCGCAAAAGGGCGGCCAGCAATACCGGATGCTCGCTGCGCCCGTCTACGAGGAGCGCTGGGGTGTGGTCATGAACAAGAGCGAACCCGCGTTGATGGCGGCGGTGAACAAGATCCTGCACGACTACGACAAGTCGAGCGGACTTCAGCAGAGCTTCGACAAATGGCTCGGCGTGAACTCGCCGTACAAGTTCACGCGCGACTATAAGGTCGAACCGATCAGGACGCAGTGAACGCACGCGCTTCGCGCGGAAGTCACCGGGACGGACCCCCTGCGCAACGCACGCCGTCCCCGTCATTTTTCTTATCGACTCCTGACGACCTGCCCCAGCATGTTCGACTTCTCCTTTCTGCTCGACGACGGCTACCTGCCTTTGCTGCGCAACGGCGTACTCACCACATTGCAGCTGTTCGTCGTGTCTGGCCTGTTCGCGATCGTCGTAGCCGTCGTGCTCGCAACGCTGCGTGCGCTGCCCATCAAGGCGTGCAAGACGTTCGTCGTTGCCGTTGTCGAATATCACCGCAACGTGCCGATGCTCGTACAGATCCTCGTGTGGTATTTCGGCGTCCCTCAACTGTTGCCCGCGCCGCTTTATCACTGGGTCAACGCCGGGAACACGGAGTTCTTTTTCGCCACGATCGCGCTGGCGCTCAACTACGGCGCATTCATGTCGGAAGACCTGCGCTCCGGCTTGCGCACGATTCCCTATACGCAGCAAGAGGCGGCGTGTTCGATCGGTCTCACGTACCTGCAGGCGTTTCGCTACGTGATCTTGCCGCAAGGCATGCGCGTGGCGCTGCCGGGGCTGCTGAACCAGGCGTTGCGGCTCTTCAAGGACAGTTCACTCGCCATGGCGATCGGCGTGCACGAACTGCTGTACAACACGCGCCAGATCGACAACCTGACGTTTCGCACCTTCGACATCTTCCTCGTCGCAACCGTTCTCTATCTGATCGGCACGCTGGCGCTGATGGCGCTCTCGGACCACTTCGCCAAACGTCGCACGACGCCGCTCGGGACTTGAGCCATGTTCGATATTCTGCACAACTATCTTGGGCTGTTTCTTGTCGGCAACTGGCCGCACGGGCCGCTCGGCGGCGTGGCGATCACGCTCGTCATCTCGGCGCTGGGCCTCGCGATGTCGTTCCCGATTGCCGTCGCGATCGGTCTCGCGCTCGTCTCGCCGTTGCGTGGACTGCGGCGCGCCGCCAGCATCTGGACACGTCTGATCCGTGGCATTCCGCTGCTGATGCTGATTTTCTGGGCCTATTTCGCGGTGCCGCTGCTGGTGGGCGCGCAGGTGTCGGCGGTTACGACGGCCGTGTGCGCGATCGTCGTCTACGAAAGCGCGTTCCTTGCGCAAATCGTGCGCGCCGGACTCGAAGGGCTGCCGCGCGGTCAGATGGAAGCCGCGCGCTCGAACGGGCTCTCGTGGCTGCAGAGCATGCGCTACGTGCAACTGCCTCAGGCGCTCGCCAACATGCTGCCGTCGATCGTCAACCAGTTCGTCTCGATCATCAAGGCGACCTCGCTCGCGTATGTGATCGGCGTGCCCGAGCTGACGTATTCGGCGGCGCAGGTCAACACGATCACGCTGACGCAGCCGTTTCAAACGTTCCTCGTGCTTGCCGCTTTCTATTTCATCCTGTGCTTCGCCGTCTCGCGCTTTGCGGGGCAGCTGGAGCGCCGCATCGCTCGCCGGCGCGCGGGCCTCGCTTGATATCGCAGGAGCAAAAGAGACTATGACCATGCTCGCTTTCGAGAACGTGCACAAGCACTACGGTCAGCACCATGTGCTCAGGGGCATCGACGCCATAATCGAGCGCGGCGAAGTTGTCGTCGTATGCGGGCCGTCCGGCTCCGGCAAGTCGACCTTGATCCGCACCGTCACGCGGCTCGAAGCCATCGAGCAGGGACGCATCCTGTTCGAAGGCTGCGACGTGAATGCGCGCAACGTCAAGCTCAACCGGCTGCGCGCCCGCATCGGCTTCGTGTTCCAGAGCTTCAACCTGTTCCAGAACCTGTCGGTGCGGCAAAACCTGATCCTGGGCCCCACCCGGGTGCTCGGCATGTCGCGCGACGAAGCCATCGCCCAGGCCGAGAATCTGCTGGCCAAGGTCGGCCTCGCGCACAAGATCGACGCGATGCCCGCGAACCTGTCCGGAGGCCAGCAGCAGCGCGTGGCGATTGCACGCGCGCTTGCGATGAAGCCGCCATTGATGCTGTTCGACGAACCGACGAGCGCGCTCGATCCGGAGATGGTGCAGGAGGTGCTGCAGGTAATGCGAAGTCTCGCCAACGACGGCCTGACGATGGTGATCGTCACCCATGAAATGGGCTTTGCGCGCGAAGTGTCGAGCCGCGTCTGGTTCATGGACCAGGGCCAGTTGCTCGAAGACGCGCCGCCCGACAGGTTTTTCACCCGGCCCGCACACGAGCGCGCGCAACGCTTTTTACATGACGTACTGCGCCCGTCGCCGCGCGAGCTTGCCGAGTATCGCGCCGCTTAACCTACTTTCAATCCCGGAGACCCATTCATCATGTCAACACCGTCCCTGTCCGCACAACGCGATACTGCCGTCGCTGAAGCGATTGCCGCCATGAAATCCGAGCTTGCGCCCGCGGGCGAGACGCGTCCGGCGCTCGCCGCGGTGCTCGATCAGGTCAAGTCGCTCGCGGCGCGCCGCGAGCTATGGCAGGACGCGGACTTCCCGCCGCCCGCCGATGGCGAGCTTCAGGCGCGCTACCTGATTCACGAAGACGCCGACCAGACCTACGCGCTGTATCTGAATGTCATGCGCCCCGGCAAGAAGATCACGCCGCATAACCACACGACATGGGCCTGCATTGCGGCGGTCGACGGCATCGAGCACAACTTCCTCTATCGGCGCACCGACGACGGCAGGACGCCGGGCGTGGGCTCGGTCGAAGTGACGCAGACCGTCGTCGTCGAACCCGGCCACGGCATCGCGCTTGCCTCGGACGACATTCACGCCGTCGAGATCAAGGGCGATACGCCGATCCGCCACCTGCACATGTATGGCCGCGCGCTGGAAACGCTCACCGAGCGCATCACGTTCGACCTCGAAAACGGCACGTATCAGGTGATGAACATCGGCGTGAAGACGCGCCGCTAACGCAAAGCCCACTCCCGAATCCTGCCCGGCGCCGTGGCGGCGCCGTGTCCAGCACAGGTCCGCCCACATGGGGCTGGGACCGAGGCACCGTTTTGCCCCGGCAATCGGTGGGGATTCGTTCAACCCTACGAAACGGCAACGCTTTCGACATGACCTCATTGCTCCCTTCGTTTATCGACGCCTCGACGCTCAAGCGCTGGCTGCGTGACGGCGCCGAGATCGCTCTCATCGACGTGCGCGAGCACGGGCAGTACGGCGAAGCGCACCTCTTTCACGGCGTGCCGCTCCCCTATAGCCGGCTCGAACTCGAGATCGGGCGGCTCGTTCCCCGCCGCACCACGCGCCTCGTGCTCTACGACACCGATGCGACCGTCGCGCTCGACGCGGCGGCTCGCCTCTGCGAGCGTGGCTATACGAACCTGCACGTGCTCGAGGATGGCACCGAGGGCTGGCAGCGCGCCGGCCATACGCTGTTCGCGGGCGTGAACGTGCCGTCGAAGACGTTCGGCGAGCTGGTCGAGCACGCGTATCACACGCCGCACATTACGGCGCGCGAACTCGCGGCAAAGCGCGAACGCGGCGAGCCGGTCGTCATTCTCGACGGCCGCACGCTCGGCGAATACCGGAAGATGACGATCCCTTCGTCGATCTGCTGCCCCAATGGCGAGCTTGGCTATCGCATCCGCGAACTCGTTTCCGATGCGACGACGCCGATCGTCATCAACTGCGCGGGTCGCACGCGCAGCATCATCGGCGCGCAAACGCTGATCAACCTGGGCATCGCCAACCCCGTGATGGCGCTCGCAAACGGCACGCAGGGGTGGTACCTGGAGGACCTGCCGCTCGAGCACGGCAGCACCCGCCGCTACCCGGAAGCGGTGCCGCTCGCCGCCCTCGAGCCGATGCGCGAAGCGAGCCGCACACTGGCCGAACGCTTCGCGGTGCCACATGTGGACGCGGCCACGTTCGCACAGTGGGCGTGCGATGCGTCCCGCACGCTCTACCTGTGCGACGTGCGCACGCCGGAAGAATTCGCCTCCGGCTCGTTGCCGGGCGCGCAACACACCCCGGGTGGACAGCTGATACAAGCCACGGATCAATACGTCGGCGTGCGTCATGCGCGTGTCGTGCTGTTCGACAGCGACGGCGTGCGCGCGCCGATCGTCGCCAGCTGGCTGCGCCAGTTGGGCCACGACGCGTACGTGCTGCCCGACGCGTTCGCGAGCGGCGTGGCGCTGCCGGTCCTGCCTGCGGCTGTGGAAGCGACCCTGCCCGAGATTGACGCGGCAACGCTTGCCGAAGCGCTCGCGACCAGGCCAATGCAAGTGGTCGATTTGCGGCCGAGCATGAGCTATCGAAGCGCCCATATTCCGGGCTCGCAATGGGCAATTCGCCCGCGTCTGCCCGATCCGCCAGATGTGCCCGCGGACCGGAACATCGCGCTCATCGCGGATGAGCGCGGCGTCGCCGAGCTGTTCGTCGCGGACTGGCTGCGACGCCAGCCTCACGATACAGGCCGTTTCGTGCTGCTCGCAGGCGGCCTTGGCGCGTGGACGGCGGCCGGACACGCCGTAAGCGCCACGCCCGCCATGCCGCCCGACGAAGCCTGCATCGACTACCTGTTCTTCGTGCATGATCGTCACGACGGCAACAAGGCAGCGGCGCGTCAGTATCTCGCGTGGGAAACCGGCCTGCTCGCCCAGCTCGACGCCGATGAGCACAGCACGTTTCGAATCGGCGCAGCGGCCACGACGAAGTGAACGCAGGATGTGCGGGCGATGCCCGCACATCAGGCAACGACGAACCTGCCGGCGAACGGCACCCGCTTCAAGGCACCTATTCACATGTCCCACGATTCGCGCGCTCCGCGCCTTGCCACCCGTCTTGTCAAAGGCGGCACGTCCACGGTCGTCGACGGCGGGCGCGCGGTCAACCCGCCGGTCGTACGCGCGTCCACTGCACTATTCGAAACGATGGCCGATCTGAACGATGCACGCAGCCGGCGCAGTACCGAGCGCTTGTTCACATACGGCGCGCGCGGCAATCCTACCGGCTTCGCCCTCGAAGATGTCGTGTCGGGACTCGAAGGAGGCTATCGAACGCGCCTCTTCCCCACTGGCCTCGCGGCGATAACGATGGTGTTCCTCGCCTACCTTCGCCCTGGCGACCACGTGCTGATTTCCGATTGTGTCTATCAGCCGCTGCGCCACTTTGCCAGGACGTTCCTCGAGCCGTGGGGTATCGACGTCACGTATATCCGGGCAGACGGCTCGGACGTCGCGAGCCGCATGACGCCCCGCACGAAGCTCGTCTACGTCGAGTGCCCGGGCTCGCTGCTCTACGAACTATGCGATCTGCCCGCGCTCGCCGAACTGGCGCACCGCCACGGCGCGCTGCTGGCCGCGGACAATACATGGGGCTCAGGCGTGCAATATCAGCCGTTGCGGCTCGGTGCCGACATTTCCATCATGGCCGCGACCAAATACCTGAGCGGCCATTCCGATGTGATGATGGGCACCGTAACAACGACTGAGGCCGCCTGGCGGCCTCTCGCGACAATGAGCGATGCGCAGGGCGTCGCCGTCAGCCCCGACGATGCGTACCTGGTGCTGCGCGGCACGCGCACGCTGGGCGCCCGGCTCGCGCTGCACGAGAAGCATGCGCTCGAAGTCGCACACTGGCTCACTACGCAGCCTGCCGTCGCGCGCGTCTTCTGTCCTGCGCTGCCGGAACATCCGGGTCATGCGCTATGGCAGCGCGACTGCACCGGCACCAACGGACTGATCTCATTCGAACTCTCGCAAGTGTCGGCTGAAGCGGCCGATCGCTTCGTCGATGGGCTGTCGCTGTTCGGAATCGGCGCGTCATGGGGCGGCTTCGAAAGCCTCGCGACTGTCGTCAACGTCGCGAGCGCCAGAACCTGCGAGGACTGGAGGAACACCGGGCCGATCGTGCGTCTGCATGTGGGGCTTGAAGACCCGCGTGATCTCATCGACGATCTCGCGCACAGTCTCGGCGCAATCAGTTCCGGCCAATAATCTGGCGATACTGCGCGGGCGTCAAAGCCGTCAACGCCTTGAACATGCGCCGCATGCCCGAGCCGCCGGTCAAACCGGGGGCCTTGCGTTCTATCGCGCAGCAGTAACAATCGGTAAATTGCTTGTCGGGGCGCTGAAGTCGCCGTGCCGTAAAATCGGTCGCGCTCACTTGCCCCTTTTTCAACGATGCCCCGCTCTTTCGAATCGACTGCGCGTCGCGGCGCACGCTGGCTCACCACCGTGCTGGCGCTGCTCGCGGGTTCCTATGTGCCGCTAGCGCACGCCGAATGCCGACCGACCGCGGACCCCGGCGTGCTGGTGCTGCCGCTTTCTCCCGTGCATCTCTCGGTGCCGCTCAATGCGCCGGTGGGAACCACGGTCGGCTCGGCCCATGTGGCCGCGCTCAACGACATTCCCTTCACGTGCAGCGGCCCGGACAACGTGCGCGAATTGCGCGTGCTCGCGCCCGCCGACACGAGCGCTGGCCTCGGCAACGTCTACGCGACGAGTCTTCCGGGCATTGGCTTCCGGATCGTGACGCGCGGCGGCAGTTTCGCGGGCATCGACGACGGCCCGCGCAATGCGGCGTACCGTGTCACGCTGCCGCCTCATGCGGCGCACCTCACGGGTTTTGCCGCCGATGTCGAGTTCATGACAACCGGTCCGAGTCACAGTGGCGTGCTCGCGCCTGGCAAGCTCGCGAGCGTGTTGATTGGCGGTACCGAATTCATCGACGTGAGCGTGCCGGAGAACGGCGTCCTGGTCGACGCCATGCAATGCGCGCCGGTATCCGCGAGCGGCGAGATGTCGGCAGGCGTGGGGACGATGGGGTCCTTCACGCAGGAAGCCGCAGTGATCAGCACGGGATGCGGTCCGGTTGGCGTGAGTCTCGCGATCGGGGTGGGACAGGGCTACGTGTATGGCGCGCATCCGTCGCTGAATGCGAATGCGCAGCCCGAGCACCACGCCCACGTTGCTGCCGGTTTAGCCGCGCTGGACGCCGCGCCTGGTCCGGGCGCGGCGGGCGTGACGCTCACGCGCAACCGCAACGCCGCACGCACGTCAACGCTCGACGACAGCCAGTTGGGCAGCGTCGAAACGGGCACGGCACAAGGTTCGAGTGCGGGCGGCTGGTCCGGCGGCGGCTTCAGTGCGGGCGGCGGCGGAATGCGGCGCTGAGCCGGTCGCTGCTGTTTTTTTACGTGTGCGTTGCGTAATCTTTGTTTCGAGAATTTCTTGCCGACTATTAACGGCGTACGCGTTGTTTGAAATCGGCCCGGTCATCTTCTGCCCCACAGCTACGCGTTGACAAGGTTTGCAGCCACCCGCCCCGACCAAACAGCCGTGGCGCTTTCATCGGCATCCGAATCACGTCTCGATGTTTAGTTATGAAGAATAGACTCGCCGCTGCCATAGAATCGGCGTCGGCCACGATATCAAGCCGGAGACAATCAACCATGTTGGAAACGAAAGGAAGGAATATGAAGATGGACAAGCTCGCGGCAGTCGCGCTGATCGCCGCCGCGTTGTCGTTCGAGGGCTGCACGTCCGTAGCCCAAAAAAATACCGACCAGTGTGTGGAGAGAATGCAGAGATCCGCGGAACCCGCGATCGTCTCGGTCAGTGACACGCGGCCGTCGCCGGACGGCCGCTCGTTCACCGTGAGCGGCATGATGGAGGACCGGAGCACGCATGCGCTCGTGCCCGCGCAAGTCGAATGCCGGTTCGAAGGCAAGGTCCTGACGGGCTTCCGTTGGCTCGCGCCCGCCAATTTCGCATCGAAGTACTGAGCGTCGCGATGCGCCGTGGTGCCCAAACAGCCACGACAGCCACGACAGCCTGATGAATTGAAAATCGTAATCGACTGTAATGCTTTATGTAACCTGAGAAACTTTGACTCGCCCTACACTCCAGCGTCTCAGCGTTGGTCTGTCGGCGGTTGCGTTCGGCCACGGGCATTTGAATTCACTACCGAGGTCGCATGAATCCCGAATCGAAAGCCATTTTCCTGCACACCGGATATCGAACGGCGGGCACGTGGTTATGGTCCTGTTTTCGCAGTCTGGATCAAGTCACCGCGTACTATGAACCGCTGCATGAAATGCTGGCGAGCATCGATCGGGACATGCTCAACACAAGCACGGCGAGCAGTTGGCGTTCGGGGCATCCCGATCTGGAGAGCCCCTATTTCGCCGAGTTCGCGCATCTGCTCGACGGTGAAAAGCGGGGAATCGCCGGTTATGAAGCGGTCTTTTCTGTCGATAGTTTTTCCGGCGATGCACCCGAAGCCGCGCCCCGTATTGCCGAGTACCTGAATACGCTCACGCGCACGGCAAACGCCGCCGGGCGCACACCGGTTTTCAAGTTTTGCAGGTCGTTGGGGCGGCTCAACTGGTTCTACGATACGTTTCCCGATGCGGTGCATATCGTTGTCCTGAAGAACCCGGTCACACAATGGCAATCGTGCTGGGAGTTGTTCGCCAGGCACCGCAACGCGCATTTTGTCGCCATTCCGTTTGCCGTGCTCGATATGAACCGGCACGTTCCGCTCGCGCGCAAAGTGATTGAGGCTTTGCGGGTCACGTTGCCGGAGATGCCCGAGAGCGGCACGCGTGTCACGCTTGAAGCGCGCCTCACGTTCTGGAAACAGTACGTTGCGCAGATCGATCCCGCCGATGCGTATCGCGGCTTTCTCGCGCATTGGCTGTTGACGCTCCGGCACGCCTTCACGTCATCCGATGCGGTGTTCGATTGCGATCTCGCCGCGCGCTCGCCCGCTTATGCCCAGGCGGCGGAACAATGGATCGCGGAGATGTCGGGCTTGAATCCATCGCTTGGCAGCGTGGAATCCGCCGATGGTCCTCGCCAATGCGGCTTTGACGCGATGCGCGGCCTGGCGATTCACCTCGACGCGCTGGCGCTTTCGAAAGCGCTCGTCGAATCGCGCGAGATTAGTGATGAAACGCATTCGTTCTGGTCCAGCAAGCTCGCGCAAGCGACCCAGGTGCTCGCATTCGGTCCCGACGTGAACTGGCCGCAAGGCGCGGTTTCCCTGCATCGCTCGACGCGTGTCGTGAATATTGCGTTGATCGACGGCATTGCGGCGGACGCCGCGCTAGTGAGCGAACTCGCTGCCACGCGCAGTGCGCTGGAGCGGGCAAAGGAACAGGTCAAGGCGCTCAAGCGTGCCCCGTTGCGGCGGCTCGGCACGAAGGTGCGCAAGCTATTCGCGCCGAAACCACGCCGCTCTGAAACATACATTAAGAAGTGGCGCTCGCGCGGTAACTAAAAAACACGCGCCTTCATTTATGGTGGCGGGATCGACTCACGGAACCCGTCCACCATGTCCACGACCCTTTCCTTTCTCAGTGAACGCGTCTCGCGCGCGGTCCTCGAAGCCAGTTCAGCGCCGCTATGGTCCGCCTGCATGGCCGAAGCCGCGCACGTGTGGATGCCGTCGCGCGATCGTGCGTTGATCACGCCAGCCGCTGGCATGATCGCAGTGCAAGATGCTGGAGCGCGCGCGCATGGCTGAGAACGTCACGGCTATCGTGCGTCAGATCAGTTCGGCCGACCTGAGCGCGGACGGCGAATTCCTTCTGATTCACGATGGAAGCGCCACGGCGGCACTCCACCGTTCGGTATTCAACGACCTGCTGGTTGCGCTGCCCAACGCGATGGAAAAGATCCAGCGCATCAACAAGAGCGAAGCGCCATCGTTCGCGCTCATGCACGCGCGCGGCTGCGAGATCGGGCGGCTCGACGGTACTCGCCATGTTGTGATCCGCTTTCGGCTATCGCAAACTGCCTGCCTGTCGTTCACATTGCCCTGCGAGCACATTCGCGGCATTGTCGACGCGCTCGAGTCCGCATCTCATCAAGAAGCCGTGCTGTCTTCCCGCACCGCCTGGCTGCAATAAGCAGGCGCCCCGCGCACGGACACGCTCCCAGCGAGCCGCACAGACATTTTCATCCGCAAACCCTGGTTTCCCTGGCCTATCTTGATCCTGCGTGACGCACTGCGCGGCTTACGTCTAAAGCCGCTGATTTCCCTGTTGCTGGTCGCGCCCGGATTCGCGCCACCCGCCGCACTCGCTCAACTCTCCGGCACGGCATCGCAGCCCGCATCGCTCGGCGACGACTCGGCCTTGCGCGTCGATCCGCAGTTGCAGGAGCATCCGCTGCAATCGGGCGACAAAGCCGCAACGACCGCAATCGCCCGGTCCATGAACGGCACGACCGACACCGACCTCTCGCTACATGGGGAGGCCGAGTTGCGGCGTTACGCGTCGGCCATCAAAGGCGACTCCATTCACTACTTCGAAGACGCGGACACCGCCGACGCGTATGGCCACGCGAGCCTCACGCAAAACGGCATCACGTTCTTTGGACCCTATGCGCATATGCGCGTCGAAGCGGAGCAAGGCTATATCAACACGCCGCGCTACCGCTTCGTCATCAATGGCGGATGGGGTTCGGCCGCACGCGCCGACCTGATCGACAACGAGCGCGCGGTGATCCACAACGGCACCTATTCGACCTGCCAATGCAGCGGCGAGCCCGCGTGGTACCTGCGCGCCTCGCAGTTCGAAATGGACAACGGCACGAATACCGGCGTTGCGCGCAACACGGTGCTGTTCTTTCAGGGCGTGCCGATATTCGCGAGCCCGTGGCTCTCGTTTCCGCTCTCGAACGACCGGCGCAGCGGCCTGTTGCCGCCAACGTTCTCGTTCAGCTCCACGGGTGGCTTCGACCTGGCGACGCCGATCTATTTCAATCTCGCACCGAACTACGATCTCACGCTGACACCCCGCACGATCAGCCGCCGTGGTGAGATGATGAGCGCCGACTATCGCTACCTGGGCAGCGACTACAGCGGCGAATTCTCGGCTCTGGTTCTGCCGCACGACGCACTCACGAAGACCGACCGCTATTCCCTCTCGCTCAAGCACGACTGGAATATCGGCTCCGGCTTCTCCGGCTACGTGAACTACAACCGCGTTTCGGATTCGAGTGTCACCACCGACCTGAACGCCGACAACCAGCTTCTGCTGGGATCGACGACACTCTATGACCAGGAAGCGGGCCTGCGCTATGCGAACGGACCGTGGTCGGTGCTGTTGCGCGAGCAGCACTGGCAGGCCTATTCGAACGATACGGTCTACAACCGCGAGCCGCAATTGAACGTGCAATACGCGCGCTATAACGTGGACGGATTCGACTTCGGTGCGGAAGCGGATGCATCGCGCTTCACGATGTCGAGCAGCGACGTTGCGCAGGGCAATCGCTTCGTATTCAATCCCTACGTGTCGCTGCCCGTCGTGCGCCCGTCGTGGTACATCACACCCAAAGTGCAGTGGCACTTCGCGGCCTACGACCTTTCCTCGCTCGGCAGCGACGCCGTGGCCGGACAGCCGCGCAATTTCCAGGTCAACGTGCCGACGGTGAGCCTCGACTCCGGCATGACGTTCGAGCGTTCCATCACGCTATTCGGCCACGCCTATATTCAAACGCTCGAACCACGGCTTTATTACGTCTATACGCCGTACCGGAACCAGAGCTTCGCGCCGCTGTTCGACACCGCCGAGAGCGATTTCGGCCTCGCCGAGATCTTCACGGCCAATAGCTTTGTCGGCAATGACCGTGTTGCCGATGCCAATCGCGTCACCGCCGCCATCACCACACGTTTCATCGACGCCGCGACGGGTTCGGAGGCAGGACGCTTCGTGCTCGCGCAGCAATACAATTTCACCACGCCGCGTGTGACGCTGGAAGCCGACGGCACCGCCACGGACATGACCCGCACGGGCGTGATCGCGGGTGCCTCGCTCAACATCAGCAGCGCGTTCAAGGCCGAGCAGGCCATCGAATACGACGAGGCGAATGCTTACCTTTCCCATGCGAGCACGGGTTTTTCGTGGGCGCCCGCAGCGGGCAAAGTCTTGAATATGGCGTATCGATATACGCGCGCCAACGCGTCCGAGGACGACGAGCCGGTCAGCCAGTTCATCGTCTCAGGCCAATGGCCGCTGAGCCGCCGGCTTTCCAGCGTCGCCCGCGTGAACTACGACATGCATTTGCACCGGCTCATTGCGGGGTTGGTCGGCTTTCAGTACGACGCAGATTGCTGGTCGATCGGCGTTGCCTTCGAAAAATACACGAATGAGACCAGTTCCACGGTGCCGAGCAGCGGCAGCCGCGTACTGATGCAGTTGCAGTTCAAGGGTCTGTCGAAAATCGACAACGGCCTGCTCAATCAGTTCAGGGAAAACGTGCCGGGCTATACGCCACCGCCGGGCGGCGATGCACCGGTCTCGAAGTTCACGGACTATGAGTAAGGCGGTTTTCTCGAGTTGACGGTTGCAGGCTGCGCGCATGATCGACAGAATCTTCAATGTGACTTTTTGGAACATGTCTGTGCGCGATATGAAGTGTTTTTTCTGAAGCGCCCGTCCCAGACTGTCTCTACAAACCCCGCGTACACCCCGGAGTGGGTGTCCCGTCGAGGGACCGAGGACCCGTAAGGTTCAACAAGGAGACAGCAGTGTCAGATATACCGTCCAATACGGCCGCACACCGATATCGCAGCGCCACACCGGTCATTCGCACCCGGATGGCCGGCTGTATCGGGCACGCCATCGAATGGTTCGACTTCTCGATTTACGCGAATTTCGCCATTTTCTTCGGTCCCCAGTTGTTCCCGTCGACGGATCAGCGCTCCGCGCTGCTCGCCGCGTTCGGCGTCTACGCCATCGGCTTCGTGATGCGGCCTGCGGGGGGCTGGCTGCTAGGCGCCGTCGCCGATCGCCACGGCCGCCGGACCGCGCTCGCCATTTCCGTCACCTTGATGGCGCTGGGTTCGCTCCTGCTCGCGGTATTGCCGCCCTACGCGGCGATCGGTCTCGCCGCCCCGGTCATCGCAACGATTGCCCGGCTATTGCAGGGGCTCTCCGTCGGCGGCGAGTTCGCCGCAGCCTGTTCGTTCCTTGCCGAGACAGCGCCGCCGAACCGCCGCGGATTTCACGGCAGCTTCCTGTTCTTCGGCACGGGCATCGGCTTGATCGCCGCCTCGGCGATCGCCTGGGTGCTGAACCGCGCGCTCACCCACGAGCAGATGCTGCATTTCGGATGGCGCATCCCGTTCCTGATCGGTGCGTTTGGCGGCCTGTTCGGGTACTGGCTGCGTACGCGCGTCGAAGAAACCGAAGCGTTCCGGCGCACCGCCACGCGCGCCAAGGAACGCAAAGGCTCGATCCGCATTCTGTTCACGCAATACGCGAAGCCAACGTGGACGCTCATCGGCACCAGCATTCTCGGCGCGTTCGCCTTCTATCTGTTCATTGTCTACGTGCCGGTCTACGCGATTCACCGCGCGGGCGCGGAACCGGCGACCGCCTACGCGGCGAGCACGTTGAGCCTGATCGCATTCACCGCGGTTCAACCGCTCTTCGGCTGGCTCTCGGACCGCTTCGGGCGTCGTCCGCAACTCATCGTGATGGCGGCGCTCTATACGCTGTTCGTCTACCCCGTCGTGCTCTCCGTGGGCAGCTCATTCTGGTCGATCGCTCTGGTCGAGATGTTCGGCATCGTGGTGTACGGCCTCTATACCGCGATTGCGCCAGCGCTCATGGCAGAGCTTTTCGGCGCCGAGATCCGCTCACTCGGTATCGGGCTCCCGTTCAACCTGGTCGTCGCGATTCTCGGCGGCACGACGCCCTATTTGATGACGTGGCTGCAGGGCCGCCAGCAGGAATACCTGTTCCTGATCTATGTCTGCATTGGCTCGGCAATCAGCCTCTTCACCTATGTGCGGATGAAGGAGACGCGTGGCATCGCGTTAGATTCGGAGCGCTGACACCATGATCGACGCATTGCACACGCGCCTTTCGCGCGCCGCGATCACCACGCAAGCTGACGAGTGCGCGCTGAGCCACATCGATCTGGGTAGCGGGGCCCCGCTTCTGTTGATCCACGGCGGCCACGGCGGTTGGTACCACTGGCTGAAGAATATTGAAGCCCTCTGCGCCCACTCGCGCGTCATCGCGCCTGATCTGCCGGGCTTTGGCCGCAGCACCGGCCCTGTGAGCAACTTCTCGTTGCAAGTGGCCGCCAGCGAGCTGTTTGCCCTGCTCGACAGCCTTGGTATCGGTACGATTGACGTCGCGGCGTTTTCGTTCGGCGCATGTATTGGCGCACAGATGGCGGTGCAAATGCCGCATCGCGTGCGCTCGCTTGCCGTGGTCAATCCGGCCGGAATGGGCCCGGTTTCAGCACGGCTCGCCGACATTCAACATGAAGCGGCGCGGGTCGCGAAATCGCATGGCCTCGAGCAAGGCGTGCGTATTTCACTCGAGCAAATCATGCTATGCGACGCCCGCCTCGTGACAGAGGACCTTTGCAGACTCACCGCCGACCATGTGCGGGCGACGCGTGTGCAAACGCGCGCCATTGCACGGACTCATCCCACGCGCGCCCTTTTCGGGCGCGTGCGCGCGCCAATGTGGCAGGCACTCGGCTCACAAGATCCCCACCAGCGCCATGCGCTTGAACAGCGGGCTCGCTATGTGCAGTCAATATCGGAATGCAACACCTCGTCGATTTGCCACGCCGCTCATTGGCTGCAATTCGAAGCGGCGCCGTGGTTCAACGACAACCTGACTGCCTTCCTCGACCGCATTCGCGCGAGGCAGCGCACACCCAGTTCCATCGATACCGGACTCCAGACATGATTCTCGACACCTTCGCAGACTACGTCGCCACACAAGCGGAAGTCGATTTGCCAGCGTCCACCCGTCATGCGGCAAAGCGCGCACTGATCGACTGGTTCGCGGCGCTCCTGCCAGGCACGCTCACGGCACCCGCCCTGCAACTGCGGCGCGCGCACAGCGAGGAATTCGGCTTTGCGCGTTCGAGCTTGCCGGGCGCCGGGGCACGCACGTTCCCGGCAACTGCCGCCTGGATCAATGGCAGTACCTCGCACGCCGTGGAATTCGACGATATCTTCCGGGACGCCGTCTACCATCCGGGCTGTCCAACAGTGGCCGCAGCACTCGCGCTAGCCGAAGACAGAAACGCAAGTGGCGACCAGTTGCTCAAGGCGATTGTTGCGGGCTACGAAGTTTCAACGCGCATAGGCGCCGCGGTACAACCCGCTCATTACCGCTTCTTCCATACGACAGGAACGGTGGGATGTTTCGGCGCCGCCGCAGCGGGTGCGCTTCTTGCCGCGCCCGGTTCCAGCGACACGGCGCGTCATGCAATGGCGACGGCGGCGACCTTCGCGTCGGGCCTCCAGCAGGCATTCCGCTCCGACGCCATGACCAAAGCCCTGCACGCCGGCCACGCTGCCGCTGTGGGCGTGCGTGCGGCACAGGGAGCGGCCGCCGGACTGACCGGCGTGACCGACATCCTCGAAGGCGCAGCGGGCTTCGGAGCCGCATTGTGCGACTCGCCGAGCTGGGACGGCGTAACCGACGGCCTGGGCGTGCGATTCAACATCGAGCACATTACGCAGAAAAATCACGGTTGCTGCGGACATACATTCGCCGCCATCGACGCGCTGCTCGAACTGAAGCACGAGCACGGCTTCACGGCCGGCGCGATCCGCAATATCACCGTGCGCACGTACGGTGCGGCGCTCGAGGTGGCCGGCATTCGCGATCCGCGAACGGCCTTTGAGGCGCGTTTCAGCCTGCCCTACGTCATGAGCCACGCGGCGATATACGGCTCGGTGCGGCTCAGCGCTTTCGAGCCCGCACGGCTTGCCGAGGCGCCGCTGCGCGCATTGATGGAAAAAGTCGAACTGGTCGCCGATCCGGCGCTAACAGCCGCATTCCCGAAACAGCGCGCAGCGCGTGTGGCCGTGACGCTCGACGATGGCCGCATGGTCGAGACTTTTGCTCCTTATCGCCGAGGCGATCCCGAAGCTCCGCTCACGGACGCCGAACTCGACGCCAAGTTCACCGAACTGGCAACGCCGGTCATCGGCACAGCCGCTGCGCGAGCGCTGCTCGATCAGCTCTGGCGCATCGACGAACATCGTGTCACCGATCTCGCACTTGCCAGGCTCGTTGCATTGCAAGCGTAGCCCCCCCATCACTCTGCCATGCCTTCGATCTTTGGCATGGCAGAGATTTCGTCCATGAGCCACGAGCGAAATGCTGCGATCTTGCGCGACGGCCTGCGGCCTTCGGCAACCAGAAGGTAATAACCCAGCTTTCGCTTCACCGGGCGGTTGAACGGACATACCAGCGCGCCCGAGGCGATATCGTTGGCGAGCAGACGCGTTTGCCCGATCACCACGCCGAGACCCTCGATCGCCGCCTGATAGGCGAGCAGAGAGTTCTGAAATCCGCCGCGCTGCTGCTTCACGAGCGCTTCGAGATCGCTGCGCCCCACGGCGCGCAGCCAGTCGAACCAGTCTTGACGCCGATAGCGCGACTGGAGCAGCCGGTGTTTCGCGAGGTCCGAAAACGTCTTCAGCGGCGGCCCGTCACGCAACAACGCCGGGCTGCAAACAGGCTCGATGACATCGTCGAACAAATGCTCGCTCTGGATGCCAGGCCAGTTGCCGTCGCCGAACTGGATCGCCGCATCGGCCTCGACTTCATTGAAGTTCATCGGCGCAACGGTCGTGCTGATCTCGACGGGAATGTTGGGATAGCGCTGCTCGAAGCGTTGCAGGCGATGCATGAGCCACTTCGCTGCGAACGTGGTGTAGACATTGAGCCGCAGCGCCTCGCCCTCCGCACTCCCAACGATGCTTTCCGTTGCCGCCGCAATGGCGGCGAACGCCGGCCCCACCGCCTTGTGATAAGTCGCGCCCGCCTTCGTGAGCCTCACGCCGCGAGGCTCGCGCTCGAACAACGTGACGCCGAGATATTGCTCGAGCGTGCTGAGCTGCCGGCTCACCGCCGAGTGCGTGACGCACAGCTCGGCCGAGGCCTTCGTGAGGCTGCCAAGACGCGCAACGGCATCGAATACGTGTAGCGGGTTGAGCGGAGGAACCGTGCGGGACATAGCTGACTATCCGGGAATTGGTGTTCCAAAAACTCACATCAACGTACCGTATGCGAAGTAGTGTGTCAATCTCGCGGCGGGAATAATGACCTCACGATGAACACGTACCTGGAGACGAAGAGGAGAACCATGGACTTCCAGTTCACTGAGGAGCAAACCGCCTTTGCAGACGCCGTGCGCCGGTTCGCGAAAGACACGCTTGCGCAAGGCGCGCTGCGGCGGGCCCACGAACCCGGCTACGCGTTCGACGTAGCGCGGCTACTGTCCGAACAGGGCTTGCTCGGCATTACGATGGACGAGGAGGACGGCGGCCAGGGCGGAACGTTGATGGACGCCGTCATCGCGATCCAGGAAATCGCACTGGTCTGCCCCAAGAGCGCGGACGTCGTGCAGGCCGGCAACTTCGGTCCGATTCGCACTTTCGTCGAGTATGCGAGCGCGGAACAGAAGCGCCGCTACCTCAAGGATCTGCTCAGCGGACGCAAGGTCATCGCGCTCGGCATGACCGAGCCCGGCGCGGGTTCGGCCGTCACCGAACTGCGCACCTCCGCGCGCGAAGAAGGCGACGAGTACGTCATCAACGGCACGAAGATCTTCTCGACACACAGCCCCGAGGCCGACCTCTTCCTGATTTACTGCCGCTTCGGGCCGGGAACGGGCAACATCGGCTCGGTTCTGATCGAAAAAGGCACACCTGGATTCACGGTCGGCAATCCGTCCTGCTTCATGAGCGGCGAACCGTGGTCGCAGTTGTACATGGAGGAATGCCGCATTCCGGCCGAGAACGTCCTGCTCGGGCCAGGCGGCTTCAAGAAGCAGATCTCCGGCTTTAATGTCGAGCGCGTAGGCAATGCGTCACGGGCTCTGGCCCTGGGCCGTCACGCGTTCAATCTCGCGCGCGAGCATGCTGCCATGCGGGAGCAGTTTGGCCACCCGTTGTGCGAGTTTCAGGGCATTCAGTGGAAATTCGCCGATATGGCACTCAAGCTGGAATCCGCTCAATTGCTGCTCTACAAGGCCGCAAACGTTGCGCGCGGCACGCTGCCGTCGCCCAACGACACGGCGCTTGCCAAGCTCGCATGCAACCTGGCCGGCTGGGAGGTCTCGAACGAGGCGCTTCAAGTGATGGGTGGCATGGGCTACAGTCAGGAGTCGCTGGTGGAATACTGCGTGCGACGAACGCGCGGCTGGATGATTGCTGGTGGATCGATCGAAGTACTCAAGAACCGTATCGCCGAAGGCGTGTTCGAACGCCGTTTCGACCCGCGCAAGTGAAGGGACAACATGAGCATGAATGAGACGATGGAGCCGACTCCCCGCACTGCCGTACGTGACATATCCCTCGCACGCTGTGTGCTGGCGCCCGAAAGCGTCGCGCTGATCGGGGCATCGGACGACCCGGCAAAGACGGCGGGCAGACCGCTGCGCTTTATCCGGCAGGCGGGCTACGAAGGGCGCATTTACCCGATCAACCCGAACCGCGACGTTGTGCAGGGGGAACGCGCCTGGCATCGTGTCTCGGATCTGCCCGAAATTCCGGAGCACGCGTTCATCCTCACGCCAACGGAAGCCGCAATCGACGCGCTCGAGGCATGTGCGAACTTCGGCATTCCCGTGGCCACCATTCTCGCCGCGGGTTTCTCTGAGACGGGCCCGGACGGCGCAGCACGCGAACAGCGCGTGCGTGACATCGTCGCGCGCACGGGCATTCGTGTTCTCGGGCCGAGCGGTCTCGGTATGGTGAACGTGCGCACCAAGCTCGCATTGACGGCCAATGCCGCTTTTGCCGAGCCGGATCTTCCTGTTGGCGGCGTGTTTGTGGCCTCTCACAGCGGCAGCATGATCGGCGGCCTGCTCTCGCGCGGCAAAGCCAAAGGCGTTGGCTTTGCGGGTCTGGTTTCCGTTGGCAACGAAGTCGACCTGAGCGTTGGCGAAATCTGCGCCGCAACGCTCGACGACCCCGCCATCACCGGCTACATGCTCTTTCTCGAAACGCTGCGTCATGCCGACAAACTGCGCGCCTTCGCCCTGGCGGCGGCCGAGCGCGGGAAGCCCGTCGTGGCCTACAAACTGGGGCGCTCCGCGGCGGCAGCAGAGCTTGCTGTCTCCCACACCGGCGCGCTGGCCGGCGAAGACGATGTTGCCGACGCGTTCCTCAAGGATTGCGGCATCGCTCGCGTCGACACGCTCGAAGCATTTCTCGAAAGTCTCCCCCTGCTCCGGCAAATGCCGTTGCCCCGCTCCCGCGAAGCTGCGCGCGTGCCGCGTGTCGCGGTGGTGACCACGACCGGCGGCGGCGCGGCCATGGTGGTCGATCAACTGGGTGTTCGCGGCATCGATGTCGTGCAGCCCCGTGAAGAAACCTTCGCGCGGCTCGCGAGTGCGGGCGTGGACGTGTCCAGCGGGCGCATCGTCGACCTGACACTTGCGGGCACCCGTTATGACGTCATGAGCGCCGCGCTCCGTGTGCTTCGTACGGCACCGGAATTCGATCTCGTCATTGCCGTCGCAGGATCTTCCGCTCGCTTCGCACCAGAACTCGTGGTTCGCCCGATTATCGATAGCGGGACGGCTGACCCGGCGTTGCTCCCGCTGGCCGCGTTTGTCGTGCCAGAAGCGCCGGAGGCGCTGCTGCGACTGACTGAAGCGGGCGTGCCGTGTTTTCGGACCCCTGAGGCTTGCGCCGATGCCATCGCCGCCGCAGCATCGAGACGCGCGCCGAAGCCCTTCTCGCGGCAAAACGCGGAGGAGAAAAGCACTACGAAATATGAGGATGCCTTACTGCTCGACGAGCTCGTGGCGTACGAGCAGCTCGCTCGAGTGGGTGTTGCGCATGCACCGGCATCAGCCATCTCAGTCAGCGAAGCCGCAGCGTTGCCCGAAGGTCTTGCCTACCCGCTCGCGGTCAAAGTTCTCTCTGAGCGGCTGCCTCACAAGACGGATGTTGGCGGTGTCGAACTCGGTATCAGCGACGGCGCCCAGTTGCGCGCAGCAATTGCTCGCATTGTCGAGAACGTGGGAAAGCACGTGCCCGATGTCGCGGTCGAGCGCGTCCTCGTGCAACCGATGACCCGGGGCCTCGGCGAGGCGCTGATCGGCTATCGGCTCGATGCGCAGGTGGGCCCGGTCGTCATGCTCGCGGCCGGCGGCGTCTATACCGAGCTTTACCGCGATCGAGCGTTGCGGCTGGCGCCCGTCGATTTCGACGAAGCACGGGCGATGGTTGCCGAAGTCAAGGGACTGCGCGCGCTCGAGGGCTATCGAGGCAAACCACGCGGCGACATGGATGCTCTCGCCAGAGCGGTGGTGGCCATGTCTCGACTGGCCACCCTTCCCGATGTTTGTGTCGTCGAAGCCGAAGTCAATCCCGTGATGATCAGGCGTGAAGGCGACGGCGTACTGGCTGTCGATGCGTTAGTGCGCATCAAACAATGAAGCATGGCGCGCGTGACGGGCGTTCAGACGCACCAGGTTTTCCCGCCTGGTGCGCCCGAGCCAGGCAAAGTCGCCAGGCGCACGTCACAGCTCCATACTGACGCCTCGCCGGAACAGACGGGTGTTGACAAGGTAGTAGACAACTCCGGCCGCTAGCCAGGCCAGGCCGATCGCCTTTGCTCGCCAGTCCATCAGGAACAGGACGTAGCCGATAATAAAAAGGCCAATGAGCGGGAACACCAGATGGAGCATCCATCGCTTCGATCGCTGCCGGATCATGAAGTGATTAATGACCGACAGATGCAGTACGAAGAAACCCGTCAACGCGCCAAAGTTGACGATGCTGCTGAGTTCATCGATCCGCCCGAGGAAAGCGAGGCCGACCACAAGCGACACAACCGCGACGAGAATCGTGCTCACGTAAGGCGTCTGGTACTTGGGATGAACCTTGGAGAGCACGTGTGGCAGCTTGCGATCACGACCCATCGCGAACAAGATCCGCGAAATGGCCGCTTGCGCGACAAGCGCGTTGGCAATGCCCCACGAAAGCGCCGTGGCCCAAATGGTCGCGTAGCGCAGCGCGGGGCCGCCTGCAATCGCCGCCGTGTCATAGAACGCCCCATCGGTACTGGAGAACGTCGTTCCACGCGCAAGATCGACCGCAACCCACGTCTGCAGGATAAATAGCGAGCCCACCACCAGCAGGGCCCAAAGCGATGCCTTACCTACGCTGTCAACCCCGTCCCTGCTCTCCTCGGACAAAGTAGAAATGCCGTCGAATCCCAGAAACGAAAGGACCGCGATCGATACGGCTCCGACCACCACTGACACACTGAACTTGTCCGCATCGTAGAGCGGTTTCAATGTGAGACCCGTGGGATGATCGCCCGAATAGAGTGCAATCAGACCCAGCACGATAAACACGGCGAGGATGATGCCTTCAGCCACGAGGATGTACCGGTTCGCCTTCGCGGTGAACTCTACGCCAACGAAGTTGATCAGCGTGTTGATGCCGATAAATCCCACTAGCCACAGCCAGTCCGGCACTTGCGGGAGGATCGGCCGCAGCGCCTCGGCGCTCACGAGATACAGAAGCGCCGGAACGAGAATATAGTCAAGCAGGATCAGCCAGCCCGAAAAGAAGCCAACCGTCTCATGAATGCCACGTTGGGCGTAGGCGTAAACCGAGCCAGCAACCGGGAATGCCCGTGACATCGCCCAGTAACTCATGGCGGTGAAGAACATCGCGACCATGCCAATCAGATAGGCGAGCGGCACCATGCCTCGCGCGTCCTGATAAACGTAGCCGAAGACACCGAATGGCGCGATTGGCACCATGAAAATCATCCCGTAGATGACCAGATCCCAAACGGTGAGTGCGCGCTTGAGCTCCTGCGTATATCCGAATTCTCTTTCGATTGACATAGTGTTTCCTAGAGGACGATTCCGAGCTGCTCCGCGATCGATTTGGGCAGTGCGTAGCGGCATGTTTTCTGAGGGTCAACGACCTGACAGATTTGCAGATCGCCGGCGACTGACAGCAAATTGACTGCGTCATCTGTCGAGAGCCCCGTCTCACCTGCAATGAAGCTGACCATATTGCGCGCAGCCAGATTGGCTGCGTCATCCAGCAAACGAGCGGATGCGATCGTATAGAGGGTGTCCGCCGTCTGGGCCATCGGTGTCGGGAGCACACGGTCCCTGAGCACTGAAATGCTGACGGTGACTTCGCCGGCTATCTCCATCCCGCAAACGGAGACTTCGCCGTCTCCCATGGCGGCATGCAAATCGCCCAGTGCCAATAGTGCGCCGGGCACGTTGACTGGCAGATAAAGGGTCGTGCCTTCAGTGATGATCTTGCAGTCCATGTTTCCGCCGTGCGCGTCCGGAACGCCGCATGACACTGAGTCACTGGACGGGGCCGTGCCGATGACACCGATCATCGGGTTGAGCGGCACGCGTACGCCTTGGGGCAGCGTGCCGAAGCCACCTTCCACGGGAATCACGCGGATCGACGGCGCCGTGATCTCATCGCCGCAGACTCCGAGGCCCGGCGCCGTCATCATGACCGCCTGCTTGCCAAGTACGATTCGTTCGATCTGAACGGCGAGGACGTCCCCCGGTTGCGCGCCGTCCACATAGACCGGGCCCGTCGCCGGATTGATGCGACTCCAGTCGAGCCCGGTGTACGGTGTGTCGGCGGATCGGATCTGATCCTCGAAGCAATCACAGGTCTCGAATACGACCCGCTCGCCGTCCTTTACGGTCAAAGCGGGAGCGTTCCCCGGGCCCATTGCATAGATGAGGTGGTTTCTGCTAACTCGATGCACAACGATTCCTTTCTCTTTCATTTCTCAACGGGCGATAGCGCCTATTAGCCAAGCAAAGTTAGACGTATATAGGATTACTGATTACCGAGGCCTCTCTGGTTCCGTTGCCTTCCGGCTCGCCCTCAGTCGTTCATGATGACGCGAGGCGCACGGCGGCTGCGTGACGGAGAATTTCCTCGCTCACCTCGACGATGCTTCGATGCGTGGCCATTGCGCTCGAACGCAGCCGTTCGTAGCCTTCTTTCTCGGTGAGGCTGTGTTTCCCGACCAGGTATGCAACGGCCTGCGCGACGAGCGGATAGCCCTCGATCTTTTTCTGCAGCCCGGTGTTTCGCGCCTGCAGTGCGCTAATCCGCTCGCCGAGCGCAAACGCCATCATGAGTGCGGTATAGACCGCGCCCTGCGTGATCGGCGGATGCAGCATCGCCGTGGCGCCGAGCGCCACACCGCGCTGGATCTGCGAAAGCGTTTCCTGGCGCGTCAACGCACAGATCGGCACGCCCTGTGCACGCAGGCGCTCGGCAACGGATGGACTGTTGAATGTGTCCAGTTCGACGATGGCGGCGAAGCAATCGTCGATTGACGCTGGCGTGTCGCCGTGCACGGTGAACCAGCGGATACCGAGCCGCTGAAGACTCTTTTCGAGGCTGGCCAGATGGCGTTCGCTGCAGTCGACCAGCGCGACGCGCTGGTGTCCGAAGTCTGGTGCGTTGATGGTCGGCTTCATTTCACGATTCTTAAACGCGGGCGGGTCGAATCGACCGACAAGCTTTCGAAGGTTCTCAAGTCGGTTTGGGTCAGATACGGGTCCGCCTCGATCGGATGAGGTTCGGTGTGAACGATGCGAAAACGGTTGCCCGCGAGTTCGGCGATATGGCAAGGCAGCGCACCGTGGTTATTGCGTGAGCAAAGCTGGATCGCGCCGATTGAGGTTGCAACAGGCCTCTCATAGAGCCAGGCAAGCAACTGGCCCGGGTCGTCGTTGCCACACGCCGCACGCGCCTCTGCAAAGAGTTCGATCGAGACATGCGCGCCGGTGTAAAAGTGGGACAGCCGCATTTGCCCGTGCCCAGCGTACTGCCGCCGCGTGAATTCCGGCGCGGACTCTTCGAAAAACGGACCGGCCGTCAGGAGCGACAGCGCCTCCAGCGGACCGATCTTCTCCAGTTCGGCTTCCGTCAGGTCGTAACTGAGCACGGGCAGGCGCAGTCCGAGGCGCTGGCTCGCTGCATCGAGCGTTTGCAGGAACGCATATGACGACTCGCCAACCAGATTGTTGAGAACGAACGCGGGCGGACGGACCAGGAGTGCGTCGACGAGTTCGTCGATACCCGTGGTCGAACCAAGGTGCAGATAGCGTTCGCCCAGCACCTCGCCGCCCGATATCTGCAGCACTTCGCGCGTAATGCGGTTGCTCTCCCAACCCCAGACGTAGTTCGAGCCGATCAGGAAGGCGGTTTTGCCGTATGCGTGCAGAGCGTATCGCAGCAGGGGCAGCAGAGCCTGATTCGGCGTGGCGCCCAGATAAACGACGTTTTCGTTGCTCTCGAAACCTTCGTAGGAACAGGAATACCAGAGCAGCGCGCCGTGCTGCTGGAGGTCGGGAATGATGTCCTTGCGGCTCGCAGACGTCGATGCGCCGAAGATATGCCGCACGCCCTGCTCGAGCAAAGCGGCCGCGCCGTCGCGATAGGCTTCGGCCCCGCCTCGCGGATCGTATTCGCGCGCGCACAAACGGAATCCATAACGGCCCGAGCGGTTGATACGATCGATAGCATGCCTCGCACCGGCGAGCGAGCTGCGGCCCAGGCACTCGTAAGTGCCTTTGCTCGACCATAGCAATCCAATCGGAACGTCTTCAAGCGTCAAGTTATTGTTCTCGCAATAAAAAAAGCCTGAACCGCCATTCATGGCAGGTTCAGGCTTCGGTGCCTGTTTCAGCGAAACAAAGTCTTAAAGGCCTAACGTCGCCATGCTTTGCGTTTTCAGCTATTCAGCAAAATCGTTGCTCACGCAACAACGCGAGCGGATGATAAAGCAAAAGCGCGAGTGTATCCAATAGGAAATAACCCTTCCCGCAGGCAGCACATTCGGGCGGCCCCTCCAGCTTGCGCTCAGGCGTCGGACGACTCGGCCTTCGCACGCGCAGCCCGCGGCGGCTTTGCCGGATTTGCCCGCTTTGGCGGCTTTGCCACTTTGGCGCTCGATGCCGCAACCGGGACCGCCCCGCCGGCATCCGCGCTGAGCAGCACGCCCGCCGACACGATATAAGCCGCCGCGCTTTCGATATCGCCGCGCAACGCCGCGCAGGCCGCGTCGCCGTCGCCCTTGCGCAGCGCGTCGAGCAGCTTGTCGTGGTGCTTGACGGCAACGCGCTCGCCCACGCGCTTCGAACCTGAGCGCAGGTCGTAGTTGAGAATCGGCCCGATGCGCAGCCACAGCGTCTCGATCATCTGCAGCAGCATGGGCATGCGCGCCGCTTCGTAGACGGCGAAGTGAAACGCCTGGTTCATCGCGATCACCTTCGCACCGTCGGGCTTCGCCTTTTGCATTTCTTCGGCAAAGCGTTCGTGCAGCGCCTGCAGGCGCGACAGGTCTTCTTTCCCGATCCGTGCGGCCGCCTGTGCCGTTGCGAGGCCCTCCACGTTCACGCGGATCTGCGTGATCTCGCCGAACTGGCTGATGCTCATGGTCGATACGCGCAACGCCCGGTTGGGTGTGAGCTCGAGCACCTGCTCGGCCACCAGCCGGTGCACCGCCTCACGCACCGGCATCACGCTAACGCCAAGCGCCGTTGCGATATTGCGCAGCGAAATCTGCTCGCCCGGCATCATCTGGCCGGTAATCAGGAGTTCGCGCAGTTGCGCGTAGACGTCACGGCTGAGCGTTTGGCGCGTCAGCGGGGTCACGAGTTCGTTCAGAGCCATGAGCAGATCATAGCACATAGGGTATGCCCGATATGAGATCTGTGATCACAGTTATAACATTCAATCCGGTCACGATCTATTGACGGAGAGAACACATGTGGAAGGATGAATCGCTTGTCGGCAAACGCGTGCTGGTCACGGCCGGCGCGGACGGCATCGGACTGGAAATCACGCGAGCCTTCGTGGAAGCGGGTGCGCGCGTGGCCGTCTGCGACGTTGCGGGGCAAAGTCTGGAGCGCATCGCGGCCGAGTTGCCCGGCGTGCTCGCCATCAAGGCGGACGTCTCGAACGAAGGCGACGTCGCGGCGCTCTTCGAGCGCATTGACGCAACGCTCGGCGGTCTCGACGTGCTCGTCAACAACGCGGGCGTGGCCGGCCCGACCGGCGGTGTCGAAACGCTGACGCTTGCCGACTGGGAACGCACGCTCGCCGTCAACGTCACCGGCCAGTTCCTCTGCGCGCGGGCCGCGGTGCCGCGCTTGCGCAACGGTCGCGCGCCGGCAATCGTGAACCTCTCGTCGGCAGCGGGACATCTGGGCATGCCGGGGCGCTCGGCCTACTCGGCCTCGAAGTGGGCCGTGGTGGGCTTTACGAAGTCGCTGGCGCTCGAACTCGGGCCGCAGGGCATTCGTGTGAACACCGTGTTGCCCGGCGCCGTCGACGGCCCACGCATCCGCGCCGTGATCGCGGCCAAGGCGGCTTCGCTCGGCAAGCCGCTCGAGGACGTGACGCGCAGCTACACCTCGCAGGCCGCACTGGGCCGCATGGTGACCATGCGCGACATCGCCTGCATGGTGCGCTTTGCCTGCAGCGATCAGGCCGCGAACGTGCACGGCCAGGAACTCGTCGTCGACGGCCTCACGCAGGCACTCAGCTAGGTCGTCGCGCTCACGTCGAACCGGGCAGCCGCCCCACCCCAATCAGGAAGAGCAAGGAGACCCCATGGCCAAGCGAGCCAAAGCCATCATCACCTGCGCGCCCACCGGCGCGATCCATACGCCGAGCATGTCGCCGCATCTGCCCGTCACCGCCGACGAGATCGCCACGGCAGCCATCGACGCCGCTCGCGCCGGTGCTGCAGTTCTGCACCTCCACGCGCGCGACCCGCGCGATGGGCGGCCCTCTCAGGACCCCGAACTGTTTCGCCCGTTCCTCTCGAAGATCAGCGCGGCCACCGACGCGGTGATCAATATCACCACGGGCGGCAGTCCGCATATGACTGTCGAGGAACGCATGCGTCCGGCCACCACCTTCAAGCCAGAGCTGGCGTCGCTCAACATGGGCTCGATGAACTTCGGCCTCTTCCCGATGCTGGAGCGATTCAAGGATTTCGAGCACGACTGGGAGCGCGAGCATCTGGAAAACAGCCGCAACCTCATCTTCAAGAACACCTATCAGGACATCGAGAACATCCTGCGTATCGGTGCGGCGAACGGCACCCGCTTCGAATTCGAGTGCTACGACATCAGCCATCTTTACAATCTCAAGCACTTCGTCGACCGGGGTCTCGTGACGGGCCCCGTGTTCGTGCAGACGGTGTTCGGCATTCTCGGCGGCATTGGCGCGGACCCCGAGGACCTGATGCACATGCACCGGACAGCGCAACGCCTGTTTGGCGAGCGCTTTCGCTGGTCGGTCCTCGGTACGGGACGCAACCAGATTCCGCTCGCGACCATTGGCGCCGCCATGGGCTCGAACGTGCGCGTGGGTCTCGAGGATTCGCTCTGGATCGGGCCAGGCCAGCTCGCCGCGTCGAGCGCGGAACAGGTCTTGCGCATCCGCGCCGTGCTCGACGCCCTTAACATCGATGTGGCAACGCCTGCCGAAGCACGCGACATACTGGAACTGAAGGGCGCGAGGGACACGGCGTTCTGAATCTACTGAGCTGCCTGTCCCGACCGCCCCTTTCAACTGACCACCCGGGTCGCCACGCCGGCACAAGCCGCCGGCGTGCCTTGGAGACTTCCGATCATGCCTACCGCTCATGCTTGCGGCGCCTCGCTGTCGCGCCCGGCCGATCGCACACTGACCGCATTGCTGTTTCGCAAGCTGATGCCGTTGCTCGTGCTGGCCTACGTCATCAGCTTCGTTGACCGAACCAATATTGCGCTTGCCAAGGCGCACATTGCCGTCGATCTGCACATCTCGGCGGCCGCGTATGGGCTGGGCGCCGGTCTTTTCTTTCTGTCCTATGCCCTGCTGGAGGTGCCGAGCAACCTCATCATGCATCGCGTGGGCGCGCGCTTCTGGATCGCGCGCATCATGGTGACGTGGGGCGTGCTTTCGGCCGCGATGGCCTTCGTGCAGGGGCCAGTCTCGTTCTACGTCATGCGTGTGCTGCTGGGTGCGGCGGAAGCGGGCCTCTTTCCCGGCGTGATGCTGTACCTGACCTACTGGTTTGGTCAGGAAGACCGCGCACGGGCCATTGGCTACTTTCTGCTTGGCGTGTGTCTCGCCAATATCGTGGGCGGGCCGCTGGGCGGCGCACTGCTGGAAATGGACGGGATCCTGGGCTTCAAGGGCTGGCAGTGGATGTTCCTGATCGAAGGCGTGCCCGCAATCCTGCTCGCATTCGTGGTCTGGAAGAAGCTGCCTGACGGCCCGGAATCCGCGGCGTGGCTCACCCCGGCGCAGGCGCAGGAGGTGCGACAGCGCCTCGGCACCGAAACCGGGAGCCATGCAGCCACCGGCGGGCACACGTTCCTTGGTGCGCTGCGCGATGGCCAGGTGTGGCTCGCGATCTTCATTTACTTCTGCCACCAGATCGCTATTTATACGGTGATCTTCTTTCTGCCCGGCATTATCGGAACGTATGGCAAGCTCACCCCGCTGCAGATCGGCTCGCTCAATTCGCTGCCGTGGGTCGTTGCAGCAGTAGGTGCGGCATGGTTGCCCCAATACGCAAGCACGGCACGCCGCGGACGGCTGCTGCTTGTCGTCGGTCTCGTCGTCATGGCCGCTGGCATGCTGCTCGCCGCGTCGAGCGGGCCGGTCCTTGGCCTCGTCGGCTTCTCGCTCACCGCGCTGATGTTCTTCGTCGTGCAGTCGATCGTGTTCGTATTCCCGTCGTCGCGGCTCAAAGGCGCGGCGCTCGCAGGCGGGCTCGCGATCATCAACACGTGCGGACTCGTGGGCGGCTTCGTCGGGCCATCGGTCATGGGCGTGATCGAACAGACCACGGGCAGCACGCGCTACGGACTCGTCGTCATCGCGGTGCTGCTGCTCGTCGCGGCTATCGGTGCGCCGTTCATGCGGCAGGGGCACGAATAAGCGTCGCCACAGGGGTCGTTCTGCAACACGGCCACCCGAACGCGAAGGCTCGCAAACACGATGCCGCCATTCCAGGCGGCATTTTTCGTTTGCGCGCGCTGACACCCACCATGGGATGCGAGACGCCCTGATCGCTGGGCGGGCCCCGGCGGATCAAAGTCCTGCAATGCTCGCAAACATCACGAACTCGCCTGATCACCCACAGGCCTAAGCGCCAGAATCTCGCGAGCCTGTTTCGCCGTAGCAACCGGCCGCCCAAATTCGCCGCACAGCGCAGCCACTCGCTCAACCAACTGAGCATTGCTTTTCGCGAGCGTGTCCTTATCCCAGCGCACGTTGTCCTCGAGACCCGTGCGGCAGTGGCCGCCCATTTCGAGCGTCCAGCGGTTCACCTCCAGCTGATGGCGACCAATACCCGCGGCAGTCCACGTTGCCGTCGGCAGCAGCTTGTTCAGTTGAGCGACTTCGAATTCAAGGATTTCGCGCCGGGCTGGCAATGCGTTCTTCACGCCAAACACGAACTGCACGTGCACGGGCTCCTTCAGAAGACCTTGCTGAACCAGATCCACGGTGCTGTAAAGCATCGCCAGATCGAAGATTTCGATTTCGGGCTTCACGTCGAGGTCGAGCATCGTCTGCGCTAACGAGCGCACGAAATCCGGCGGGTTTTCGTAGACGATGGTCGGAAAATTCACCGAGCCGGTGGCCAGCGATGCCATATCGGGTCGCAAATCGAGCATCGCGCCGCGCTGCTCGAACGAGCGCCCGCGTCCGCCCGTCGAAAACTGGATGACGATGTCCGGGCAGTGCTTGCGGATGCCCTCCTGAAGCGCTGCGAAACGGCTGCGATCGGAACTGGAGCGCTCCTCTTCGTCACGCACATGCAGGTGCACGAGTGTCGCCCCCGCCTCATAGGCCTCGTGCGTACTTTCGATCTGCTCTGGCACCGAAATCGGCACGGCCGGGTTGTCCTTCTTGCGCGGCACGGAACCCGTAATGGCGACGGAAATGATGCAGGGCTGCTTCAAGGTCGAACTCATCGTGACACCTTTTTCCATGTACAGACATCAGGCTATTTGCGCCGAAGGAGCACTGAACACAAGCAGCCCGAGTCGCCCAAGGATAGGCTGACGCCGGTCGGACAGCAATATTTCGAACGGCCGTGGCGCGCGTTTATCGCACGCGCGCGTGCGATAAACGCTCACTTGCCGGGTTTGCACCGAGAGGCAGCCTACCGACTCCTCCTTGCCCGCCATAACTTAGTGATACGAAACAATCGAGTTGTCTTGACCGGCAAGCACGAGCGTGCCGACCTCCCCCGATGCAACTTCTCGGGCGAACTCGCCAATTTAATCATAAAATGTACCACTTAGTTAATTTAGGCGACTTACACTGGTATGTCCAAGCAAGCGAACACAGAACCGATCCCCGCTCCGGCCCGGATCGGCTTTACCCTGGCAGGTCTCGCCGGCCTGCTCCTGGGGCTTTACTTCACCATCGGCGGCAGCATGCTCATCGCGCGCGGCGGCAGCGGGTATTACCTGCTGGCGGGTCTCGCGCTCTGCGCAACCGGCGTGCAGCTCGCACGGCGCCGCTCCAGTGCGTTCGTCATCTACCTCGTCCTGCTGATCGCCACGGCGCTATGGGCCGTGTGGGAAGCCGGCTTCGACTTCTGGCCGCTGAACACGCGCATCTTCATGTTCTCGATGATCGGCATGCTGCTCGCGCCAGCCTGGCCCGCGCTGCGCCGGGGCGAAGGCAAGACGCCGGCGCGCGGCGCGGCCTGGGGCCTTGCCGCCGTGCTGCTCGCCTGCAACGTCGCGTTCGGCTACGGCATGTTCGTCCCACACGGCAAATTCGGCGCCGAAACGCCCACGCCCACGGCCGGCAACACCGGCACCGAAGACTGGACCGCCTACGGCCACTCGGCCGGCGGCGACCGCTTCGCGGGCAATGCGCAGATCAACCGCGACAACGTGAAGAACCTTCAGGTTGCGTGGACCTTCCACACCGGCGACACGCCGATGAGCCCCGACGGCGGCGGCTCGGAAGACCAGGAAACCCCGCTGCAGGTCGGCAAGACGCTGTTCCTGTGCTCGCCGCACAACACCGTGATCGCCGTGGACGCCGCCACCGGCACGCAAAAGTGGCGTCATGAATTCCCGACCAAAACCACGGTTTGGGTGCGCTGCCGCGGCCTCGCCTACTTCGACGCGACGAGGCCGCTCGTGCAGCCCACCGTCGCCGGATCGACGCCGGTGTCGCCGATTGCCGCCCCGGCCGATGGAACCGATGCGGCCGCCTGCCGCCGTCGCATCTTCATGAACACGATCGACGCGAAACTCGTCGCGCTCGACGCCGACACGGGCAAGCTCTGCGACGATTTCGGCGACCACGGCATCATCGACCTGAAGGCGGGGCTCGGCAAAGCGAAGAGTCCGCTGTACCAGCTCACGTCCGCGCCGACGGTCGCGGGCACGACCGTGGTCACGGGTGGCCGGGTGGCCGACAACGTCTCGCTCGACATGCCGGGCGGCGTGATCCGCGGCTTCGACGTGATGACCGGCAAGATGAAGTGGGCGTTCGATCCGGGCAATCCGGACGACCACGCCGAGCCGGCGCAGGGCAAGATCTTCACGCGCTCGACGCCGAACGTGTGGGCGCCGATGACCTATGACGCGACGTCGAACGCCGTCTACATGCCGGTGGGCAACGCGGCGATCGACCTGTGGGGCGTGAAGCGCACCGCGCTCGACGAGAAGTACGGCGCGTCGATTCTCGCGCTCGACGCCACCACAGGCGCCGAAAAGTGGCACTTCCAGACCGTTCACCACGATCTCTGGGACTACGACGTGCCGATGCAGCCCACGCTCATCGACTTCCCGATGCAGGACGGCAAGCGCGTGCCGGCCCTCATCGTCGGCACCAAGATGGGCCAACTGTTCGTGCTCGACCGCCTCACCGGCAAGCCGCTCACGAAGGTCATCGAGCATCCGGTCAAGCCCGCCACGATTCCCAACGAGCCCTACGCGAAGACGCAGCCGCTCTCCGTGGGCATGCCGCAGATCGGCGCCGAAGTGCTCAAGGACTCGGACATGTGGGGCGTCACGCCGATCGACCAGCTCATGTGCCGCGTGATCTTCCGCGGCATGCGCTACGACGGTCTCTTCACCGCGCCGGACACCGACCGCTCGCTCAGCTTCCCGGGCTCGCTCGGCGGCATGAACTGGGGCGGCCTCTCGTACGACCCGAACGCGGACATGATCTATGTGAACGACATGCGCCTCGGTCTGTGGGTCCATCTCGAGAAGGCAAAGAACCGCAGCGGCGCCTCGGACGGCAACGAAGCCGTGAACGCCGGCATGGGCGCGGTGCCGCTTGGCGGCACGCCGTACTCGGTGCTCAAGGACCGCTTCTTCTCGCCGCTCGGCATTCCCTGCCAGAAGCCGCCGTTCGGCAGCCTCACTGCCGTCGACCTGAAGACGCGCAGCATCGCATGGCAAGTGCCGCTCGGCACGGTGAAGGACACGCGCCTCTACGGCGTGCAGATGCAGATGCCCTCGCCCATCGGCATGCCGACCATTGGCGGCTCGCTCACGACGGGTGGCGGCCTCGTATTCTTCGCGGCGACCCAGGACTACTACCTGCGCGCCTTCGATAGCTCGACGGGCAAGGAAGTGTGGAAGGCGCGTCTGCCGGTCGGCAGCCAGGGGACGCCGATGAGCTACACCGTCGACGGCAAGCAGTACATCGTCATTTCGGCGGGCGGCGCGCGCCAGTCGCCGGATCGCGGCGACTACGTGATTGCTTACGCATTGCCTGATCAGAAGTAAGCGTCGAACCAGACCGTATTCGGGAGGGTCGGCATGCCGATCGCCGGTGTGCCGCGCCCTCCCTTTTCTGCTTTACCCATGCGTCATTCTTTTCTCGTACCCTGCGCGTTGCGCTTCGGCGTCGCTGCAACCGCGCTCGTGGCTCACGCCGCCGCCGTCCACGCACAAAGCACCGTGACGCTTTATGGCTCGATCGACACGAGCATCGAAGTCACGAACCCTGGCGCGGGTTACGTCGCCCGCATGGATTCCGGTGCGTATCGCGGCTCGCGCTTCGGCGTGCGCGGCGCCGAGGATATCGGCGACGGCGTCAAGATTCTGTTCGACCTTGAAAACGGTTTCAGCTCCGCTGACGGCACCCTCGCCGTTGCGAACACCCTGTTCAACCGTCAAGCGTGGATCGGTGTCGGCACGCCCTACGGCACGCTGCGCATGGGCCGCCAATATTCTCCGATCTATATCCCATTCAAGGGTCAGCTCGATGCATTCGGTGCTGGCACGATCGCCTCGGGCCTGAACAATCTCTCGAAGATCACGCCCTACGAAAGCAATGCGCTCACGTATCTTTCGCCCGAAGTGCACGGCTTTTCCACCACGATCATGGCTTCGCTGCGCGACGCAACGGATGGCGACGGCAACGGACTCGCCGGCCACATCGAAACGTTCTCGTGGCACGAAGGCTCATTGCGCCTCTCGTACGCGCACCAGCAAACCCACGGTAGCGGCGCACTGCGCGCGAACCTGGGCGGCGTCTCCTATGCGTTCGGCCCGTTGACCGGATTCCTTTCGTATTTCAACGGGGACGGCGGTACGCCGCGATATCACAACGATGGCGTGTCCGTCTCCGCGCGCTATGCGGCGAGCGCGCGTTTTCGGGCGTCGCTCGGCTATGCCTGGCTGCGTGACCGCTCAGGAGGCGACAACGATGCCGACCAGTTCAGCGCCGCATGCGAATACGATCTCTCGAAGCGGGTGCTGCTCTACGCGAGCGCCGGTTGGCTTCGTAATCGCGGGCAAGCGGAATTCACCCTGAAAGGCGTGAACGTGACCGGCCTTACGCCTTCCTGGCCCGGCGCTTCCGTGCGAGGCGTTCAGCTGGGGATGATCGACCGCTTTTAGACTGACGTTCGCCACAGCGGCGTTATTAACTATTCAGTATACAAATCGTATGACATACACCCCTCGTACCCAGGGATAGCGAGCATTAAAGTCGAACCCTTCATGCCGATAGTGTTAACCAGTTGGTTAATTTCACCTATCGCCATCCTGCCTATCCGCCAGACATGAAAGTTTCGACCAAGCTCGCCTTACTTGCCGGCACCGCACTCATCGGTTTGCTTTGCATCGCCGCCATCACGTTGACACAACTGAAACAGGCGCTCGTCGAGGGCCGTCAGGAGCAGATCCAGAATCTGCTTCTGAAGGCCGAGCACCTGGTCCTTTACTATCAGTCGCTGGAATCCCAGGGGAAGATGACGCGCGCGGATGCACAAGCCGCGGCGAAAACCGCCATCGGTCAGCTGAATGCGAACAGTAAGAGCTACTTCTGGGTAACGACGTCAGACAGCATCAATCTCGTCCATCCCGTGGCGGACTTGATTGGCAAGAAGTCCGGCGGCAACCGCACGACTTCCGGGGACCTCACCGATACTCAGGCCTACGCCCAGGGACTCGCCGTCAACCATATCGCGCTCGTCGACGTGCTGATCCACCGCACCCCGACGAGCCCGCTGGAGCCCAAATTGCAGGGCGTCGTGGCCATTCCCGCATGGCAATGGTGGATCGGTACGGGGTTTTTCTACGACGACATCGACGCCGCTTTCTGGCGCGTTGCGCGGACCATGCTCGCCGTCTCCTCGCTCATCTTCGCGATGGTCGGCGTCATGGCATGGTCGATGATGCGTGGCATTCGCCGTGCGCTGGGCGGTGAGCCTGTCGACGCTGCCGAATTCGCCGCGCAGATCGCAGCCGGCAATCTCGCTGCACACATCGAGCTTCACGCTGGCGACAGATCGAGCCTGCTCCACGCGCTCAGCGAAATGCGCGGCAAGCTGCGAGAACTGGTTCAAGGCATTCAGCAATCGAGCGACTCGATTGCAACCGGCGCGTCGGAGATCGCGCACGGCAATACCGACCTCTCGCAACGTACCGAAGAACAGGCGGCCTCGCTGGAGGAAACGGCGGCCAGCATGGAGCAATTGACCGCCACGGTGAAGCAGAATGCAGACAACGCCCGGCAGGCTCGCCAACTCGCCACACTCGCTTCCGATGCGACGGGCCGGGGCGGGTCCGCAGTCGACGAAGTCATCCTGACCATGCGGGGAATTGCCGAAGAATCGAGAAAAATCGAAGAGATCATCGGCACCATCGAAGGCATTGCATTTCAGACCAACATTCTCGCGCTCAATGCGGCCGTCGAGGCCGCGCGCGCCGGCGAGGAAGGTCGCGGATTCGCGGTCGTCGCCGGAGAGGTCCGCGCGCTCGCGCAGCGCAGTGCGTCGGCTGCGAAGGATATCAAGGCGCTCATTGGCGCTTCGGTGGGACGCGTGGACGAAGGTACGGGTCAGGTCGCGCTTGCGGGCGAAAGAATGAAGGAGATCGTGCATTCCATCACGCGCGTGAGCGACATCATGGGCGAGATTGAATCGGCCTCCGTCGAGCAAAGCACGGGCATCGAGGAAGTCAATCGCGCGGTTTCGCAGATGGATGAGGTCACCCAGCAAAATGCGGCGCTCGTTGAAGAGGCTGCCGCGGCCGCCGCAGCGCTCGACGAGCAGGCGGCACGGTTGCGCGCGACAGTCGGTGCGTTCAGGCTTGCGCCGTGAGCGCTAAGCGCGCGCGATGACCGTGCCGCGCAACTGAGCAGGCAAACAGGCAGCTTTACAGGCGGCGCCGCTTGAGGCGTCGCTTCAAAACGCGCCGCCGCGCGAATCGGCGCCCTGTTGATAGTGGCGGTTGGTCTGTTGCGGATTCCGGTTGACCAGTGGCCGTGCATAAAGCGGGTGATGCAAACTCCGCACTTCGTGTTCGAGTTCGAAGCAACGCGCGCCCGATGCAGGATTCACGATGCTGGCAAAGCGGAACTGATGGGGCTCTTCACCATAGACCACGCCGTGTTCGGCCAGACGCGCGTACGGCTCCGAAAAACTCGCGGCGTACACCGCAATGTGATGCCCGTCGTACTCGGGAATCGGCTCTGAAGTTTCCGCATAGAGCAGTTGCTGATGCGTTCCGACGCCGATCACGGCGCACTGCGCGCCGTCCTGGTCCTGCACGGCAACCGGCGTGCGGAAAACATCCCGATAGAAGTCGGCGATCTGGGCAGCGCTGCCGACCGGCACATCGAGCTTGACGAACGCCATTCCCAAATCGATTTTCGACCACGGAGCCGAGTCCGGGCGGCGCTGGGGATCGAGGCAGTGATAGCGATTCCCCCATGGACAGGTCACCTCAACGTAGCCCGCGCGTTCGGCCCATGCGAACTGCGTGTCGCTGAGCAGCGGCGCAACCGCTTGCAGGCGCGTGACGAGCGCATCCAGCTCACCGACGACGATACCGACGCTGCCTCTTACGCGCTGTGCTTCTCCGGTCGGCAAATGAACCTGCGATCGGCCGATATTGATCCACATATTGTTCACGCCGGTCATCATGAACGGGTCGCGCGTGAGCCCGAGACCGCTCACGTAAAAGGTGGTGGCGAGAAGCTGGTCAGGCACCCGAAGATTGACGTGCTCGAGCAGAATCAGGTTACCTGTATCGTCGGCTGCGTAGATATGTTCCATTGGGTCGGCGTGGCGATCGGGAGCTGTTAAAGGAACCGCGAGACGTCCTGCAAAATTATGCCGCATCACGGCACAGGTTCCGCCAAGCATTCAGGTTCGCATTTTTCAGCCGACGCGTCGAGTCATATGGCTCGCGCCCAGTTCGTCGGGCCGGCACACGCCAAGCAGGGCCATGTTGCGCATCATCTCGGCGGCGACGATCGCAAACGCATGCAGGATGCCCGCCTGCCCGGCCACCGCGCCCGCGTAGTTGAACGGCCTGCCGATAAAGACCGCCCGCGCGCCCAGCGCGAGCGCCATGAGCACGTCGCCGCCGCGCCGGAATCCGCTGTCGATCATCACGGGGCACGCGTCGTCCACGGCGGCCACCACGGCGGGCAGCGCGCGCAGCGGCGCGATCGATCCGTCGAGCTGACGCCCGCCATGATTCGACACGATCAGTCCATCGGCCCCAAGCTCGCGGGCGCGGCGCGCATCGTCGGGATTCAGGATGCCCTTGACGACAAGCTTGCCTGGCCATTGCTGCCGGATCAGCTTCACATGCTCCCAGTTCAGATGATCGCGGGCGCCGAAGTCGCGCAGCACGTTCGACGAAAGAATCGGCGCGCCGCGCGCCGTGCGCGAGTTTTCAAAGTGCGGCATGCCGTGCCGCCACAACGTGCGCAACGCCGTGCCCAGCAGCCAGCGCGGGTGCGTCGCGCCATCCCACGCCAGCCGCAGCGTGGGCCGCAGCGGCGTCGAGAAGCCCGCGCGCAGGTTGTTCTCCCGGTTGCCCGACACGGGCACGTCGGCGGTCAGGACCAGCGTGCGAAAGCCCGCGTTCGCCACGCGTTCGAGCAGCGCCGAGATCTTGTCGGGCTCGCCGGGCACGTACATCTGAAACCACGCCTGCGGGTTGGCCGCGCAGATCTCCTCCATGCGGATGAGCGAGGAGCCGCTCATGATCATCGGCACATTGGCGAGCGCCGCCGCTTGCGCCTGGATCAGGTCGCCACGATACGCCGTGAGCGCGCTGATGCCCATGGGCGCGATGCCGAAAGGCGCCGCATAGGTTTGGCCGAACAGCGTCGTCTCCAGCGTGCGCTGCGACGTATCGACCAGCACGCGCGGCGCCCAGTCGTAGTCCTCGAACGCGCTGCGATTCTCGCGCAGCGAGCGGTCGGTCTCGCAGCCTCCGCTCACATAGGCGAAGATCGGCGGCGGCAGATGGCGGCGCGCCATGACTTCGAAGTCCGCGAGCGACAACACGCGCGCGAGACGCCGCGGAATGTGCGGTGACGCCGCGGCGCGCGGCGCGGTGTGATTGGCGAGCGGATAGTCGCGCAGGTTGAACGTATCTGACATGATTCCGATGCGAGGTCGAACGGCCGTTCTCAGGCGACGCGCGGCAACGCAATGCCGGGCACGCCAACGTCGGCCACGAGCACGCTGCCGCTCTTCGATTCGGTGATGAAAATGTGCTGCCGCTGCGCTCCGCCGAAAGCCAGATTGGTCACCGTCTCGCCCGCGCACGACTTCACGCGCGCAATGCATTCGCCATTCGGAGCAAACACGAATACCTGCCCGAGCGACGCGTGCGCGACGTACAGGTTGCCGGCTTCGTCCATCGCGAGCCCATCGGGGCCGCTCGTGCCAAAGAGCGAACAGAAGCGCCCCACTTTCGCGGTGCCGCCGTTCGCGAGCAGCGGCACGCGCCACACCGCGTTATCGCGCGTCATCGCGACGAACAGCACGCGTCCGGACGGGTCGAGCACGAGCCCGTTCGGGCTCACACCGTTCGCAAGCAGGCAGTCGAGACGGCCATCCGCGCTCAGGCGGTACACGCGGCCCGTCGGGTCTTGCAGGCCCGTTTGACCCTGGTCCGTGAAATAGATGTCACCATTGGCGGCGATCGCGAGATCGTTGCAGCCCTTGAACGATTCGCCGTTGCGCGACACCAGCAGCGGCTCCACGCGCCCCGTTTGCGGATCGAGCTGCATGATGCCGTTGCGATAGTCGGCAATCAGAATGCGGCCGTCCGGGTGAAACTTGAGACCGTTCGGCTCGCCGTCGTATTGGGCGACCAGCGTCCAGTCCCCTTCCTTGCCGATGCGAAAAATCCTGCCGAACGGAATGTCCACCACGTACAGGCGCCCTTGCGCGTCGAACGACGGCCCTTCGAGGAAACTGTCGACGCTCTGCCCTGCCTTGTTGGCGTTCGCCCATGCCGACGCAACAGCGCGCTGGCGAAAATGCTCGGGCATCGCGGAAAACACGCGCGTTTCGATAACGCGCGGCGGTTGATCGAGATAGAACATGTCGTAACCTTCTGCCTGGTGTTATCCGGAGATCTGTTCGAGACTCAGGCCACGCGAGCGCGGACCGAAGAATCCAATCGTCAGGACGACTACGAACATCGATCCTGCGATGAGCGTGAACACGCCCGCCACGCCCATATGCCGCAGAAAGAAACCGATGAGGAAGCCCGAGAGCATCGCGCTGATGCGGCTCGCCGAATACACGAGCCCGATGGCGCGTGCCCGCATCCGGGTGGGAAAGAGTTCTGCCTGATAGGTGCGATACGAGAACGTCATGCAATTGCCGGCGAGCGTCATCAAGAGACCCATCGCAACGAGCAGCGTGGGATCGCGCTGCTGCGCGAAAATCACGCCGAGCACGGCCATGGCGGCGGCCGAGCCCACGATCAGCCATTTGCGCTCCACGCGGTCGGCGATCAGCATGGAGAGCAGCGGCCCGAGCGGGCTGGCAATGGCGATGAGAAACGAATACCAGAGGCTGTGCGTGAGCGTCACGCCTTTCTCCGCCAGCAAGGTGGGCACCCAGCTCGCAAAACCGTAATAGCCGATCGACTGGAAGAAGTTGAATACCAGCAGCATCACCGTGCGGCGGCGATAGCGGTTGCTCCAGGGGCCATCGTTCGACGCAGACTGACTCGTTGCTTGCGCAACGTTCTGCGCGCTCGAAGATGCGCTCGCCGCAGCCGGCAAGGGCTTGCCCGTCGCGCGTTCGATGCGCCGTTCGAGCCGCGTGACGATCGCCTCGGCTTCGGCCATGCGGCCGTGCTGGATCAGCCAGCGCGGGCTCTCGGGCAGCCCGAGCCGGATCAGCCAGACGAATACCGCGCCCGAGCAGCCGATCCACACGACCCAGCGCCAGCCGTCGTGGCCGAACGGCGCGATCGGCACCAGTTGCCACGACAGAAAGGCAATGGTGGGAATCGAGGTGTACTGAATCGCCTGCACGAATGCGAATGCGCGGCCGCGCAGGCGCGCAGGCACGAACTCCGAGACATACGCGTCGATGGTCACAAGCTCCGCGCCCACGCCAATGCCCGCGACCACGCGCCAGAACACGACCCATACGGGATCGCTTTGCAGCGACATCATCACGGCGGCGAACGTATAGCAGAGCAGCGCCCCGACGAACACGCGGCGCCGGCCCAGGCGGTCAGCAACGAATGCCACGCCAATCGTGCCGATGAAGAGCCCGAGAAAAAGCGCCGCGACGAAGGCGCCCAGGCCGCCCAGATCGAACAGCGACGCCGTCGTCTTCGTGAAGATGCCCGCCTTCACGAGCCCCGGCGCGATGTAGGCGGTGAGAAACATGTCGTAGATCTCGAACCAGCCGCCCATGGCGAGCGCGGCGATCAACAGCCACACGGGCGCGCTGGGCGGCAGGCGGTCGAGGCGCGCCGAGATCTGGCGCGCGTGGGCGTCGGGTGCGAGCGCCGCGTGGGGTGCGGCGTGCGGTGCAAGCGCATCGTGGTTCGCGCCTGCCACGTCGTGCGCGTCGGCGGTGTTTGAATAGGGATGCATGGCCTCGTCTCCTGATTGTTGTGCTGGCGATGCCGCCGCGGCCGGGGCGGCATCGGCGGCCTATGCCGCGCGAAGGATTCGCTCGATGCGCCGGCGGCGCTTACACCGGGCAGCCCTTCTTGCGCAGCAGCGCGTTGAAGCGCTCCGGGTCGGCCGTGCCCGCCGCGTTGCTCGCGCGGATCGCCGCTTCCTTGTCCGCGTGTGCGCGCACGAGCGGCAGCAGCGCGTCGAGCCGATCCACCGGCACGGCGATCACGCCGTCCGCATCGCCCATCACGAGATCGCCGGGGTTCACGACGAGGCCCCCACACGCGACCGGCACGTTGACTTCACCGGGGCCCTCCTTGCTCGGCCCGCGGAACGTGTGGCCGCGCGCATAGACCGGGATCACGCCCTCGGCCCATTCCGCGAGATCGCGGATCGCGCCGTCTACCACGAAGCCGCCAATGTGCTTCGTGAGGGCCGACGTGCGCATGAGGCCGCCGATCAGCGCCTGGGTCAGGTCGCCGCCGCCGTCGATCACGATCACGTCGCCGGGCTGCGCGAGTTCGATCGCCTTGTGGATCATCATGTTGTCGCCGGGGCGCACGCGCACCGTGAGGGCCGGCCCGCACATCGTGAGCGAAACCGAGTGGTGATAGGCCGTCAGACCCATCGCACCGATGCTGCGGCCAAGGCAATCGCCTGCGTGCGCGACGGGCACGTTGCGAAACGCTTCGACCTGCGCGGGCGTCGGCAGCGACGTGCGTTGACCGACGAAGAAGCCTGCGGGCCAGCCGGCCCGATCCTGCGACGTATTCATGCGATGACCTTTTTTTCGGAGTGGAGAGCGTCGGGGTTCACGCAGCTCTTGGCGTCGACGCCCTCGCCGCGCAGATAGCGCAAACAGATTTCGGCGGCGCTCACCGCGACGGCATCGAGCGCGTCGGGCGTCGAGCCGCCCACATGCGGCGTGAGCACCACGTTTGGCAGCGCGGCCAGCGGATCGTCCGCGCCGAGCGGCTCGTTGCGAAAGGTGTCGAGGCCCGCGGCGGCGAGTTTGCCGCTTTGCAGCGCCGCGACGAGCGCGGCTTCGTCGATCAGCTCGCCGCGCGCCGTGTTCACGACGATGGCGCCGTCGGGCAGCCGCGCGATGGCGTTTGCGTCGAGCAGATTGCGCGTGTGCGCATTGACGGGGCAATGCAGGCTCAGCACGTCCGCCTGCGCCAGCAGATCCTCGACCGAGCGTTCGAGCGTGACGAAAGACTGCGCGCCTGACTGCGTCGCGACGGGATCGAAAGCACGCACCGTCATGCCGAGCGCGTGTGCGATCGCCGCGACGCTGCGGCCGATCTGGCCATAGCCGATGAGACCGAGCGTGCGCCCATGCAACTGGCGGCCGTCGCCCGTGCGGGTCCAGCGGCCCGCGCGCAATTCGCTGTCGTAGTAGTTGACCTTGCGCGCGGCGCCCAGCATGAGCGCCATCGTCAATTCGGCGACGGAATGCGTGTTGGTGCCGGGCGTGGTGAAAACGGGAACGCCGTGGCGCGTGGCGGCTTCAACGTCGATGTTCGTCACGCCCACGCCGTGCTTGCAGATGACGCGCAGCGACGGGCAGCTCGCGATCGCCGCCCCGGAAAGCTCGACGGTGCGCGAAATCACGGCGTCGATGGGCTGGGTGGCAAGAATGTGGGCGACCTGGGCGGCGTTCTGCGCGTCGTCGATATAGACGACTTCGCACTGCGCCGTGGCCAGCACCCTTCGCCCGGCCTGCGCGAGACGCGGCGCCGTGACGAGAATTCGGTGGGACATGGGTGTCTCCTTCTGTCTTCATGAGGCTTCACGACATTGTTGACACCGCGACTCATAATGTCTATTTTCGATTTTTCATCTTTTCATTCCTGATGGTTATGTATTTGTCCACCCAACGGGGCCGCCCATGGTGATGAACCTGCAGGTACGCGACCTGATGTACTTTGCGAAAGTCGCCGAACTGGGGCACCTGGGCCGCGCATCGCAAGCGCTGCACATTACGCAGCCCGCGCTTTCCAAATGCATCGACCGGCTGGAAGAGAACTATGGCGCGGCGCTCTTCGAGCGCAGCGGCCGCGGCATCCGGCTCACCGACGCCGGGCGGCTGTTGCAGCAGCGCGCGGGGCTCGTCGAGCGCACGCTGGACGAAACGCAGCGGGAAATCGCGTCGTTAGGCGCTGGGCTGGCGGGTCTTGTGAAGATTGGCGCGGCGGCCACCATCGCCGAATTCATCATGCCGACGGTGTGCCGCGTGTTGCAGGAGGAGGCGCCTGCCGTTGTCGTCGAATTGCAGATCGGCATGAACGACGTGTTGCAGGACGCGTTGCGCAAGCGGCTGCTCGACGTGGTGATCGGTCCGCTCGGCGGCCACGACGAAACGCTGGTGCAAATTCCCATCGTCGCCGACCACGTCGTGGTGGCAGCCAGCGCCACGCATCCGCTCGCGGGCAAGCGTGCAACGCTCGAAGCCATGTCCCGCTATGGCTGGGTGCTGCCCGCGCAATCCGTGGCGACGCGCCAGTGGCTCGAACACGCGTTCGCCTCGCGCGGGCTGCCGTTGCCGCGCGCGGCCATCATGACGAGCTCGATCGCCGCGCTGCCGCGCCTGATCGCCGAAACGGGCCTGCTGAGTTTTATTTCCCGGCGCAACCTGGAAGCGGGCCGCTTCACGCCCGCGCTCGTCGAACTGCCGAATCCCGAAACGACGATGACGCGTCAATTCGGGGTCGTGCATCGCAATGACGGCTATTTATCGCCGGCGGCGCGGCGAATCATCGATATCGTGCGCGAGCAGAACGAAACGGCAAAAGCGCCGGCGATGCGGCGCAAATCCGTTTCTGCGGGGAATCGGAAGGTGAGAAAGGACCCATAGGCTTTCTACCCCCGTCCGCTTGATCGTAACGCCGGTTTTCTTCTACTTCGCCGCCTTGAGTACCGACCAGCCCGATTCGATATGCTTGCGCATCGCGAGCATCGCGGCAGTCACGTCGCCGGCTGCAAAGGCCTGGAGAATTTCCTCGTGTTCGGCTACGGCGTCGCTGCCGCGATCGTGCGCGGCGTTGATGATGTCGAACGGATAGCGCGCCCAGAGAATCTGCGTGAAATGGAGGGTCTGCGGCATGTCCGCAATGTCGTACATGCGCCGGTGAAAGCGATAGTTGATGCCTCTCGCAACCGCGCGATCCCCCTTGGCGAACGCCACGGCGAATTCGTCGGCGAGCTGGCGCAGCTCGACGATGTCCTGCGCCTTGATCTTTTCGACCGTGCCCTTCACGAGCTGCGTTTCGAGCAGAAGCCGCAGATTCAGGATTTCCGACGATGCCGCCGCGTCGAACGGCACCACGCGCGCGCCGCGGTACGAGTCTCCGCTGATATACCCCTCGGCCTCCAGCAGCTTGAGCGCCTCGCGTACGGGCGTGATGCTCAGGTGCAACTGCTCGGCGATCTCGGCCTGCTTGAGCCGCGAGCCGCGCGCGATCGCGCCAGAGATGATTTGCTCGCGCAGGAAATCGGCAACCTGCTCTTCCTTGGTTCTGTATTCCATTTGCTGTCGTCTGGGCCGGTTGGGTCTCGATCTGATGGCGCGCATGGCGCGCAAGGTCCGGCCGCGCCGCGGGCCCGCCTCCGGGCTGATTTTAAGCGATGTCGCCCTCGCCCGATTCCGCGAGAATGCGCCGCGCGCGCTCGACCACGGGCTTGTCGATCATCTTCCCCGCCATCGCCGTCGCGGCGCCGCCGCTCGCCGCGAACGCTTCGACCACCTGGCGCGCCCAGTCGCACTCCCCGGCGGACGGCCGGAACGCCGCGTTCACCGCAGCGACCTGCGCCGGGTGAATGCAGAGCTTGCCGCCGAAGCCGAGCGCGCGCGAGTGCGCGGCAGCGGCGCCCAGCGCCTGCGCGTCGGCGAAACCGGTGCTCACCCCGTCCACCGGCGCCGCGAGCCCCGCATGGCAAGACGCCAGTACGATCTGCGTGCGCACGGCGAGCAACGCGCCGCCCTCGTCGGCAATGCCGGTCTCGGCGCTGAAGTCCACGCTGCCGAAGGCGAGACGCGCTACGCCCGGCACCGCCACGAGCGCGCGCAACGCCAGGTAGCCCCGGACGGTTTCGATGAGCGCGACGATGCGCCTTCCGGGCAACGCGTCGGAGGTGGCGCGCAGCGAGGCCTCGTCGGCTTTGGGCAGCATCACCGCCGCCCCCGGCGCACGGGCGAGCAGGCGCAGGTCGTCCTCGTACCATTCAGTGCCCATCGCGTTGATGCGCACGAGCGCGTCGCGTCCTGCGCCCAGCCAGGCAGCCGCCGCCTCGCGCGCCGCAGGTTTGGCCTCGGGCGCGACGGCGTCTTCCAGATCCACGATCACTTCGTGCGCGCCGCTCGCGAGCGCCTTTTCGAAGCGTGCCGGACGATCGCCCGGCACGAACAGCAAACTGCGTGCGATCCGCATGGGCCGCCCCTCACTCGAACGTCACGCCGTGCGACGTGCTGAGCGTGCAGAAGCGCCGCAGCCCCGCAATCGCGTTCTCGTGTTCCTCGGCCGTGATCGCGCAGCAGCAATCTTCGAGCACCGTCATCGAGTAGTCGCGGTCGTGGCCTTCGCGCACGGTCGCCTGCACGACGGCGTTCGTCGAGATGCCCGAGCAGACGATCCGCCTGATGCCGTGCGCTCGCAAGATCGCTTCGAGGCTCGTCGCGTAGAACGGGCTCACGCGGTGCTTGACGATATCGAAGTCGCCGCTTTGCTGGCCAAGGTCGGGATGCACCTCCGTGCCCCACGTCCCCAGCTTGAAGATGCCGTTCTTGCGGGCTCCCGAGAAGATCGGCGAATCGGGCGGGCACTCGCGGTAGTCCGGCGAAAAGCCCACGCGCACGAAGCCGACCGGCACGCCAGCGGCGCGCGCCTTGTCAATGGCGCGACGCGTGTTCTCGATGATGCGCCGGCCGGCGACCTGCTCCGCATAGCCCGCCTTGCCGTTCGGGCCGTCTGCGTGGACGAGGTCGTTCTCCATGTCCAGCACGAGATAGATGGTGTCTTTCACGACATGCTCCTTGCTCGTTCTTCGGGTGGCGCGCTCGCGCGCCGCTTTTCAACAGATGATTTCGCGCGCTTCCAGATCGTCGCGCTGCGCGCGGCTCAACGCCAGCAGTTCGCCGAACACGTAATCCTCGTCTTGCCCGAGCGCGGGGGTGAGCGACCGGATCCCCACATCGGACGTGCGTGAAAAACGCGCGGGCGCCCCCACGGCGGCGCGCGCGGGAAGATCGGGCGCGCTGACATCGACGATCGCGCCGCGGGCGCGCAGATGCGGATCGCAAGCGATGTCCTGCATGGTCCAGGAAACGTGCGCGCACACGCCCTCGCGTTGCAGCGCCTCGGCAATGCGGTCGGCGTCGCAACCGGCAAGCCACGCGGCCACGCGCGCGTCGAGCGCCTCGCGGCGCGCGAGCCGCATGGACCCGGTGGCGTAATCGGGGTCGTCCTCGGGCCAGCCCGCCACGCGCGCGAGCGCGCGCCAGGCGGCGTCGTCGCGTACGGCAAGCGTGAGCCAGCGGTCCGGCGTGGCGGTGGCGTAGACGCCGTGCGGCGCCATCGACGCGTCGCCGTTGCCCGGGCGCGGCGGCGTGATCCCCGCGCTTGCGAGCACGAGCGCGTCGCCGATCATCGCCGAGGCCACCTCGCGCGCCGCGAGATCCACGTGCTGCGCCTGCCCTGTCCTGCGCCGCTGATGCAGCGCGGCGACCGTCGCCAGCGCGGCATGCAGGCCAGCGGAATGATCCATGACGTGGCGCATTTCGACGGGCGGTCCGTCGCTGTAGCCGCTCATCCAGCCGAGCCCGCCCCACGCGCCGAAGAGCGGCGCATAGCCCGCGAACGACGAATCCGGCCCGCTCTGGCCGCACGATGAGAGCGAGAGCATGACGATATCGGGCCGGCTCTCGCGCAACGCTTCGAAGCCGAGGCCGAGCCGCTCCAGCACGCCGGGACGAAAGCTCTCCGCCGCGACGTCCGATACCGCGACGAGCCGCTTCGCGAGCGCAATCGCTTCGGGCTGCTTGAGATTGAGCCGCACCGAGCGCTTGTTCGACGACACCTGATCGAACGTCGCCGCCGACATCCGGCCATAGACGGCATGCGGCTTGCGAAACGCATCGGGCCGGCTACGGCTTTCGATCTTGATGCATTCGGCGCCGAGTTGCGCGAGCAGGTGCGTGCAGAACGGCCCAGCCGCGTGAATCGTGAAATCGGCGATGCGTACACCGGCGAGTGGCGCACTGGCTGAATTCATCAGCAGTCCTCCTTTTCGAGTTCGCCCGGCGCCGGCACGTGCGCATGCGCCTCGAGCGTCGTGCAGCGGAACTGGAACGGCGCAACGAGCACGTCCACGGCGCGGCCGTCGGGGAGCGTTGCCTGCGCGAACAGGCCGCGCGCGCTTTCGTGCGCGCCCGCGAGCACTTCCTCGGGCGTGCGGTATTTCGCGGCCGGCACGCCGAGCGCCTGCGCGCGTCTCACGATGTCTTCCACACGCTCCTGCGCCATCCACGCGCGAATGTGACGGTTGATCTCGCCGCCGCGGCGGCTGCGTTCGAGCGGATCGCGCAACGCCTCCTCCTGCGCCCACGCGGGCGAGCCGAGCAACTGCACGAGCGCGCTCCACTGGCGGTCTTCGAGCGTGAGCACTTCCACGAAGCCATCTTTCGCCTCGAACACGCCGCCGTAGCGGAAGCTGCGCGTCGAGCGATGTTCGAGCGAGCCGTCGCCGAGCCGTTGCAGCGCGAACGCGCCTACCGCGAGGGCCGCGTCCTGCACCGAGACGTCCACGTACTGACCGCCCGCGGATGGCACGGCCCACCACGCCGTGAGCGCCGCCAGCGCGGCCGTGCAGCCACCCTGATAGCCCGCAAAATGGCCGTAGATCTTGAGCGGCGCGCGCTGCGGAAACAACTCCCCAGAGAGGCCGTTTGGCAGCAGGTAGCCTTCGCCGCCCGCGTGCAGAAGGTTCACCTCTTCGCCGTCCCAGGCCGCCTTCGGGCCATGGGCGCCAAAGGGCAACACAGAGACGTGCACGAGTTGCGCAAAGCGAGCGCCCAGCCGTTTCGCGTCGAGACCTTGCGACTCGCGCTCGGCGAGCGGAGTGTCGTCGATCAGGATGTCCGCGCGCTCGAGTTCGTGCTCGAACCGCGCCTTGCCCTCGGACGTCGCGAGATCGCACAACAGGCTGTGCTTGCCCGCCGCCAGATACGCGAACAGCGCGCTCTCGCCGCTGCCGTCGATGAGCGGCGCGGCGCCACGCAGGCGATGTCCCTGAGGCGGCTCCATCATCACCACGCGCGCGCCCATCGCGGCGAGAAGACGTCCCGCCCACGCCGCCGCCACGGTGCGCGAGTGCTCCAGCACGCGGCAGCCCGCGAGCGGGAGTGCGGCGTGGCCGGCTTCGTCGTTGCTTTCCATGTGCTCCCCTCCCTGTCGCGCTGCTCTCGCGCTGTTGTCGCGCTGCCGCTGTGCCGTGCGGCAGAGCCTGGTCTCACGCTCAGCGCACGACCGGCAGTTCGAGGTCGATGGCCGCGCCGTCGATGAAAGCAGGCAGCCGCACGTCGCGCGAAGGCAGCGCCACGGTCGCAAGTCCCGGCGTGGTCACTTCGCCGCGCTGGTTCACTGCGGCAAGTTCGATGTCGACGAGCCCCGCGCCGTCCTTCATGTACTTGCGCACGACCTTACCCTTGCAGAAGGTGGTATCGCCCATGATGTTGAAGCGCCGCATTTCGGTGCGCACGCGCTTGATGAAGCCCGCGTCGCCCATCCAGTTCGTGACGAGCGAGCACATCCACGACGAGCGCTGCGGGCCGTAGTCGTAAGTCCCCGGCACGCCCACTTCCTTCGCCACCGACTCGCGATGGTGGCCGATGCCGGTGTACTCCACGCCGCCGCCCGCTTCCGGGTTGCGGAAGAAGTGTCCCGGATGCTTAACGGCTGTCTGCAGCACCACGCCGTGCGTGTGGCCGCGTCCGCAGCCGACGAGAAAGCCCATGGTGTCCATCAGCGAAAGCGGACCGCGCGCGATGGCGGGCAATTCCTCGCCTTCGCGAACGTCTTCCCAATAGCGCACGTTCGCGCCGCGAATGTGCTTGGGCTCGTCGAGCACCATCTGATCGATGCGGTCGCGTTCTTCGTCGCTGTACTCGTGCTGGACGATCTCCTTGTACTTGCCGGTGTCGCGCGCCGCCTTGCGCTCGTGACGCGTGCAGGTGCCAAGCGCGCGCGCCACGAGCTCGCTGCGCTGGTTGTAATAGCTGGCCTCGACATACTGCAACACGAGGCGGCCCGAGAACTTGCTCTCCTTTTCCTCCACGCCGACCACGCGTTCGATCGCCGTGATGCGGTCGCCCGGGCGCACATGGCGGAACAGTTCCCAGTCGTTGCCCGCGTAAAAGCCATGCACGCCCGCAAGACCCCAGCGCGTTCTGCCGAGCCAGCCGAACGCCATCGGAAACATCGGGTGCGCGACCATCGAGCCGAAGCGCGTGGCCGGCCCATAGCCGTAGTCGCGATAGAGCGGGTTCAGGTCGCCAATGCCGTTGCACCAGTTGCGCAGCGTATCGGCGCTTGCGTCCTGCAAATACGGGCCTTCGGGGCGCAGTTGCAGGCCGATCATCGCGCGCGCTTCGGCAATGGCCTGATCGGTGATGCGGCCTTCGGCCGGTGCGTTGCCTACGTCGCTTTGGGCAGGGGTGAAAGTGGTCGTATCCAAGTGGTTTCTCCGTGATTTAACCGCAAAGGGTGCAGAATGCATTCTTTTTGAGATGACGAAACGTCGCCTGTGAATCACATCACTCAGGTATCCTTACGGATATTTTTACTAGTCCCGTGTCGTGGAACGCGGGTCACTATTCGCTGTGTATGCAACCAGTTACGCCGCGCGCTCAATCATGGAATCGACACACGCGCGGCACAACAAGCTCAAGCGGCCAGCGTCAGCCCCGGCCGCGGCCACCGGGCCTCGAATAGCTGCCCGTAGCCCGACAACGTGATGAACGCCGTACGCCGGTCGGGGCCGCCAAAGCAGATATTCGTGCAGTAGCCCTCGGGCGCCTCATGGAACTCGAGCAGTTCACCCTCGGGCGAAAACACGCTGATCCCGCCGCGCACGAGCGTCGCCACGCAGATGTTGCCGCTCTCTTCCACTGCGAGCGAATCGAAGCGCTGATAGCCCGCGAGCCCATGCACGAGCCGTCCGCCATTCGGTGACGGCCAGGCTTCCTGTCCCAGCTCCCCTTGCCCGATGACCGGATACGACCAGAGCCGGCTCGTCTCCGTTTCGCTCACGTAGAGCGTGCGGCCGTCGGGCGAGAGGCCCACGCCGTTCGGTGTCAGCACGGGATGCGCGGCGCAGCGGATCTGGCTGCCGTCCGCGCGCGCGTAATACACGGCGCCGCGCATGATGCGGTCTTCGAAGGTCTTGCCGAAGTCCGTGAACCAGAAGCCGCCTTCGGCATCGAACACGATGTCGTTCGGCCCATGCAGCGGCACGTCGCCGCAATGCGTATAGAGCGTTTCGACTTCGCCTGTCTCGATGTTCACACGCTGGATCGAGCCGCCGCCGTAGTTCGCCGCGGCACCTGTTGGGCGCGTAAAGCCGTTGTCGGTGCGCCAGCTGAAGCCACCGTTGTTGCAGACATAGCAATGGCCGTCGGGTCCGAGCGCCGCACCGTTCGGGCCGCCGCCCAGTTCGGCAACCACCTTCAGCTCTCCGTCCGGCATCACGCGCGTGAGGCGCCCGCCGGCGATCTCCACCACCAGCACGCTGCCGTCGGGCAGCGCCACCGGACCTTCCGGGAATTTCAGGCCGCTTGCCATCACGCGGCCCTGCAGGGTGAGATTGATGCGTGCTCCCATGATCGTCGTGCCCTCTTCCGTTCTAGATGTGTGCATTCGCGCGCTCGTCCTGACGCGCGCCCAGATAGGCGTCCACGGCTCGCTGCCGGCCTTCGCGGCTGCGCAGGAGCGGCTCGTCGAGTTCGCCGACGATATGGCCGTGCCGCATCACCCACGCATGCGAGGCCAGCTTCGCCGCCGCGTGAAAACTCTGCTCGACCAGCAGCGCCGCGAGTTGCTGTTCCTGCTGGATGCGAGCGAGCCGTTCATACACGCGTGCGACGAGCAGCGGCGCAAGCCCAAGCGAAGGTTCGTCGAGCAGCAACAGACGCGGCCCCGACATCAGCCCGCGCCCGATCGCGAGCATCTGCTGCTCGCCGCCGCTCAGGAGGCCCGCCGGCGCCTTGAGCCGGTTGGCGATTTCCGGAAAGAAGTCGAGCACCATGTCGCGGCGCCGCGAACGCGTGCGCGCGTCGACGAAATACGCGCCGAGCGTGAGATTCTCCGCCACCGAGATATCGGCGACGATGGCGCGCCCCTCCGGCACGTAGACAATGCCCGCACGAAAGCGCGCCGCCACGTTCAGGCGGCTCACGTCGTGGCCGTCGAAGCACACGCGGCCCTGAGCGGCCTCGAGGCCCGCAATGGCGCGCAGCGTGCTCGATTTTCCCGCGCCGTTGGCACCGAGCAGCGCGCCCACGCTGCCGTGCCCCACGCCGAAGCTCACGCCGTGCACGACCGGGCCCGCGCCGTACCGCACGGTGAGCGCCTCGACTTCGAGCAGACGCTGCGCTTGCGCTTCACTCATCGTCTTCTCCCAGATAGACGCGCACCACGTCCGCGTTCGCGCGGATCTGCGCGGGACTGCCCGACGCGAGCACGCGACCGACATTGAGCACGTGGATGGTGTCGCACACGTCCATGATGAGATCCATGTCGTGCTCGACGACCACGAGCACGAGTTCGGGACCGCGCAACTTCTTCAGCGCGTTCGCGAGATCGCGTGTTTCGAGCGAATTGAGGCCCGCCGCTGGTTCGTCGAGCAGCAACACGCGTGGCGAGCCCGCAATCGCCCGGGCGATTTCTGCCAGACGCAGCACGCCGGGCGGCAGTTGCGCGGGCAACGAATCGGCGACAGGCTCGATGCCGAGGCGCGCGAGTGCGGCCAGCGCCATCTCGCGGTGCCGCGCACGTTCGGCACGGCCGCGCGAAAGCGGCAGGAACGCGTCGAGCCAGCCGGCCGCGGCCCCCCGCTGGAGTCCGATCATGACGTTCTCGGCAATCGTCAACTCGGGGCACAGCGCGACATGCTGGAAGCTGCGCGAGAAGCCTCGCGCGGCGCGCCCCGTGGGCGGCACGCGCGTCATGTCCTCGCCGCCGAAACGGATGCTGCCGCGCTGCGGCGCATAGAGTCCCGTGAGGCAGTTGAAGAAGCTCGTTTTGCCCGCGCCGTTCGGGCCGATGAGCCCGGTGATCTCCCCCGCTTCGAGCCGCACGCCCACGTCGCGCAGCACTTCGTTGCCGCCGAACGAGAGCACGAGATTGTCGACGACAAGCGCGCGTGCCCCTGCTGACATCTCCAATGCACCCTCTGCGTGCGCCATCGTAGCCTCGCTCATTGACGCCTCCCTTCGAGCCGTGCGCGCCAGCCGGCGGGCAGCGCATTCGCCCCCAATACGACTGCCAGCAGCGCCGCGCCGTACAGAATCGGCACCCAGTCACCCGCGCCGGCCAGTAGCAGCGGCACGAGCGTGAGGAACAGACCGCCCGCAAGCGCGCCCACCAGCGACAGCGCATAGAGGCTCACGACCGACCCCACCAGCAGGAAGATCGACGTCCACAGCGTGAAGCTGTTGGGCGACACGGTCGACGCCGTGAACGCCTGCATCGCCCCGGCAATCGCGGCAATGGCTCCGCTCAACGCCATGCATGACAGACGCGCCCAACTGCGTCGCACGCCGAACGATTCGGCGGCGTGCGTGGAATCGCGGATCAGCAGCAGCGCCATGGCCTGGCGCGAGTGGCGGAATTGCCGCAGCAACGCGATCACGGCGAACAGCACGAGAAGTGGAAAGTAATAGCGTTGCAGATTGCGCGGCACGCCGCCGAGCGCATCGAGCTTCACGTACAGCCCTTCGTAACCGCCGGAGATCTTCGAGAAGTGCATGAGGAACTCGGGAAACGCGAGCGCGAGCGCCATGGTCGCCACCGCCAGCGCGATCCCCTTCAGGTGGCGCGACGGATACGCGAACAGCATGCCGAACACCCCGCCAACGATCGCCGCAAGCGGCAGGCTCGTGAAGATCGGCAAGCCCCAGTACTTCTCCACGAGCGCCACGGTATAGGCGCCCGCCGCGACGAACACGCCGTGCCCGATCGACACTTCGCCGCCGTAACGCACGAGAAAGCTCACTGCAATAATGGCGATGGCGTTCGCGAAACACAGGCCGAGCGTATAGATCCAGTAGCCGCCGCCCACGAGCGGCAGGGCGAGCAGCACGAGCCCGGCAACGCCGCTCACGCCGAATGCACGCCATGACCTGCTGCGGCCGGCGGCCAGCGCGGCATCTGCCCCTTGGGCCTCGTTCGCGACGGCGGCTGGGGGAATGAACATGTCAGGCACGGGCGCCTCCTCGCGCAGCCAGTACGCCGCGTGGGAACAGATTGAGCACGAACAGCATCAGTACGAGCATGTACGTGTTGCTGAACTCGGCGGAAAGATAGAACGACAGCATATTCATCAGGATGCCTACGAATATTCCGCCGATCACCGCACCGGGTAGACTGCTGAAACCGCCCACCACTGCGGCCGCAAACGCCTGCAGCATGAACGACGCGACGCTCGTCGACGAAAGAAACGTGGTCGGCACGATCAGAAGCGCGGCCACGAGACCGAGCAACCCGGCCAGCACCCACGAAAAGAGGTGGATGCGCCCGAGCTTCAGCCCGCATACGCGGCTCGCGAACGGATTGGCCGACACGGCGCGAAACGCCACGCCAATGCGCGTGCGCTCGATCAGCAGATACAGCATTGCGACGATCACGACCGTAGCCGCGAGCACCGCGAGATCGTACGACGTCACCCGCACCGGCCCAAGATGCGCGCGCCACCTCGGCAACGGCAAGTCGAGCGACACCACGTTCGAGCCGAACAGCAATTGCGTGCCGCCCTGGGCGATCAACCCGATGCCGAGGGTGGCGATCGTGCTGGTAATGTCCGACTTGAGCACGAGCGGCGCGATCACGGCGCAACTGAGCGTCGTGACGACCACCATCAGGACCAGCGTGAGCGGCACGGCCACGCCCCAGTCCATCTGGGCAAACGTGCCCGCCGTAAAGCCATAAACGAGAAACGCGGCGAGGCCCGCTAGATTGCCGTGCGCGAAGTTCACGACGTTCGAACTCTTGTAGATGAGCACGAGTCCGATGGCGCCGAGTGCATAGAGGCACCCGCTCACCACGCCCGCCCAGACGAGACCGAGAAAATCCGTCATGCCGTGGCCCCTCCCGGCGCGAGTTCGGCGTCTCGCGCGATCAGTTCGATCACGGCCGGAAAATATCTTCCGCTGTAGCCCTGCTGCGCCGTGGCGGCATAGTAGCGGTGCGCGAGTTCCGTGATGCGCGTCGACACCCCCGTCTGCCCCGCGAGTTCGAGCACGTAGCCGATGTCCTTGAGCACGTACTCGGGCGGAAACGACTTCTCCGGAAACTGGCGTGGCAGCATCGCCTTGCGGCCGTGATTGCGCAGCACGAAGCTGTCGCCCGAGCCCTTCGATACCGCGTCGAGCAGCGTGGCGGGCTCCACGCCCGCGCGTTCTCCGAGCACCATCATCTCGGCCAGCGCCACCGTGTTCTCGAAGACGAGCGCGTTGTTGATGAGCTTGACCACCTGGCCGCAACCGATGGCTCCGCAGTGGGTGACGTCGGTGCCGATGTAGTGCAGCAGCGGCGCGATACGTGCGAAGAGCGCAGCGTCCGCGCCCACCATAATGCTCAGTTCGCCGCGCTGCGCCGCTTCACGCGTGCGCGCGACAGGTGCATCCGCGAATGCAACGTTGCGTGCGGCCAGCGCCTCGCCCACCTTGCGCGCTGAAGCGACCGTCGTGGTGCTGAGATCGACGATCGCCTGCGGCCGCCGCGCGCCGCTCGCGAGGCCCTGCGCTCCGAGCGTCACCGCTTCCACGGCGGGGCCGCCGGGCAGCGAAAGAAACACCATATCGGCCTGCGCCGCGATCTCGTCGAGCGATTGCGCGCGGCGCGCTTGCGTGCCCTCGAGCACCTGGAAGGCCTCGCCGTTCGTGTCGAATGCCAGCACTTCGCCCATGTGCTTGAGCGCCATGTTGCGGCACATCGGGCCGCCCATCACGCCGAGGCCCACGAAGCCGATCACCAGCTGATTGTCTGTCGCCATCGCTCGCTCCTCGCCCTCAGTCCATCCACATGCCGCCGCTGATATCGAGCGACGTGCCGGTGATCCAGTTCGAGGCCGGCGAACAGAGGAACAGCGCGGCCTGGGCGATATCGTCGGCATTGCCGTAACGGCCGAGCGGCACGGTTGCGTTCGCCGCGGGCGCGACGTTGCCCGTCACGTTCGACCACATCGCTGTTTCGACGGGTCCGGGCGCGAGCACGTTGGCGTAGACGCCGTGCGGCGCGCCCGCCTTGGCCACCCAGCGCATCATGCCGTGCACAGCCGACTTGGCCGACACATACGCCGGACCCGAGGCCACGCCGCCGTTCTTCGCGGCGATCGACCCGGCCGCGAGAATCTTGCCGAAACCGCGCTCGCACATGAGCGGAAAAAGCTTGCGCGTGGGATTCACCACACCGCGTACGTTCACGTTGAGGATCGCGTCCCACTCCTCGTCCGTGCTGTCACCGAGCGGCGTACGTGCGATGATGCCGGCGCACAGCACGAGAATGTCGATGGCGCCGTGCTGGGCGAGCACGCCGTCGATCACGCGGTCGGTCTCCACACGCGAAGTCACGTCGTAGCGCAGATATTGCACGCCCGCTCCGATGTCCTCGTGCACGCCGAGGTCGGTGGCGATCACGCGCGCGCCTGCGCGGCGAAACGTATTCGCAATGGCGCGGCCCATGCCGCCCGCGCCGCCGGTGATCAACGCGACCTGCCCTTCCAGATTCGCTGGACCGCTCAGATGTTGTGCCATGTGTCAGGTTTCCTGTGTTCCGATTGAGAATCCGATTGAGGTACCGACGGCGCCCGCGATAAGCAGGCGCAGCGAGGCCGGGGCGCTACGCGAAAGCCGCCGTGGCCGACATCGCCAGTTCGCCCTGCGCGCCGCGCGCCCAGAGATCGAGCCCGCCCTCCGCTGCCGCGCGCCCTTCGAGCGAAAACGAGCGGTCGACGAATAGCGGGCTGACACCGCGAAAATCGAAGCGCGCGAGCCGCCGCCCGCCGCCATGCTCGACGGCGAACTGCTGCAGCAGCGTCGCGGTGAGCGGACCATGAACGACGAGACCGGGATAGCCCTCCTCGTCGCGCGCGTAGGTCTCGTCGTAGTGAATGCGATGGCCGTTGAAGGTCAGCGCCGAATAGCGGAAGAGCAGCGTCGAATCTGCGCGAAAATCCCGCCGCCATTGCGCCTGCGCCTCGTACACAGCCGGTGCCGCTGCGTTCGCGCCGCCCGGCGGCGCTGCCTCGCGATAGACGATGTCCTGCTCCTCCTCGATGCACGGCAGGCCATCGCACGACGTAACGTGTCCCACCGTGACGAACCACAGCGTCCCGCGCTTGCCCGCCTTCTTCTCGACCTTGAGGATACGGCTCGTGCGCGTCGCGCCGGCATCGACAGGCAGGGGCTGCAGATAGCGGATGCGGCTGCCCGCCCACATGCGCCGCGGCAACGCGATCGGCGGCAGGAAACTGCCGCGTTGCGGGTGGCCGTCCGCGCCCAGGCCGCTGCGCCGCACGGCGGGATTGAAAAAGAGCCATTGCCAACCGGGCGGCAACGATTCGCCTGGCGTGGGCGCCGCGTCGAGATCGAGCGTGGCGGCCATGGCGCGCACGGCGCCCGCCTCGATGCGGGCCGTGTGCACCTCCTCGCGGCCGATCCACGACTCGTAGACGTTCTCCAGTTCCACTTCGCTCATGAGAGCCTCGCGTCGAACACTTGCTCGGGATACGGCTTGAAATCGCGCACGAGCTTGAAGCCGTCGCTGGTCGCCTGAATGATGCCTTCCTGGCGCGCGCCGCGATGATCGCCGGGCTTGAAACTCACCCCCCGCGTGCCGCCAATGTTCTGATCGTGCATTGTCTCCATCACGTCGACGAGACTGGCGCGCGTGAGCGGCTTGCCGCTTTCGAGCAGCATGTTGAATGACTTCACGAACAGCATGCCGTTGCTCCAGCCGTTGAGGCCGAAAACGCCCACGGGGTCGCTCGCGTAGTACTTCGCGATGCTGTCACGGTAGGCCTTGATTTCGGCGTCGTTCGAGGTGACAGGCATGAGCCACGACGAGAAGTACACGCCGTCGAGCAACGATCCCGCGAGCTTGCGCGTGGTGGGATCAGCGGTGAAGAACGGCGCCATCCATTTCGCCTCGAAGCCGATACGGTCCGCCGATTTCAGCGCGGCGGCGAGATTCGAGTTCGATCCGAACAGAATGACCACGTCTGCCTTCGCGTTGACAAGACGGCGAATGTGCGGCGTGAAATCCGTATTTCGGACTTCGAACGGAATCGATTCGACGGCCTGCTTCTTCGCTCCTTCGAGGTACAGCTCGAAGCCGCGTTTGGCCGACCGGCCAAGCTCGTCGTTCTCCCACAGCAGCGCGACGCGGCTCACGCCGAGCGCCTTGAGCGCGTAGTCCGCGTTCGAGGCGGCGGACCAGCCGTAGTCAGGCAGGAGGGGAAACGACAGGCGCTCGGTGAAGAGCGCGCTCGCGCCGCCCACCGGGCCGACCATGGGCAAGCCCACTTCCTTCGCGTAGGGAATCACGGCCTGGGTCTGCGCGGTGCCTACTGGCGCTGCGAGCGCGAAGATCTTGTTCTCTTCGACCAGACGCCGCGTCACGGCAACGCTGCGCGCAGGTTCGTAGCCGTCGTCGTAGACGACGTAGTTGATCTTCCAGCCCTTGAGCGCGTTGGTGTCGTTGGACCACTTGAAGCAGGCGTCGGTGGCGCGCGTAACGATCGCGTAAAAAGGCACCGGCCCCGTGATCGGAGTGAACGCACCGACCGTCACGGTCTTGCTGACGGGGTCGATGCCCGGCGTCGCCTGCTGGGCAAAGCTTAAACCGGGCAACCCGGCTGACACGGCTGCCGTACTGCTGAAGACAAAGGTTCTTCTGCGCATGGTCTCACCTGTTGGCGTCGTTAAGAATGCATTCTATAAAGTATTGAAGAACGTTCAAGTCAGGGTTTTTCCCATATTTATGGCGTTTCACGGACTTCAAGCGGAATATAGAATGCATTCTTAGACGCCTTTCTCATCCCACCACCGAGAAACCTATGAGACACGCACCCCTCGCCGGACGACGCATCATCGAACTGGGCACCATGCTCGCCGCCCCTTTCGCCAGCCACATCCTTGCGCAGCTGGGCGCCGAGGTCATCAAGGTCGAGCCGCCCGCTGGCGACCCGACGCGCAGCCTCGTGCGCGGCGGCCCGAGCGGGACATTCATCGCCTATAGCCACGGCAAGAAGAGCGTGTGCCTCGACCTCGGCAAGCCCGAAGGCCAGGCGGCATTCATGAAGCTCGTGGCCCAAGCCGACGTGCTCGTGCACAATCTCGCGCCCAAAGCCGCGCGCAAGCTCGGCGTGACGCGCGAAGCGTGCCGCGCCGTCAATCCCGCGCTCGTCTACTGCCATATCCGCGGCTATGCGGCGGGGCCGCAGGCCGAAGATCTCGCGTCGAACCCCGTTGCCGAGGCCTCCACCGGCGTGATGGAGGCCAATCGCGTGAATGGCCGCCCAAGCCGCCTCGGGCCCTCGTATCACGATCAGTTTGCGGGCGCCTATGCGGTGATCGGCATCCTCGCGACCTTGCTCGAAGGCCGCGAACACGCGGACGGCGGTGAGCGCCACGTGGAGGTCGGGCTCTACGAAACGGGCCTGCATGTGGCGTCGCGGGATCTCGTCGGCATGCAGTTGAAGACGCATCTGTTCGGCCGGCCCGAGCGCGAGCCGCACGGCGAATTCAGCATGCCGGGCTATGGCGCGTACCTCACGGCCGACGACCGCTGGATCTATCTGCTCATGCTCAACGACGCCCACTGGCGCAAGTTCTGTGAAGCGCTCGGTCTGCCGCAGGCCACCGATGCGGCGCTCGCCACGCTGCGTCAGCGCAAGAAGGCTCGGGAGAGCGTCGAGGAGATCGTGCGCCACGCCGTGCGCGCCTGTGATTTCGACGACGTTGCCGCGCGCCTGAAGGCAATCGGCGTGGGCTGCACCGAGGTGTTGCCGCTCGAACGCGTGCTCGAAGCGCCGCAGGCGCATCAGCCGGGGAAACTGCGCGCGGTCGACTATCGCGGCTTGCCGTTCGACGTGCCCGAGTTTCCGCGCATGGCCGCGCAAGGCGCATCGCCCGGCACGCTGCCACCGCCGGAACTCGGCGAGCACACGCTCGAGGTGCTCGAAGCCGCCGGGCTCAGCGCACAGGAGTGCGCGGCGCTGCTCGCCTGCGGCGCGGTTGGCGTGCGTCAGGACGATTCGTTCGCCTGGGCGCCGGTTCGTCAGTCGGTATGACGCTTGCCGGGCACGCGCGGACGCGCAATGCGTCTGCGTGTCGCTTCGTTCTACGAAGTGACTTGTGGCGGCATGACTGTTCGCATCGGCCATTCGGGCATGTCCAGCAAAACGTTGCAAAGAAAAGAAACGCGCGCAAACACTGCGCGCCGTTGCGCGGCCGGAGCCGCCCTGCTACCGGATACTGCTTTGGGTCAAGGCGCCGCGCGGCTCGCGAGCGACGCGCCCTCGCGACGCGTGCGCAGCAGCACGGCCGCAACGATCAACGTCACCACGATGAAACCCGCGAGCCCCAGCATCCCGCTCGCAAACGTGCCGGTCGCCTGCTTGAGCACGCCAACCGCATAGGGCGCGAGAAACCCGGCGATATTGCCGATCGAACTGACGACCGCAATGCCCGCCGCCGCCTCGGCTTGCGCGAGCAGCGTCGGCGTGAGCGCCCAGAACACCGGGAGATTGGCGAACGCACCGAAGCCGCCGGCAATCAGCGCGGCGAGCCGCACCGGCGGATAGTCGGTCAGCGCGACGACGATCAGCGCCAGCACCGCGACCATGCCGGGAATCATGAGGTGCCAGCGCCGCTCGCGCAGCCGGTCCGAGCGCGCGCCCCACCACAGCACGCCGATCGCCGCTGCGACGAACGGCAACGCCGACATGAAGCCCACCGCCGTGAACGACGCGCCGAAAGCGCGCACGATCTGCGGCAGGAAGAAGGTCACGCCGTAGTTGGCCGCGACGATCCCGCAATACACGAAACCGAGCGCCCACACGCGCGGATTGCACAGCGCGCGCCACGCGCCCGCATGGCCGTCGCCGGGCGGCAGCGCGCGGCGCTCATCGGCGAGGCGCGTGCTGAGCCAGCGGCGCTCCTCGTCGTCGAGCCAGGCGGCCTCGCTCGGCGAGTCGGCCAGCGTGCGCAGCAGCACGACGCCGAGCACGAGCGAAGGCACTGCCTCGATGATGAAAAGCCACTGCCAGCCGCTCAGGCCGCCCGCGCCGTGCAGGTTCAGCAGCAGGCCGGAAAGCGGCGCGCCGATGCCCGCCGAGGCCGGAATCGCCACGGCGAACGCGCCGATCATGCGTGCGCGGTGCGTGGCGGGAAACCACTGCGTGAGAAAGAACATCACGCCGGGAAAGAAGCCGGCTTCGGCCACGCCCAGCAGGAAGCGCAAGCCCATGAATTGCGGCGTCGTGCGCACGAAGGCGAACATCAGCGAAAGTACACCCCACGTGAGCATGATGCGCGCGAACCATCGGCGCGCGCCGAAGCGGCGCAGCGCCAGATTGCTTGGCACTTCGAACAGTACGTAACCCAAAAAGAAAATACCCGCCCCGGCGCCGAACACGGCGGGCGTGAAGCCCAGTTCCTCGTTCATTGAGAGCGCGGCGAAGCTGAGGTTCACGCGGTCGAGGTACGCCGCGAAATAGCACAGCATCAGGAGCGGCACGATATGCCGGCGAATCTTCGAAATGATCGCGGCTTCCTGTGAGGCCATTGTCATTGTCCGTCTCCTTGATGTCGGCGATACAACGAGAGTCAGTGTGCGCGATGCACTGCGCCGCCGCGAAAGCGGCGCGTGGCGCAAAGCTGTCTCAGTCCGGCTCGCTCACGTGCCGCTGTGGCGCGGGCGAGCCGACGCGCCCGTCCACGAGCTGCACGATCGCCGGGTGATAGTTCTGGCCGAAGCCCGCGTCGCGCGCACGGCACATGAGGTCATACGTGTAGTTCGCGATATGCGGCTCGAACCCCGCCTCCGCCGCGAGATTGAGCGCGAGCCCCGCGTCCTTGATCGCGTAGACGAGCGGGAACACCTTCTCGGGAAAGCTGTCCGGCACGAGCGACTTCATGCCGTGATTGCGCAGCACGAAGCTGTCCGCGGAGCCCTTCGAGAGCAGGCTGAAAAGCGTCTCGCCGTCGAAGCCCGCGCGCCGGCCGAGCGTGATGATTTCCGAAAGCGCGTTGACGGTCATGAACACCAGCATGTTGTTGAGGATCTTGATCGTCTGGCCGTTGCCGACCGGCCCGCAATGCAGCACGTCCGAGCCCATCAGCGCGAGCAGCGGCTGCACGGCCGCGAAGTCGGCCTCGGTCGCGCCCACCGAAATCATCAGCGTGCCCTTCACGGCGGCCTCGCGCGTGCGGGCCACCGGTGCGTCGATCAGCGTGATGCCGCGCTCGCCGAGCTTCTGCGCCAGCGCGCGCGTGCGTGCGACATCGCTCGTGCTCATGTCCACGATGGTTCGCAGGCGCTCGCCTGCGCTCGCGAGTTCGGCGCACACGCTCTCGACCTGATCGATCGAGGGCAGCGAGAGAAACACGATGTCGGCGGCGCGCGCCACTGCCGTCGGCGAAGCCTCCGCGGTGACGCCGTTCGCGACGGCTTCGGCGAGCGCCTCCTTCGACATGTCGAATGCGTGAACCGGCAGCGCCGACTTGCGCGCGAGATTCGCGCACATGGGGCCGCCCATCACGCCAAGCCCGATGAATCCGATACGGGTAATCGCGTTCATATGCCTGCTTCTCCTGTCATGCGTTCTGGCCGCGCGCTCACGTGCGGATCGCGAACGGGTCGCGCACGGCGCTCGAGTAATCGATCATCACGTTCTTCGTGGTCAGGTATTCGCGCAGCCCCGCTTCGCCGCGCTCGCGGCCGATGCCCGATTCCTTCATGCCGCCGAACGGCGCCTGCGCCGCGAGTGCGCGATAGGTGTTGACCCACACGGTGCCGCAGTTCAGCGCCTTCGACACACGCATCGCACGCGAAATGTCCTGCGACCAGATGCCGGCCGCGAGGCCATAGCGCGAGTCGTTGGCGAGTTTGATCGCCTCGGCTTCGGTGTCGAACGCAATGATCGCGAGCACGGGGCCGAAGATCTCTTCCTGGGCGAGTTCGCTGGCGTTGTCGACATCGGCGAAGATGGTCGGTTCGATGAAGAAGCCCTTGCCGAGCGCCGCGCCTTGCGCGCGCGCGCCGCCCGTGACGAGGCGCGCGCCCGCGGCCTTCGCCGCCTCGATGGCGGCGAGGATGCGGCGGAACTGCGGCTCGTTGGCCACGGTGCCCATTTCGGTAGCCGCATCGCACGGGTCGCCCATGCGGATGGCCCGCGCGCGTACGGCGAGACGCTCGACCACCTCGGCATACACGCCGCGCTGCACGAAGAGGCGCGAGCCCGCCACGCAGGTTTGCCCAGTCGCGCCGAAGATGCCGGCGAGCGCGCCCACCACGGCCTTGTCGAGATCGGCGTCGTCGAAAATGATGTTGGGCGACTTGCCGCCCAGTTCCAGCTTCACGGGGACAAGGCGCCGCCCCGCCGCCGCCGCGATCTCGCGGCCCACGTTGGCGCTACCCGTGAAGCTCACGAGCGCGATGCCGGGATCGTTCACGAGCGCGCGCCCGGTTTCGGCGCCACCGGTCACCACGTTGAATACACCCGGTGGAAATCCCGCCTCCTCGACCAGCGAGGCGAATTCGAGCGTCGACACCGAGGCGTGCTCGGACGGCTTCACCACCACGCAGTTACCCGCGGCGAGCGCGGGCGCGAGCTTGTTCGCGAGCAGCGAGAGCGGCGAGTTCCAGGCCGTGATGAGGCCCACCACGCCATACGGTTCGAGCGAAACGAAGTCGAGCGTATCGGCCTGATCGAGCGGAACATGCTGGCCGAACAGCTTGTCGGCATAGCCCGCGAAATAGCGCAACTGGCGTCCCACCCACAGCATTTGCGGGCGCGTCTCGCGGACGATCTTGCCATTGTCGGCGCTCTCGATTGCCGACATGCGGTCCGCATTGGCTTCGATCAGCGCGGCGAGCTTGAGCATGAGCGCAGCGCGCGCCACGCCCGAAGTCTGCCGCCAGCCGTCGTGAAACGCACGCGTCGCGGCCGCCACCGCGCGCGCGACGTCCGCTTCGTCCGCCTCGGGAATCTCGGCCCACACTTCGCCGGTATAGGGATTCACGCTCGGCAGCACGCGAGCGCTGTGCGCCTCGACACGCTGACCGCCGATATACAGCCGACACTTCCTGATATCCACATCGCCTCCTTGATCTGGCCGCGCGTCGCGCGCGCCGGGTGGTTGTGCGGTTTGCGCGGCGCGCTAACGGTCCACGAGCCGCGCCGGCAACGCGAGCGCGAGCAGCGCGCCGAGCGCCATGCATGCCGCGAGCAGATACATGGCCGGCGCGCTGCTATGCGTCGCCTCCTTGAGCCAGCCCACCGCGTATGGCCCGAGAAAACCCGCGAGATTGCCGATAGCGTTGATGAATGCGATGCCGGCCGCCGCCGCCGCGCCGCCCAGGAACGCCGTGGGCAGGCACCAGAAAAGCGGCAGCGTCGTGATGATGCCGGCCGTCGCGAGCGTCAGTGCACACATGGCGAGCGCTGTGTGGTTCGCCCAGAGCACGGCGAGCAGAAGCCCGAGCGCGCCCGCCAACGCCGAAGCAGCGACGTGCTTGCGGCGCTCGCGGCGGTGGTCGGCGTGCCTCGCCGCCGCCAGCATCGCGATCACGGCCGCGCCGAACGGAATCGCCGAGAGCAGACCGATCGTCAGCGGATCGGCCACGCCGGTGCTCTTGATGATGGTGGGCAGCCAGAAGCCCACGCCGTAGAGCCCCATCACGAACAGGAAGTGGATGAGCGAGATGAGCCATACGCGCGGATTCGCAAAGAGCGCACGCAGGCAGACAACGGGTTTCGCCTGGGCGTCCGCGCGCAGATTGGCGAGCAGGAGCGACTTTTCGTCGTCGCTGAGCCAGCGGGCCGTTTCGATGCGCTCGTCGAGCTTCGCCAGCACAACGAAGCCGACAAGGACGGAAGGCAGCCCCTCCACCAGAAAGAGCCACTGCCAGCCGTGCCACTGGTTCACGCCGTCGAGCGTCTTGAGCAGCCAGCCCGAAAGCGGGCCGCCGATCAGCCCGGAGACCGCCACGGCGGTGACGAGCCACGCCGTCGTCATGCCGCGCCGGCTCGACGGATACCAATACGTCAAATACAGGATCACACCGGGAAAGAAGCCCGCTTCGGCCACGCCGAGCAAGAAGCGCATCACGAAGAACATGCCCGGCGTGCGCACGAACATCGTCAGCGCCGAGACCACGCCCCACGTGATCATGATGCGCGCGATCCATACCCGCGCGCCGACGCGATGCAGGATCAGATTGCTCGGCACCTCGAAGAGGAAATAGCCGAGAAAGAACACGCCCGCGCCGAAGCCATAGACGGCGTCCGACAGCTGCAGGTCGGCGGCCATCTGCAGCTTGGCGAAGCCCATGTTCACGCGGTCGAGGTAGGCGACCACATAGCACAGCAGCAACAGCGGCGTGAGGCGCCACGCCACCTTGCGGTAAGTGGCCTGCTCCGAAATCGCGGCTGCGCGGCTGACGGGAATCGACAAGGGGCCGCTCGGGGTTGCCATGCTCATGTCTCCTGGCTCTGCACAAAGGCTCGGGCCAACGGACACACGCCGCTTGCCGAGGCACGTTCTTGTGGTTCTGATTCATTTGCCGCAGCGCACGGCCTTGCGTGCGTGGCGGCGGTGGCCGGATCGGTGCAAGGCTTCCGGCGCAGCAGGCTTACCCGCAGACATACCGGCGCGCGAACCGTGGCACACACAACGAATCGTCACTGCGCACGCTCGCCATGGCCGACGAGATGGCGAAAGCCTAGTCCTTTCCTCGACCCGTCATGTAGCCAGGGAATGTACTTACTGGAGTACTTGTGTATACAGTCGTATTCTGACTCGGACAATCAGGCGGTCTGCGTGTCGTCAGCGAAGTACGCGGAAAGCGCGAGAAAAGCGTTTGGTTGCGCGCGAAACGATTGCCGGCGCCAGGCCGGACGAAACGCGCAGGCCATCATTCGGACCGACATCGAAACGCCAGCAAACGTCCCCACCGAGAGGAGCCCCGGAATGACCGACTATGACGTGATCGTGGTAGGCGCAGGCAACGCCGCACTGGCCGCCGCCGTATCGGCGCGCGAAAACGGCGCCCAACGCGTTGTCGTGCTGGAAAAGGCGCCGCGCGGCATGCGCGGCGGCAACACGCACTGGAGCGGCGGCGTGCTGCGCTTCGCCTTCGACGACCCGCGCGAGATCGGCCCGCTCCTGCCGGGCGTGGAAAAGGAGTTCGAGGACTTTTACGCGGGCATCCATCCTTACACGCGCAGCGACTTTCACGGCGACCTCATGCGCGTGACGAGCGGCCAGACCGACCCTGTGCTCTCGCGCGTGCTCGTCGACAATTCGAAAGACACCGTGTTCTGGATGCACAAAACCGGCCAGATCCGCATGGAGCCGGCCGTGAGCCTCACCGGCGTGCGCAAGGGCAATCAGATCATCTGGGCGCGCGGGCTCGTGGTGCGCGCCGAGCACGAGGGCGTGGGCCTGTCGCGCGGCTGGTTCGCGGCGGCGGAGCGACTCGACATCGAGGTGCGTTACGGCGCGGCCGTCACGGCGCTGCTGCAGGACGCGAGCGGCCGCGTGTGCGGCGTGCGCGTGCGCGACGACGAAGGCATCCGCACGCTCAACAGCCGCTCGGTGATCCTCGGCTGCGGCGGCTTCGAGGCGAACGTGCAGATGCGCACGCAGCATATCGGCCCGCTCGTGGGTGGGGCGAAGGTGCGCGGCACGCCGCACAACCAGGGTGATGGCTTGCGCATGGCAATGGAGATCGGCGCGATGCCGTGGGGCCAGTGGAGCGGCTGCCACGCCACGCCGATCAGCGCCGACTGGGGCAACTTCGCGCCGCGCGAAATGACCGACCGCAGCAATCGCCTGAGCTACCTCTATGGTGTGATGATCAACCGCAAGGGCCTGCGCTTCGTGGACGAAGGCGAGGACGGCGCGATGTTCACCTACGCGAAGTACGGCCGCGCGATTCTTGCGGAGCCCGGCGCGAAGGTCTATCAGCTGTTCGACTCGCAGACCGTGCATCTGCTGGAACCGCGCTACGCGACGAGCGAGCCGCTCAAGGCGGACACGCTGGAGGCGCTGATCGCCCAGCTCGACATCGATGACAAGGCGCAGGCGCTGCGCACCGTGCAAGCCTATAACGCCGCCGCGCACGACGCCTCGGACGGCTTCGACCCCACTGGCAAGGACGGACTCGCCACGCACGGCCTGAGCCCCGACAAGACCAACTGGGCGCTCAAGCTCGACAAGGCGCCGTTCTACGCGTACTCGGCCACGGGCGGCATCACTTTCACGTTCGGCGGCCTGAAGATCGACGAAGAGGCCCGCGTGATCGGCACGGACTGGCGGCCCATCGAGGGGCTCACCGCCTGCGGCGAGATGGTCGGCGGCCTCTTCTACGACAACTACCCGGCGGGAACCGGGCTCGTTTCGGGCGCAACGTTCGGGCGCATTGCCGGCCGCACGTCGGCGCGCTCGTGAACGCGCACAGCGAGGGCAAACCGATGACCGAACACGCACTCATTGCCGCCGCGCTGCCGCTGGCCCGGCGCATCGCGGCCTTCGACGCGCGCAAGGCCACACCGCACGCCCGGGCCGCGACGCGCGACGCCATCATCGAGACCGTCGGCGCGTTGATGAGCGGCGCGGGCAGCCCGGCAGCGCAGCGGCCCGCGCATACGTCAGGCGCGCTGGCCGAGGATGGGCCATGCCTCGTTGCGGGCACCGCGCGCCGCACAACGGCGCTCGACGCTGCGCTCGCGAACGGCGCGGCGGCAGCCGCCGGACAGCAGGGCGCGAGCACGGACAACGGCGAAGCGCACGCCGCGCGCTTCGCCGCGCTGTTCGCGCTGGCCGGCGCACGCAGGCTCTCCGGCGAGCGGTTCCATGCCGCGTGGCTTGCGGGCGAAGCGGCCGCCCAGGGGCTTGCAAGCGCTGCGCCGAACCTCGCGCCCATGCTCGCCACGACGCTTGCGACGGTCGCCGCGGCAAGCCATCTGCTTCGCTTCGACGCCTCGACGACGGCGGCGGCGCTCGCGCTCGCTCCTGGCGCAATGATGATGGATGAAGCCGACTTCGCAGCCGCAGCGCCCGACGAAGCGTTCACAACCCCTTTGCGCGCCGGTCGGTGCGCGCGCGTGGCGCTCCATACGGTCACGCTTGCGGAGCAAGGCGAGACAGCCGGGCCAACACCGCACGGCCCGCTGACCGACACGTTGACCGACGCATTGACGCGGGCCGCCGACGCCTTCGGCGAGCCGCGCCATGGCCCATCGAGCGCCGCGCCGCCCGCACACCATGACCGCTGCGACGCCTTCGTCGCGCGTTGCATCGCAACCATCGGCGCGTCCGAAGCGCTCGCGCTCTACGAACGCCTCGAAGCCATCGACGAAGCGAGCGACATCGCCCTGCTCGGCACGCTCATGGCGAGGCGCACGCTGCCGGGCGCCGACGCGGCGAGCGCACCGCTCGCGCTGAGCACGACGCCCGGCGACGGTTCCGACGAAACCGCCTGGGTGCCCTGATCGCACGCCGGCACGCAAGGGCGCATAGGGTCATCGTGCCGTTCGGATTTTGCGTCGGCATGCTCACGCAGACTTTCGTTTCGCTGTGCTACGCATATACGCCGGAGCAATATCCCACCGATATCCGCAACACGGGAGCGGGCTTCGCGTATGGCGTTGGACGGCTCGCCAATGTCGGCAACGCGTTCATCGTTGCGGCGATCTTCACGCGCTTCGGCTATGTGTGGGTATTCGCGTATATCGCCGGGGCGTGGCTCGCGGTCGCAGCCGTCACGCTCGCATTCGGTGCGCGCACGACGGGGCGCAAGCTCGAAACGATCCACCCCGCGCTCGCTGGAACGCCGGACGAAACGCTCAGCACGGCGGCCAAACGGTTCCGAATCCTAACTGCCCGACTGGCCGCTCTCCGGGCCGAAAAGCATCTGCAGGCGCAGTTCGGTCGCGGCGGCGACGTGCGCCTGCGCGGCCTTTTCCGCGCCGTCCGCGTCGTGCCGCGCGATGCATGCAACAATCAGCTTGTTCTCCGCGAGTCCGCTCTTGATGCGGCCCGGCTGCGAATAGGTGGTCGTGCCGAGCAGCGCGAGCGCGTCGCCGAGCACACTGGCGGCCTTCGACAAATACTCGTTATGCGCAGCGGCCACGATGATTTCATGCAGACGCCGGTTCAACGCTGCTACTTCCTCCGGCACTTTCGTGCGCTCCAGTTGCGCAATGACCTGGTTCATCGAGAGCACTTCGATCGGCGAAGCCTGCTCGGCCGCGAAGCGGGCTGCCGCGCCAACCATGACCTTGCGCATCGCGTAAAGCTCCATGACCTGCCTTTCCGAAAGCTGCTCGACGACATAGCCCCGTGGCGGCGCGAAACGCACCATGCCTTCCGACTCGAGCCGCTTGAGCGCCTCGCGGACGGGGGTCCGACTCACGGCCAGACGCTCGGCAATATCGGTTTCCCGCAGCCGTGTGCCCGAACCGAGTTCGCGGTTGCGAATTTCCTGGCGAAGCCGGGTATAGACATATTGAGCAAGCGAGCCCTGACCGGCATCCGCCGGCGGCTCGATCTCGCGTAACGATGAATTGGATTTTTCGCTCAAGGACTCACCTTCGGCCTGTTGACTGCGGACCCGACTGGGTGCGTACCATTGTATACGCAAGTACCCAAAGTTAGATACCTGTACGCTGTCAGGACGAACGACATTGAGAACGTTCCGCAGACAAGGTTGTGCGCCTCCAGGCCCTATCGGGAGACATCTCGAGGTGCGATGCGAAGTGTGTCAAAGTAACAACTCATACTCGTGAGTGCCCCTACATGACCAGGTTACCAATTGCCCAGCGGTGGTTTGAACTCAAACGCATCAGCGATGACATCACCCTGTTTTGGGAACCCCACGTTGTGCCGCTGATGCGCTGCAATATCTGGCATGTGCGCGGCCGCGACCGAGACCTGATGATCGACACAGGGATGGGTATCGCTAGCCTACGCGATGCGGCAAAGCATCTGCTGCAGAACAACGTAACCGCCGTTGCGACGCATACACACTCGGATCATGTCGGCGGACATCACGAGTTCGACCACACACTGGTTCACGAATTGGAGGCAGAGAATCTGCGCTCGCCGCGCGAACCAGGCACCCTTCTGGCGTCGGTATTAGGCGACAAAGCCATTCGCCGGTATCGCGAAGCCGGGTATTCGTTCGACGGTGATTTGATCACGGCCCTTCCCGACGCTGATTACTCGATGTCTGACTATCGCGTGCGGGCCGCGACGGTCACGGAAATCGTCAAGGACGGGAACGTCGTTGATCTCGGCAACCGGAACTTTGAAGTTCTGCATCTGCCCGGCCACTCACCGGGCAGCATTGGCCTGTGGGAAGCGGCTACTGGCACTCTGTTCTCAGGCGATGCGATCTACGATGGCCCGCTACTGGATGAGATAAGCGGCGCTGATATTCCGACTTATGTGCGAACGATGAAACGCTTGCGTGAACTGCCCGTGCAAGTAGTCCACGCTGGGCATGATGGGAGCTTCGGGCGAGAACGACTGGTCGAGTTAGTCGATGCCTATCTGGCGAAACGTACCTGATCGCTCTTCGGGTCGGCGCTTCCGGCCATAGTGACTGGCTGGTTAGGGTCGGCTTATGCCGCCGCATAGACTCGCCTGGTGGCGGCCGATCTGGCGCACGCCGTGGGTCAAAGAACGGCCATCTCCAGCCTTTCGTCGGCACATTTAGATGGACAGTCAAATGTCCGTTCTGCCCGCGTCAACGGGCGTTCGAGGTCCGCGCGCCCGCTCTCGCGGTATCGAGACACGGCGGGGCGTCGGTCCCTGGTCAGAGACCGTCGGTCTAAAGCGTTATCTATTCGCCATTGCTCGCCGACACTTTCTGCTCCACAGCCTGCATACGCAAAGGTCGAACACAACGCGGTGCTGCTGGCAAACGCGGCCTACAGGCTCAATGCCCCAGTGAACCGTTCAATATACCGATGCCATACCTGGTGGTCGATGCTTGAAACGTCGGTGCACCCAGTAATACTGCTCGGGAAACTTAACGACCTGTTCCTCAAGGAACGCATTCATGCGACGCGCGTCGACCATATCGCTCCCCGATGGGAACTCCGCGAGCGGCTCGAAAATTGTCAGCTTATACCCTTGATAATTCGGGAGCACCTCGGTCACGAAGGGAACAACCCGCGCGCGCGCCAGTCTCGCGATACGCGAAACGGCTGTGAGCGTGCAGGCGGGAACGCCGAAGAATGGGACAAATACGGAGTTGTCAACGCCTTGGTCCATATCCGCCGCGAGCATGACTGGTTTGCCGGAACGCAGCAATGCCACGATCTTTCTTGCACTGGTCGCACGCTCGATCATTTCCGCACCGAATCTCCCGCGTTGCCGCTTGGCCAGGTCACACAGGGTTGTGCTTGACATACGCGTATACAGAGAGGCGACGGGGAGGTGCGTCGAGTAGAGCATGCAGCCGACCTCAATGCCCACAAAATGAAAACCCATGAAGATGGTCGGCGGGGCTGCATCGTCATCGAGATCAATTTTGCTTTCGATCTGGACGATATCCCGGATCGACTGCGCACTGCCAAACCACTGGATGCCTCGCTCAAGATAGCTACGAACAACATGGCGGAAGTGAGCTCTGGCGAGTTTTTGATGTTCGCGGCTGGTCTTCTCTGGGAAGCAAAGACGCAAGTTCACCAGGACAATATGCTTGCGGCGACTCGGAAGCGCGTACAACGCAGTGCCGACAACCATTCCGAGCCTGGCGACAAATTTGTAAGGAAGGATGGAAAGCGTGCGTAGCAACGCCACGATGAGCACATGGCTGAGACGTTTCAAAGATTGTCCCTTATAGGCGGTGAAACCAGGAATGCGAAGTCAAATGCCAGGCAGGTGACCTTTCTGCTCGTCACCGCTCAATGGAAACGGTTTCGCTCAAGAGATCAACCGTGGAGCATACAGTCCCGGCGTGATCACCGGGCAACTGGGACGACTCGCGAAATTACCGACTCTAACAAACGGCTTCGGTGCGATCTATCCCAAAAGATCCTGGTGGTGAGTAGTCGCCGCTGGCACCGACGGCGCTTTCCCACAACTGAAAGGGGGTTCCTGCCTGCGGTGGTTATGCGAATGGCACTTCCGCGCCGCAAAGGGACCTTCGTTCTGCAAGACAGCGAACGACGGCTACGGGTCGGCTACGGCCGGCGGTAGTCGGCCACAACCGGTCGATGAGGCCGCCGACACGAATGTCGGCTCCGTAGCCGTCAAGGCTATACACGTAGAGTCATCTTGTTCTCAACGGCGTTTGGGCGGCGACGTTTATCTTGGCCGACCGGCCGTGCTGCTTGACGCTGTCTAGGCGTTGAACCGATGAATGGCCCGCTCGCCAGCAAGGCATCGATACACATCGTTGTTTGACTCGTAGACAAAGTCGGCCTTCGTGAAGAGACCTGTCTTCCTTGACGCGAAGGTGAGTGGCCTGGGAATGTACGCGCTGATCTCGATCAGATCGCATGCACGTATCTCCGGACAACTTGACCCTACGCCTTGTTCCTAATATAGTTAGGAAAATGACTTATATAATTAGGATTCAGACAAGGAACTCAATGGCCAAGACAGGGTTGACGGTCGCGCGGCTGGTGGAAGGCGGGGCCGAACTGGCCGACGAAATCGGCTTCGAACAACTGACTGGCGCCGCGGTGGCGCGCAGGTTCAATGTCCGGCTCGCCAGCCTCTACTCCCACGTGAAAAATCTGGACGCGTTGAAATCCCAGATTGCTCTGTTCGCGCTACGGCAACTTGCCGACGCCGCCACCGAGGCTATCGCTGGCCGCGCTGGCAAGGACGCGCTGTGGGCGCTGGCCGATGTCCATCGCGACTATGCGCATCGGCACCCCGGCCGCTTCGCCGCCGCCCGCTATCAACTGGCGCCGGAACTCGCTGCTGCCAGTGCCGGCCCGCAACTGGCGCAGTTGAGTCGCGCGGTGCTGCGTGGCTACGCGTTGCCCGAGGCCGAACAGGTCCATGCCATCCGCTTTCTCGGCAGCTTTTTCATGGGCTATGCAACGCTCGAACTGTCGACCGCATTCGCACATAGCGCGCCCGATGCCGAAACCTCGTGGCGGCGCAGTCTGGAGGCCCTGCATGTGGCGCTACAGCACTGGCCGTCCAGCCCTGACGCACTTTAAAGAAGGCTTTGCCATGAACACGATCCCGGCCGACGGAGTCCGAGTTCCGGCCCGTGACATCCCCTTTCCCCACAGCATCAGCGTCGAGGCCCAAGCCGCGCTGCGCCGCCTGGTCAACGCCGACGGCACCCCGCTGAATGCGTTGCACTGCCCGCCCCACCCGGAGGACTTCGACGGCTGGATGCGCGTCAAGGCCGCCGCCGACGCGCAATACGGGGCCGCGATGGCCCAGATGGCCGGCCAGTTGCGCGCGAGCGTGGAAACCGTGGAGGTTGATGGCGCCACAGTACACATCGCCATACCGACAAACCCTCTGGCCGAGGATGCGATCTATGTCGATCTGCATGGCGGCGGCCTGGTCTTCGGCGGTGGCGCAGTCTGCCGTATAGCTGCGCAAATGCAGGCCGACCAGTTGGGCCTGCGCTGCTGGGGCATCGATTACCGCATGCCACCGGAGCACCCGTATCCGGCCGCGCTGGACGACTGCCTGGCGGTGTACCGGCGCCTGCTGCAACAATATTCGCAACGAAATATCGTCGTCGGCGGTCGGTCCGCCGGCGGCAATCTGGCCGCAGCCATGCTGCTGCGCGCGCGCGACGAAGGTCTGCCACTGCCGGCGGCGCTGGTGCTGCTATCGCCGGAAGTGGATCTGACCGAGTCGGGCGACAGCTTTGTACTGAACCAGCTCGTCGACGTTTTGCTGCCCAGACCGCTTATGCCTAACAACCTGTTGTATGCCGCGGATGCCGATCTGGCTCATCCCTATCTGTCGCCGCTGTTCGGCGATTTCTCCCGGGGTTTTGTGCCGACCTTTATCCAGAGCGGCACGCGCGACCTGTTCCTGTCGAACGCCGTTCGCCTGCACCGCGCCCTGCGCCGCGTCAGCGTTCCCTGCGAGCTGCACATCTTCGAAGCAATGCCCCATGGCGGTTTCATGGGCGCGCCAGAAGACAGAGAGTTGCGCGCGGAAGTGGCTCGCTTTGTCCACGCGCATCTGCCGGACCCCGGTTGACCTTTAAACGGGCGACGCCACACTCCCGATTTTGCAGCCGCCAGGCATCGGCCTCTTTGCCGCTTCGGCAAAGGCAATTTGCCAATGCTGGTAAGCACCACATGGCGGATTGACTTGCCTCATGAGAACTCCCGACTACAACGAAGGAACGATGTGTTGGCTACCACCTTCTGCGACGCGATTGCAATTATCAAACGGCACAGGGGAGCGTTCGTCGTTCTCAATATGGTGTTCTATGGCCTTGTTGCACTGAGCATGGTCGCCACCCTGCACATCCCGGAATTGCAGGCGCCGTACAAGCCCTCCACCGAGCAGGCCTTCGCCCACCCCGGACTGTTCAAAACCGTGGCCGACGCCTACGCAAACCGCAATCTGCTGCTCGCGATCAGCTTGACGTTCCTCGTCAATCTCATCATTGCGGCATTCGGCATGACGACACTTCCATCGTTCGCGTTACCGTTCGTCGGAATACTGGCCCAGTTCTATCGCGCGTTTTTATGGGGTGTTCTGTTCGCACCCATCGGTCCGTTGCGCGTGACGCTGATCCCGCACTCGCTTACCCTGCTCGTCGAAGGCCAAGCTCATGTACTGGCTGCATTCGCGGCTTATGTGCAGGCGCGAATGTTTCTCTGGCCGCATCGGTACGGATTGAACTCGCACAAGGCCGGATATAAAGCCGGCGTCCTGTCGACGCTCAAGCTATACAGCCTCATCGTGCTGGCGCTATTGTTGGGCGCAGTCTATGAAGTTGTCGAATCGGTCTATTTTATGCCACTGCTTCTGCGTCACTGATCCATGCCACGGCCGAGGTCATCAGACCAGTCGACTGAAAACAGGCTCTGTAGCAGTGCCCAGATCCGTTCACGTGTCGGATCGAAGCGAAAGCTCATCAGCGCAACTTCCAGATGTTAGATGTCAGCTTTTGACCACCTATCAGACATTTGACGCAAGAAGCCGAAAGGCGCTTGAGGGTCGACTTCTGCCTGATTCAGTCGGGTCCCCTGTACGTGGGTTCGTGTCGTGCCTGTGTGTCGCCTGATCGTGGTAGCTCCTGGCTCCGTTGATTCATGAGCGACCAGACAAGCGCGATGGTCCAGCCAAGAAATGTCCAGCCCAAAAGAATGTTCAGAGCAACGATGGCTGCCAAGTTGTGATGGTCGCGAAGCGCGGCTACCACGGATGGCACGAAGTAGACGACTACCAGCACCGCCACCAACACTGGCCAGTTTTCAACCAGCAAGTGAACCCAATAATCTGGACGTTCCATGATGCGATCCCTGTGCCCGGCGCAAGCCGGACGATGTCGATCTTCTCGTCGCCGGTGCCCCGTTCAACATTCGTCTGGCTACTATCCAGCCGGGCGAAGAGCGATCGTGAATGACTCTGGCACCTTGCCGTCAGTGTCTACGGGCATCGGGTCGGAGCGTTGAACCGCGCGCAGCGCAGCGTCATCCCACGACGAGTTGCCGCTGGAGCGCGAGATCTGCGCTGAAAGCAGCGTACCGCTCGGCGAGCATCGCACTGAGATCTCCGTTTCAAGGCCCGACGTCTCGCCCGACCAGACGATGTTCGGGTGAACGCGCCGCCTGATCTTGTCCGAGTAGCCTGGTCTGGAAGCGTCGGCCTGCACTACGGAATCGTGCGCGTCACTCCGCACCTCCATATATCGGCCGCGGCGCGCAGTTGTTTGCCGTGTCTCCGTGTCGAAGCCGGTCAGTTTTGGGCCACCCAACGCCTGTTGCAGCGAAGCGATCTGCCGGTTCAGGCACGCGCCGTAGGCGACCGGCCCCCTCACACTTTGCGAAGCACAAGCAAGCTGCATTAATTCTCGCGTCTCGTCATCGTAGCCGCGCAGATTAGGGATGCCCGGAGAGTTATTCAGCGAAGCAATCTGGCGATTCAGGCATGCGCCGTAGGCGACGGGCCCCCTCGTATTTTGCGAAGCGCAAGCGAGCCGCATTAACTCTCGCGTCTCGGTGTCGTAGCCGCTCAGATCTGGAATGCTTGTGGGTAACTCCTGCCTGGTTTGGGCGGTCGTCAGCTCACTAGAGCAGACAGTGAGGAAAATGCAGATCGCCGTAAGCAGCCATGACTTCGCTACCATGCTTTACTCCTTCCGAGACCCGATCTGGCTTGCGTTTGAGTCGGGCAGTACGCGGCCGATCAGCATCATCCGCCCGTCGCCGTTCAGAACGTCCGTGCGCTTGCTTCGCATCAAATTCAAGTTGACATATCAACTATATAAGAAATGTAAGCAAAATGTATGCGACAGTACGCCGCCAATGCACATTTAAATCACGCGGTGACGACCAGCCCGTGGTCGACGAGATATTGAAGCGGCCACGCAATAACTGAACGTATGAATACGCCGATTGAGGATGCCAGCAAGGCGCTCGCATCCGGCCGCGTCTCATGCGGGATATGGAGCGCACCGGCGTGCTCACTGGCGATCGACGCTAACCGGCCAGA
>NZ_CAJMYY010000019.1:0-190259 GCF_905220185.1 Paraburkholderia sp. J11-2 | reverse complement strand
TGCGATCTTCACGAGCCAGGCCTGGAACATGACGTTCAGCTTCTACCAGTCGCTGCGCACGGTGCCGCGCGATCTGGACGAGGTCTCGCGAGGTTTCCACCTCACGGGCTGGCAGCGTTTCTGGAAGCTCGAAGTGCCGTTCTCGATGCCGGGCCTCATCTGGAACATGATGATGTCGATGTCGGGCGGCTGGTTCTTCGTGGTGGCTTCCGAAGCGATCACGGTGGGTAACAACACGATCACGCTGCCGGGCGTTGGCGCGTATCTGGCCCAGGCGATCGCGGAAAAGAACCTGCACGCGGTGGGCTGGGTGATCCTCGCGATGATCGTGGTGATTCTCGCGTACGACCAGTTCCTGTTCCGCCCGCTGGTGGCCTGGGCCGACAAGTTCCGCATGGAGAACACGAGCTCGGGCGACGCGCCGGAGTCGTGGCTGCTCGACCTCATTCGCCGCACGCGCCTCATTCACCGCCTGCTCGTGCCGATGGGCTTCATGCTCGCCACGCTCGCGCGCATTCCGTTGCGCGTGCAACTGCCGAAGTCGCTGCCCGTCGTTACCACGATCAGCAAGCGCTCGCGTCTTGGCGACATCGTGTGGGCCGTGATCGTGATCGCGCTGACCGTGTTCGTGGTGTGGCACGTGGTGGCGTATGTGCGCACGGGCGTGACGCTCGATGAAGTCTGGCACGTGTTCGTGCTCGGGCTCATCACGCTCCTTCGCGTGATGCTGCTGATCGCCATCGCCTCGGTGATCTGGGTGCCGCTCGGTGTGCTGATCGGCCTGCGCCCGGCGCTCGCCGAGAAGGTCCAGCCGCTCGCGCAGTTCCTCGCGGCGTTCCCGGCCAATCTGCTGTTCCCGGTGTTCGTGATCGTCATCGTGCGCTTTCACCTGAACCCGGACATCTGGCTCTCGCCGCTCATCGTGCTCGGCACGCAGTGGTACATCCTCTTCAACGTGATCGCGGGCGCGAGCGCCTATCCGAACGATTACAAGGAAGCGGCCACGAACTTCCGCATTCGCGGCTGGCAATGGTGGAAGAAAGCCATGCTGCCGGGCATTTTCCCGTACTACATCACGGGCGCGATCACGGCTTCCGGCGGGGCATGGAACGCGAGCATCGTTTCCGAGTTCGTGCAGTGGGGCGACACGAAGGTCGTCGCGCACGGCCTTGGCTCCTACATCGCGCAAACGACCGCCGCTGGCGACTTCCCGAAAATCATTCTGGGCATCGCGATGATGTCCCTGTTCGTTACGCTGTTCAACCGCGTGCTCTGGCGTCCGCTGTACACGTACGCCGAGTCCCGGCTGCGCCTCGATTGAGATGGAGTGACATCATGCTGAATCCGAAAATCGTCTCATCCGACCTGCTGCCGATGCGGCCCGCTCCCGGCGAGGAAGTGCTCGCCGTCAAGCATGTTTCGCGCGGTTTCGCGAAGAAAGAGGACGAGCGCCTCGTGCTCGACGACGTGAACCTCACGCTGCGCGAGGGCGAGATCGTCGGCTTGCTGGGCCGTTCCGGCTCGGGCAAGTCCACGCTGCTGCGCATCATCTCCGGGCTCATCGAGCCGACCGAAGGCGAGGTGAACTGGCTCGGCAAGCCGCTCGAAGGGCCGGCCGAAGGCGTGTCGATGGTGTTCCAGACCTTCGCGCTGTTCCCGTGGCTCACCGTGCTGCAGAACGTGGAAGCGGGTCTTGAGGCGCAAGGCGTGGGCGCGCGCGAGCGCCGTGAGCGCGCGCTGGCGGCGATCGACCTGATCGGTCTGGATGGCTTCGAAAACGCCTACCCGCGCGAGCTTTCCGGCGGCATGCGTCAGCGAGTGGGTTTCGCTCGCGCGCTCGTGGTCGACCCGACGCTGCTGCTCATGGACGAGCCGTTCTCCGCGCTCGACGTGCTGACGGCCGAAACGCTGCGTACCGACCTGCTCGACCTGTGGACGCAAGGGCGTCTCCCGATCAAGTCGGTGCTGATCGTCACGCACAACATCGAGGAAGCGGTGTTCATGTGCGACCGCATTCTCGTGCTGTCGTCGAACCCGGGGCGCGTGTCGGCTGAAATCAAGGTGCCGTTCAAGCATCCGCGCAACCGGCTCGACCCTGCATTCCGCAAACTCGTTGACGACATCTACGCGAAGATGACCGCGCGCGAAGCCGCCGAGGCCACGCATCGCCGTCTCGAAGTGGGCAGCCGCTTGCCGGACGTGTCGACCAACATCATGGCCGGTCTGATCGAGACGCTGGCGGCCGCGCCGTATCACGGCCGCGCCGACATGCCGGAAATCGCGCGCTCGCTGCATCTGGAAGTGGACGACCTGTTCCCGATCGTGGAAATGCTGCAGCAGCTCGGCTTTGCCGACGTGCGCGAAGGCGATGTGCTGCTTACGCCGCCCGCCCGCGTGTTTGCGGAGATGGGCACGCAGGCGCGCAAGCTCATGTTCGCCGATCACCTGCTGCGCAACGTGCCGCTCGCGGCGCGCATCAAGAAGGTGCTCGACGAGCGGCCTGGCCATCGCGCGCCGCGCGTGCGCTTCGAACAGGAACTGGAGGACGTGCTTTCCGATGTCGCCGCGGAAGAAACGCTCGATACCGTGGTCGAATGGGCCCGTTATGGCGAGGTGTTTTCGTATAACGACCAGACTGAGATCTTCAGTCTCGAGGACGTCGAGGCATAAGGCCTGGCGCCTCGTAAAAAACAAAAACGGGCGGTTCAATGAACCGCCCGTTTTTTTTGCCTGCAGAATCGGCTGGCCTTATTGCTGCCCGATGCCGAGCAGTTCGATTTCGAACGTGAGGTCGCTGTTCGGCGGAATCGGGCCGACTGCGCGATCGCCATAAGCGGTCGCCGCCGGGCAGGTCAGCTTCGCCTTGCCGCCGACCTTCATCTTTTGCACGCCTTGCGTCCAGCAAGGAATCACGCGATTGAGCGGGAAGCTCGCCGGGCCGCCATGCTTGTCGGAGCTGTCGAATTCGGTGCCGTTCGCGAGCGTGCCGCGATAGTTCACGCGCACGACGTCGGTGGCGGCGGGTTGCGGACCGGTGCCTTGCTTGAGGTGTTCGACGACGACGCCAGACGGCAACTTGTCGATGGTGTTGGCGGCGAACGCGGTCGTTGCAACGGTGGCAGCGGCGACCAGGGCAATCAGTGATTTCATGAGAAGTCCTCGTTGAATGGCGCGTTGATTATATCGGGAGCCTCGTGTGGGCTCCGGTTCGTGGCCGGCGACTGAAAAGGTGAGCTTCTTCGGGACTCACCGCGCCGCGCGTGCGGCGCACCAAGTCACCGCGCGCAGACCCTTGATTAGACGGAGAACTTTACGCCGTCAGCGTTGCGTCGCGGCGCGGCTTGCATCGTATTGGTGAGCTTTTTCGGGAGCTTCGCGGTGCGAAACGAAGGGTGAGGCCGGCGCGTCAGAGTCGCGCACCGGCTACGAGGTCAGCACTTCAATTCGCGCATCAATTCGGCTTACCGCTCGACGACCCGTTACCGTCACCCGAAGCACCGGCGCGGCCAGTGCGCGGCTTGCCCCCTTGTGAAGCAGCTTGCGAAGCGCCGCGCGATTGTTGTGCCCGCGAGCGATCGACGTTGGCATCATCGCTGGCGTCATCGTGCTCGTCGCCGTACGTGCGCCCTTCGACATCGTCATCGTGCGACATGCCAACGAGGAAGCTGCGCTGCGGATTCGCCAGCTCGATGCCGCGCTCCGTGAAGCGCAGCAACACGCGCTTGTTGAACTCGCGCTGCACGCCCCAGCGCGCCGAGTCCTTGCACTGAATCTGCCCGGCGAGCGTCACGGCCGCGCCATCCACCTGATCGACGCCCCAGTACGCGAAGTCGCTGAGAATGCCGTTCTTGAACGCGTCTTCCTGGCGGATCTCGGCGCCGATTTCCTTCAGCGTGTCGATCGCGCGCTGCAGATCCGCGCCATGCGCGATCTGCACCTTCACCGCCGCGTTGCCGATGCCGCGATTCGTGTTGTTCACGGTCGTGACCGAGCTGAACGGTACGGTGTAGAGCGAGCCGTCGCCGCCGCGCAGGCGCACGGTGCGGATCGAGAGAAACTCGACGGTGCCCGAAACGCCTGCCACCGTCACCCAGTCGCCCACCTGCATGGCGTTTTCCGTCAACAGGAAGATGCCGGTGATGAAGTCTTGCACGAGCTTTTGCGAGCCAAAGCCGAGCGCTACGCCGAAGATGCTCGCGCCCGCGATGAGCGGCGCGGTATTCACGCCGAGCTGCGAGAGCGCGGTCAGCCCGACGATGATGAGGATCGAAACGAACAGCGTAGTGCGGAACATCGGCAGGAGCGTGCGCAGACGCGCGGCGCGCACGAAGTCGCCGGCGTCGGTCCACGCATTCAGGCGACGTTCGGCCGCGCCGTTCGCGACCTCCCAGATCGCGACGGCGGCCACGATGGCGACGGCGATCGTGAGCAGCGCGGAGCCGAGCAGATGCCCGATGGGCGCGAGCGCGAGAATGCGTGCGGGGCGCACGCCCCAGGCGTCCAGCACCAGGTCGATCGTCACGAGCCAGATCGCGGCAATGACGATGCGCCGCAGCGCCGGATAGTAGCGGTAAGCGCGACGCTGGCCGAAGCTCATGTTGCCGATGTCTTCGCGCACGCCGAAGAGCCGGCTCAAAGCGCCCAGCACCACGATCGCACACATGCGTCCGGCGAGCATGATGATGAGCGAGAGTCCGCCCGAGCGCACCAGTGCGGCATAGCCGCCGCGCAAGTCGAGCGCCCAGACGAACCACAGCGCGACGACGACGAAGAGCGCCACGCCGACCCAGATGTCGGCGAACCACTGCAGGAACCACGCGTACGAACCGTGTTGCGCGGCGGCGTTGCGAATGGCATCGGCCACGGGGCGGCGCAGTTGCAGGATCATCACGGCGAGCGCGAGGTGGCCGATCAGCGTGACGAGCTTCACGAGCGCGACATGCGCGTCCTCGGTCATGCCGAGCGACACCGCGCCGCCAATTGCGCCGCCCACCCCGCCGATCACGACGAGGCGCACGAGCCAGCGCTGCGCGTAGGCGGCCCAGTCGTCGGGGAGCGGCACGAGGCGCAGCGCGGCCGCGTCGGGCGAGAACAGCAGCTTGCCGAATATGGCGACGATGCGGCAGATCACATAGGTATCGACGATATGGCCGACCGCTTCGGCAGGCGCGGCGTCATTGGGACCGAAGAACGAGAGCACGGCCGCGGCGCACAGGCCGAACGCGACCACGGGTACGGCTTCGAGCAGCATCACGAGCAACGCGCCCGGCAGACGCTGCAAAAGGCGCCAGTGATGCGCGCCACGCAGCGCGTGGTACGCCTCTTTCGCACGATCGGCGGCGGTTTTCGGCGAGGCGTTGGCATTGTCCCCGGCTTGCGCCGCGACCACCGTGGCGCGCGCTGCCGCGTTGGCGCTCGCGTTCGCGTTGGGGCCGGCATTCGGATCGCTGTCCTGATTGTCCTTGCCATCGGCCGGTTGCATGCCGGCGGCTTCGCGCAGCGCTTCGTCCTGCGCCTCGGCGGCTTTCGTTTGCGCGGCGAGCGCGACACTCGTGCCCGTCGCTTCGGGCGTTTGCGGCTGCGGAGTTGGCGTGCCGTCTTGCGCGAGGGCGGCCTCCTCGCGCTGTTTGGCTGCCTGATGCGCGGCAATGGCGCGCTCCGGCGTGGCGATGACGCGGCGCAGCAGCGTGGCGAGCGCGAGCGCGGGCACGAGCGTGAGCAGCAGCACACGCAGCAGGGCGAGCAGCAGTGCATGGCCTTGCGGCGTGTTCAGATGGTCCTGCCACCAGTTGCGCGTGGACCAGAGTCCCAGCAGTGTCGAGAACGTATGGTTCAGATGCTGGCCGGCCATGCGCGCGCCGTGCGCGGCGTTGTCGGCGATCTGCACGACGAGACCGTTGGTGCGCAGCGCACCAGCAAGCGGCGCGGAAGCAGGCGCGGCCGCCGATGCACCGGTGGCCGCGGCGGGCGCACTGGCCGGTGCGCTCGCCGAGGCGGGCACGGCCAGCGCACCGGCGGCGGCGATGGCGCGCAGCGTGTCTTCCATGTGGCCGCGCTGCACGGGATCGTCGAGAACCTTGAGGGCGGCTTGCGCCTGGGCAGGCGTGAGCGCAACGGGTGCGGCGGGGTTGTTTGTGTTGGCGTCGGGCGTGGGCGCGGCAGCCGGGGCGGGATGCGCCGGGCTCGTGCCGGGTTTGAGCGCTTCGGCAACGGCGGCTGGTGTCGCTGCCGATGCGGCAGACGCGCCGAGCGCGAGCATCAGACCGGATAAAACGGCGAGTACGGCGAAGAGGGCACGCGGGCGCGAAATGCGCGCGGACCGAAAGGCAAAAGAAAGGGACATCCTTGTCATTGGCATACAGGGCGCGACTGCGGCGACCCATCAGTGGCGGCAGATTGAAAAGACAGCGGGGACGAAACGCGCGGCAGGAAGCGCTTTGGCGTGGCGCACAGCTTGCCGTCGCCCGATTCGCCGGAACGTTCGACGCGCTGCCGCAATTTTGGTGCCCACTTTATGCGCGGGTGAGCCACATGGCGTTTGCGGAACCGCAAAAAACGGCGCGGCGCGCGCAACGAGAGTGCTGACTATTGCGGGAGTATGCCTCTTTTACCTTACGAACGCGGATGAGGCGCGCACGCCGGACGCCGATAAAAGGGACGCTTCATCGGCTGATGGATGTCGCCGCCTCCGCGGGTTTTGATCAGTGGCGCGTGCGCCCGGGCGAATGCTAACGTTGCATGGTCCACCATCCAGGCCCGCCAGAGGCCGACGAGGAGAGCCATGAACAGCGTCAGCATGACCGGAGTGCGCAAGGGCAAACTGAGCCGCACGCAGTTGATCGTCGCCGCGACGATCGGCAATGCGCTCGAATTCTTCGATTTCACCGTCTACAGCTTCTTCGCGCTGACCATCGGCAAGCTGTTCTTTCCCACCATGTCGAGCTACGGGCAGTTGCTGGCCTCGGTGGCGACCTTCGGCGTGGGCTTCGTCATGCGGCCGCTGGGCGGCATCGTGATTGGCGCCTACGCCGACCGCGCCGGCCGCAAGCCTGCCATGACGCTCACGATTTTCATGATGGCGCTGGGATGCATGTTGATCGGACTGGCTCCCACCTACGCGCAGATCGGCGTGGCCGCACCGGTGTTGATCGTGTTCGCGCGATTGCTGCAGGGCTTTTCCGCGGGCGGCGAAGTGGGCGCCTCCACCACGCTGTTGATCGAGGCGGGCACGCCAGTCAATCGCGGGCTGCTCGGCAGTTTCCAGTTTGCGAGCCAGGGGATCGGCGTTTCGCTCGGCGCGCTGATGGCAGGACTCCTGACGACCTTCCTCACGCCCGACACGCTGCTCGCCTGGGGCTGGCGCGTGCCCTTCCTCATGGGTGTGGCGATCGCGCCGATCGGCATGTGGATTCGCAGGCGCCTCGACGAGCAGTTGCCGGAGCAGGCGAGCGTGGTGCGCATGCCAGTGCTTACCGTGGTGCGCGACCACTGGCGGCGCGCGGCGCTCGGCATCCTGCTGACGATCGGCTCCACGGTCACGGCCTATGTCGTCACGTTCTATATGCCGACCTATGCGATTCACGAGCTGAAGGTGCCCGCGCCCACGGCGTTGCTGGCGGGGCTGGTCTCGGGCGTCGTGACTTTCGTGGTGGGACCGCTCTCGGGGATGCTGTGCGATCGTTTCAGCCGCCGTACGCTGATCTTCTGGCCGCGCGTGGGCGTTTTGCTGCTGATCTATCCGGCGTTTCTCTGGCTGACGAGTGAGCCGGACGCCACGCGGCTCCTGATCACCGTGGGCGGCCTGAGCGTGCTGCTCGCGCTGCAGGCCGCACCTTCCATCACGATGCTGCCGGAGATGTTCCCGCGCGCCGTGCGCGCGACGGGCATGGCGATTGTCTATGGCATCGGCGTGGCGATTTTCGGCGGCTTTGCGCAGACCGTTGCCACCTGGCTCGTCAAAAGCACGGGCAATCTGCTCGCGCCCGCGTGGTACGTGATGGCGTGCGTGGCGATCTCGTGCCTTGCGCTGCCGTTCATTCGCGACCTCACGGGCAAGCCGCTCGAGGATTGATTGCTAGCTTGCCCGGCGCGCCGCTTCGAGATTCGAATTGAGCTGGCGCGCAAGACCATACAGCAGGCCGAGCGACGGCGCCGCAATGCCCACGCGCTGCGCCAGTTCATACGGCGCGCCGACGAGCGCATCGACTTCGAGCGAGCGGCCCGCCTCCACGTCTTGCAGCATCGAGGTCTTGAACGCGCCTAGTTTGCGCGTGATCCCATTGCGCTCCTCGATGGTCATCGCGAGGCGAATGCCGAGCGCTTCGCCAATCGCGCGCGCTTCGGCCATGACCGCGCTCACGAGTTGCGCCGTGAGCGGGTCGTCGAGAATGACGTCGGCGGTCGATCGCGTGAGCGCGCTGATGGGGTTCATCGTCATGTTGCCCCAGAGCTTCGCCCAGATATCGGCTTGAATGGGCGCGGCTTTCGTGACCTCGAAGCCAGCGCGCGCGAGCAACTCGCGCGCCTCTTGCGCACGCGCGGCCATGGGCGCCGAGCCTTCACCGACGATCAAATGATTGCCGCCGCCTTTGCGAATCACGCCCGGCCCCGCAATTGACGACGACAGGTGCACGACGCAGCCCGAAGCCTGCGTAGGCGGCAACGCCGCTGACACGACGCCGCCAGGATCGACCGCTTCGAGCCGGCCGTTCGTGTGCGTGCCGCCGAATCCGTGGAGAAACCACCAGGGCACGCCGTTCATCGCCGAGACGATATGCGTGTGCGGACCCACGAGCGGCGCGAGCGAAGCCGCCGACTGCGCGAGCGCCTGGCCCTTCAGGCAAATGAAAATGAGGTCTTGCGCGCCGAGCGAGGCGGCGTCGCTCGTGGCGTTCACGGCTTGCGTGTAGCGCGTGTCGCCTTCAATGACCGTGAGACCGTCGCGGCGGATCGCTTCCAGATGTGCACCGCGCGCGAGCAGATTCACGGCGATGCCCGCACGTGCAAGACGCGCCGCGATCAGGCCGCCAATTGCACCGCCACCGACGACAGTGACCTTTTGATTCGGGGTGTTCAACCTTTCACTCCTGATATGAGGGGTCGATGCGCGCGGCACGACGAATTAGCGCGTCGAGCACGTTCTGGCCCGCGCCATGGGCGGGCGAGAACTGCAGCGCGTCGCGCGTCGCACGTTCGGTAATGGCGGGTGCGATCGGCAGCGCCTGCCCGCGCATCGAATCGGTCACGACTTGCACTTCGCACGCGCGATTGAGCGTCCATAGCAGCGCGAACGCGTGCGCAAGCGTCACGCCATGCGAGAGCAGCCCGTGGTTGCGCAGGATGAGCAGCCGCTTGTCGCCCATCGACTTCAGAATGCGCGATTTTTCTTCGGCGTGCACGGTGATGCCTTCGAAGTCGTGATACGCGACCATGTCGTGCAACTGCGCCGAATAGAAGTTCGTATATGCGAGACCGCCTTCCATGCACGCCACCGCGAGCCCGGCCGTGGTGTGCGTATGCATGACGCAATGCGCGTCTTCCACGTTTGCATGAATGGCGCTGTGGATCACGAAGCCGGCCGGGTTGATCGGATACTCGCTCGGGCTCAGGACATTACCTTCGAGATCGATCTTGACGAGATTCGAGGCCTTGATTTCGTCATACGTGAGCCCGAACGGGTTAATCAGGAAATGTTTGCGCGGCCCGGGCACGCGCAGCGTAATGTGGTTGAAGATCAGTTCGGTCCAGCCCATGAGATGAAACACGCGATAGACGGCGGCAAGCTGTACGCGCGTTTCCCATTCCGTGGGGTCGCACCATTCGGGGCGCGAGCGCTGGATGTTTTCATTCATGAACGTCTCCTCATGGCTGGCTCTGATCACGCCGATCCTACGCGCAAATAAATGCGTGTGCAAGCATCAATTTTTTCATGAAATACCTGAAAAACCAGTCTTTTATCGATGCTATCCTGATGGCGTTTGCCGCATTTCGCGGCCGCTGAGAACCAGGCGAGAAGACGAATGACGGGGAAGTTCAACATTGCGGAGCTGTTCACCTACCGGCTCCATGTGCTCAAGAAGCAGACCGACCGCACGATGAGCGACGCGTTCGAGGCAGCGCTTTCGCTCTCGCTCACGGAGGCGCGGCTGCTGCTCAGCGTGGGCGCGTTCGGATCGTTGTCGGTGTCGGATCTCGGGCGCGTGTCGAATCTCGACCGCAGCCAGGCGAGCCGCGCCACCGACGTGCTCGAACGCAAGGGCCTGCTCGTCAAGACTTCGAACGAGGCGGACGCACGCGGCGTGCTCGTGGCGCTCACCGCACAGGGGCGCAGCACCTACCGGCGCGCGACGACAATCTCGAAGGCGACGAACGACGCGATTCTCGCCACGCTGAGCGAGCACGAACGCGAAGTATTGGCGGGCGTGCTGGCCAAGCTCGTGGCGAGCGGGGAAGAGGGCGAGTGAAGCGGCGAATGAAGCGCGCTAGCCGCGCGCCGCAGGCTGGCGGAATTTCGCGGCTAGTTCACTCGCGCTGCGCGCAAGCAACGACACGTCGCTGCCCACGGCAACGAACGTCGCACCCGCTTCGAGATATTCGTTCGCAATGGCTGGATCGGCCGCGAGCACGCCCGCGCCCTTGCCTTGCGCGCGCACGGTGCGGATACCCTTGCCGATTGCTTCGCGCACCTGTGGCGAGCCTGGCTGGCCGAGCAGGCCCATCGAAGCGCTGAGGTCAGCCGGGCCGAAGAACACGCCGTCCACGCCTTCCACGTTCGCGATTGTCTCGAGCTGCGCGAGCGCGCTTGCCGTCTCCACCTGGACCAGTACGCACAGTTCCTCAGCAGCGTGATGCAGATAGTCGGCGGAACCGTTCCAGCGCGAAGCGCGCGCAAGCGCGCTGCCTACGCCGCGCACGCCGTGCGGCGGATAGCGCGTCGCGGCCACGGCGGCGCGTGCCTCGTCGGCGTTCTCGATCATCGGCACGAGCAGCGTTTGCGTGCCGATGTCGAGCAGTTGCTTGATGATGGCGGCGTCGTTGCGTACCGGCCGCACGATCGGGTGCGTCGAGTACGGGGCGACGGCCTGGAGTTGCGCGAGCGTGCTGCGCAGATCGTTGGGCGCGTGCTCGCCGTCGATCAAGAGCCAGTCGAAACCCGTGTTCGCGAGCAGCTCGGTCACGTACGAGTCGGCCAGCGCAGCCCACAGGCCGATTTGCGGGCTGCCCCGCGCGAGCGCACGCTTGAAAGGGTTGGCGGGTGTGGACATTGCTATGGAATCCTGATCAGACGAAACTGAAGCCGATGCCGCCGAGCGGGCCGTAATCGGCATGAAACGTATCGCCCGCGCGGGCGGGAATCGGGGCCGTGAATGAGCCGCTCAGAATCACGTCGCCGGCTTCGAGACGCTCATCGTGACGCGCGATCTTGTTGGCAAGCCAGGCGACGCCCGTGGCCGGATGGTTGAGCACCGCTGCCGCGAGACCGCTTTCCTCCACGGCGCCGTTCTTGTAGAGCAGCGCGCCGACCCAGCGCAGGTCCACGTCGAGCGGCCTGACCGGGCGGCCGCCCAGCACGACGCCCGCGTTGGCCGCAAAGTCGGATATCGTGTCGAACACCTTGCGCGGCGCCCTGGTGTCGCGGTCGAACTGCTCGATGCGCGCGTCGATGATCTCGATGGCCGGTGTGACATAGGCCGTCGCGTCGAGCACGTCGAAGAGCGTGACGTCGGGTCCTTGCAGCGGCCGGCTCAATACGAACGCCAGTTCCACCTCCACACGCGGCGCGATGAAACGGTCCGCGCGAATATCGCTGCCTGCGGCGATGAACATGCTGTCGAGCAGCGGTGCGTAGTCGGGCTCGTCGATCTGCGACGAGCGCTGCATGGCGCGCGACGTGAGGCCGATCTTGCGGCCCTTGATCGTGTGGCCCGCCGCGAGCTTGAGTTTGACCCACTCGCGCTGGATTGCGTAGCCGTCGTCGATCGTCATGTCCGGATGCGAGCGCGAAAAATGCCGCAACTGCGTGCGCGTGCGTTCCGCTTCGTCGAGCTGCGCGGCCAGCTCGCGGATGGTTTGCTGATCTAGCATCATGAATTCCGGTGCGCGTGAGCTCAGGTTTTGAGCCGGGCGTGCAGGTTGTTGTGCTTCCACGCGCCTTCCTCGCTGAACTCGACGATTTCAAGCGATAGCGCGAGGCCGTGCGAAGCGAAGGCTTGTGCGAAGTGCTGCTTGATCGCTTCGAAGAGCGCCTCGCCGGTCGCCCGCCGCACGGCTTGCGAGCGGCCCGCACCGATCTTCAGGCAGCCATGCAGGAAGGCATTCCCGGGATTGCCATCGGCAACGAAGTACTGTTCGCAACGCAGCGCGCGCGTGCGAATACCGCCACGCGGGTAGACGCGTGCGCCGGTTTCGTCGCGTTGAGCGTCGAGCACATGGGCTAGCGTTTCGCAGAGCTGACCGATGTTGCTCGCGTCGGCGAGATTGGCGCTGTATTCGAGCGTGAGATGGGGCATCGCTTGCTCCGTTGTTCAGACCGGCAAGGGCGTGACGGGCAGGATCGCGTTGATCTGCCCGGTGCCCGAGCTGCCGAAATATGGCGTGACGACTTCCGCGCGGCCTTCGTAGCGGTCCCAGCCAAGCGCCCCGAGCAGCATGGCCGTGTCGTGCATGCCGCCTTCGCCCCAACACTTTTCGTTGTACATCGGCAGCATGTCGCAGAAGGTTTTCCAGTCGCCGCGCTCCCACATCGCCACAACGTTTCGATCGGTCGTTTCGAGGAACGGGTCCCAGACCTTGTGCATGAATTGCTCGGCGGTGCCGTTGTTGGCGAAGTGGTGGCTCAGCGACCCGCTTGCGAGTATCGCCACCGTGCCGTCGTAGCGCTCCTCGATCGCGCGGCGTACGGCGAGTCCGAAGCGCGCGCTCATGGCGAGGTCATGCCACATGCACCAGCCCGCCACCGAAACGGTGCGGAAATGCTGGTCGCCGTTCATGTAGCGCATGGGCACGAGCGTGCCGTATTCGAGGTCGAGCGTCGTTTCGCTATGTGCGCGCGTTTTCACACCCATTTCGTTCGCGACATCGGCGATCAGGTGACCAAGCTGCGGATTGCCGGGGTACGCGTACGGCATGTTCTTGATGAAATGCGGCAGCTCGTTGCTCGTGTAGACGCCTTCAAAGCGCGGCGCACAGTTGATGTGATACTCGCTGTTCACGAGCCAGTGCACATCGAACACGACGATCGTGTCCACGCCCAGCTCGCGGCAGCGCCGGCCGATCTCATGGTGACCATCGATGGCGGCCTGACGGCAACCCTTGTGCGGGCCGTCCAGTTCGGAAAGGTACAGCGAAGGCACGTGCGTGACCTTCGCGGCGAGCGCGAGTTTGCCCATTACACGCCCCAGTGCGGAATGTGATGCGAGCCCAGCGACACACACACGTTCTTCGGCTCGAGGAACACTTCGTAGCTCCACGTGCCGCCTTCGCGGCCCACGCCCGAAGCCTTCGTGCCGCCGAACGGCTGGCGCAGGTCGCGCACGTTCTGGCTGTTCACGAAGCACATGCCCGCTTCGACGGCGGCCGCCACGCGCAATGCGCGACCCGTATTCTCGGTCCACACGTAGCTGGAGAGGCCGTAGGCGATGTCGTTGGAAAGACGGATCGCGTCGGCTTCGTCTTCGAAGGGAATCAGGCACGCGACCGGTCCGAAGATTTCCTCCTGTGCGATGCGCATGCGGTTGTCGACATCGACGAATACGGTAGGTTGAACGAAGTTTCCGTTCTTGACTGCATCGGGCAGCGCGGGCGCGTCGAGGCCGCCGCACGCGAGCGTGGCGCCTTCCTTCGGTCCGAGTTCGATATAGCTGCGTACCTTCTCGAGATGGCCCTGGCTGATCATCGGGCCGACGATGGTTTTCTCGTCGAGCGGATCGCCCACGGTGATGCGCTTTGCGCGCTCGATGAAGCGCTGCGCGAACGTCGCGTAGATCGAGCGCTGCACGAGAATGCGCGAGCCGGCTGTGCAGCGCTCGCCGTTGTTCGAGAAGATCATGAACACGGCGGCGTCGAGCGCGCGTTCGAAATCGGCGTCGTCGAAGATCACGAACGGCGACTTGCCGCCCAGTTCCATCGAAAACTTCTTGAGGCCCGCAGCCTGCACGATGCGGTTGCCCGTAGCTGTGGAGCCCGTGAACGACACCGCGCGTACGTCGGGATGCGCGACGAGCGGCTCTCCCGCTTCCTTGCCATAGCCGTGCACGATATTGAGCACGCCTGCCGGAATGCCCGCGTCGAGTGCGAGCTGGCCGAGCATCGAGGCCGTGAGCGGTGACAGCTCGCTCATCTTCAGCACGGCCGTGTTGCCGAATGCGAGGCAAGGCGCGACCTTCCACGTGGCGGTCATGAACGGCACGTTCCAGGGCGAGATGAGCGCGCATACGCCCACGGGATGAAACAGCGTGTAGTTCAGGTGCGTGGACGTGGGATACGTGTGGCCGTCTACGGCGGTGCAGACTTCGGCGAAGTAGCTGAAGTTGTCGGCTGCACGCGGCACCAGCTGCTTGCCCGTTTGCGAAATGGTCTGGCCCGTGTCCTTCGTTTCGGTTTGTGCGATCTCCGGCACGTTCTTCGCGATCAGCTCACCGAGCCTGCGAATGGCCTTCGCGCGCTCGGCGGCGGGCTTCGCGGCCCACGCGGGAAAGGCGTCTTTCGCCGCGCGCACGGCGAGGTCGACTTCCTCTGCGCCGCCACGCGCCACTTCCGCGAGCACGTCCTGGTTCGCCGGATTCACGGTTTCGAAATAGTCGCGCCCTGCGTGCGCGCGGCCGTTAATCAGATGTTCGATTCGCATGTCTAATCAGTCCAGTATTCGATTCGTTGCCGGATCAGCGCCCGTACTCGGCATCGCTTGCAATGGTATTGACCAGACGGCCCAGGCCGTCGATCTCGCACACCACTTCGTCGCCTGCATTCACGTTGACGACGCCTTCGGGCGTGCCGGTCAGAATGACGTCGCCGGGCGCGAGCGTCATGAACCCGCTCAAATACTCGATGAGTTCCGCGATGCCGGTGACGAAATCGCGTGTGTTGCCGTTCTGCTTGAGTTCGCCGTTCACGTAGGTGCGCAGGCCGAGCGCGTTGACGTCGGCGATGTCGCTCGCATCGACGAACCAGGGCCCAAGCACCGTGCCGCCGTCGCGGTTCTTCACGCGCAGGTTCGGGCGGTAGTAGTTCTCCAGATAGTCGCGGATCGCGTAGTCGTTCGCGATCGTATAGCCGGCCACGTACTGCATGGCTTCCTCGCGTTTTACGTTCTGCGCCGTGCGGCCAATCACGACGGCAAGCTCGCACTCGTAGTGCATGAACGTAACGTCGGCGGGGCGGCGCGTGGTGCCGCGATGGCCGATCACGCTGCCCGGCCCCTTGAGAAACACGAGCGGCTCCTCCTGCTTCGAGAACTGCAGCTCCTTCGCGTGTTCCGCGTAATTGAGGCCGAGCGCGAAGATCGTGCCGGGCTCGAACGGCGCGAGCCACACAACTTCATGCTCCTCGCGCACGCGACCGTCGGCGAGCCGCACGCGGCCGCCTTCGGGCGTGGCTTCGTGTATCGCGCCTGCGTAGGCAACGCGTCCGCGCATCATGGCTGTTCTCCCGGCACCATGCCTGCCGCGACGAATTCGATTTCGAGCGGCGCCCAGTCACTCATGACGATGGTTGCGCGCGCACCGGACTGAACCACGGGCGCACCATGTGGCACGCCGAGCGTGACGACGTCGCCAGGGGCGAGCGTCATGAAGTCGGTGACGTCGGCGAGCAACTGGGCGACGCCTCGAACGTTCGTAGCCGTAGTCGCACTGAAGGTGGCGCCGCCTTCTACGTTCACGGCAATGACAAGCTGATCGGGATCGGCCACATGACGGCGCGCGACCACGGCAGGGCCGATCACGCAGAAGTTGTCGCGCGCTCGAAACCGCACCGAAGGACGATAGACGCTCGCATGCGGCACGCTCAGGTCGGCCACGAGCGTATAACCCGCGATGTAATCGAACGCTTCATGCACGGCGACGCGTGTGGCGGCGCGTCCAATCACGATGCCGAGCGACGCGCCCACTTGCACGCCTTCGCTGCCCGGCACGGCCACGCGCGCACGATGCCCGGCGTGGGTATTGCGCGGCTTCAGATAGAGAATGGGCGCGCGCGGCGGCGCTTTATAGGGGGGCGCGTTCACGGCGTCGCCGAGCGCTTCGAGCGCGTGGCGGTCGTTGAGCAGCGTGCCGTAGACAGCGCCGCTCACAGGCGGCCGGCAGCGCGCGCCCGTGGCGAGCAACGCGCGCACGGCTTCGGCGCCAACGTCGCGCGGCAGCGCCTCGCCTTCGACGTGCAGCAGGTGATCGGCAACGGAAAACATGGCTTGGATTCGCTTCACAGAAACACTAATATGTGAGTGATGGTGCGCTTGCTATGATCCGTCGTCAATCGTCGATGAGATTTTTTCGGGTTTCCCCTGGGGCGCCCCGTTCCTTGTTTTGTTGAAACCGCCATGTCCGATACCTCGCGTCCGACCACTCGCGTTGCGCACCGCAACCTGCCCATGCTGCTGTTGCGCGCGCGCGAAAAGATGATGGAGCGCTTTCGCCCGCTCATCACGTCGCACGGCCTCACCGAGCAGCAATGGCGCGTGATACGCGCGCTCAACGAAAGCGGACCGCTCGAACCGCGGCAGATTTCCGACCTGTGCACGATATCCAGCCCGAGCATGGCTGGCGTGCTGGCGCGCATGGAGGCGCTCGGTCTCGTGACGAAGGAGCGTTTCGCCGACGACCAGCGGCGCGTGCTCGTCTCGCTCACGAAGAAAAGCCATCAGCTCGTGAAAGCGATTTCCAAAGAACTGGAGGCGCGGTACAAGGCACTCGAGGCGGAGGTGGGACCGGAGGTGGTCGAGCGCGTGTATCGCGCGATCGACGATCTGCTCGCCGGGCTCGAGGAGTGAGTACGGCGAGCGCCTTCAGCGGGCTCGCGCGTAAAGGTGAGGTTTTTCGGGAGCGGTCCGCGCGGATCGTTCGGACCGTGTTTGGCAGCCTCGCGAGACTAGGCGAGCGAAGCGAATGCCTCGTCGAGTTCGGCGGCGTTTTGCGGACGCACCACGCGCGCGACCTCCACGCCGTCGCGCAGGAAGATGAGCGTGGGCCAGAGCTTCACGCGAAACGAGCGGCCTAGCGCGCGGCCCGGTCCATCTTCCACTTTCAGGCGGCGCACCTGTGGATTGCGCTCGAACGCCGCGCCGATCAGCGGTTGCGCGCCCTGGCAATAGCCGCACCAGTCGGTGCCGAATTCGACGACGGCGGCCCCGCCGAGCGAGTCGATTTCCTTGCGGGCGGGCGCGTTCGTTGCGTAGCTCATCGTGTGATTCCTCGCATTGGCATCTGCAGACATCGACATACGATACCGCATTGCTCCGCTTCGTTCAGGCCTCGCTTCGACGCCGACGCTGAGGTTCGCGCCGACATTCAACCGATAGGTGAGGCTTTTCGGGAGTGAGCAGGTTTGCACCGGTTCACGCACCTTGCGACGCATTGCGCGAGCGTGAGGCTCGGGCCGTCGCGAGCAAATCTGCCTTGAAAACAAGGGAAAAACACAAAACCGGCATGCGATGCGGTGAGCGAAAGTGGATCGAGCGCCGCACTCGAAGCCGCGTGAACCCACGCTTCGAAGCGCAAAGGTGAGCGTTTGCGGGAGAGGCCGAAGTGCGCGCCTCGCGAACGTCTGAAGCGAGCCGTGGCACCCGCCAATCCATCGCGCGAAATCCACATTAGCGCTGATTTCAGGGCGTTTTCTCACCGCCACGCGTCGCGAAGCGACAAGCCGCCGCGCCCGAGGCCACTGCGCGCCGGCGGCAAAGGTGAGAAGATTCGGGAGCACACTTGGCGTTGCCTCTCGCGCTGCCGGCCGTCGAATGGACGCCCGCACCCGATGGGTATATAACATTAAAAAGTGCGGGATTCTTTTGACTACTGCTCACCAAGGGAGATCGACTTCATCATGACGAGCGACGACACGCAAAAGCAGGACGCTCAAAAGCCTGGCGAGGGTTCATCGCAACCGGATCTGGAGAGTCTGAACGCCGCCCTCAGTCACGTCGACGAAGGCGTGAAATCCGGCAAGATCGCGGCGGGCGCGGCCAAGGGCCTCGTCTTCAGTCTCGTTGAAACGCTGGGTGCGCTGGTGGGCGACCCCGACCTGCCGCAGCACGCGCGTTCGGGCTACGAAGGTTTGCTGGAGGCGGCGCGCGAACTGCGCGCCAAGCTGGAGCACTAGTCTTTCCCAACAGTGCGGCTGCGCTGTTGCCAACCAGCTTCGCCAATCCGGCAGCCGCACGCTCACACAGCCAGCAGGGCGGCCGCAAGGCCGTCCGGCGCGGCGCCGATGCGCAGTTCCGGCGTGCCGTGCCAGTCCGCGCAACGTTGCAGCGCCCGGCGCAAGTCGGCCACCAGACGGCCACTCGCGCGCACGCCGGGCTCCAGATGCAGCGACTTCACCTCGAACACCTGTTGCCCCCGATGCGCCTTGGCGTCGACACGCCCGATAAGCCGTCCGCGGTTCAAGATCGGCAGTACGAAGTAACCGTACCTGCGCTTCGCAGCCGGCACGTAGCATTCCATGGCGTAGTCGAAGTCGAATAGCGCCAGCGCGCGCTTGCGGTCCCACACGACCGGGTCGAAAGGCGAGAGCAGGGACGTGACGGTGGAGGCGAGCTTGCCGCTCGCCGCGTCGTCGATGAGCGGGGCGTGCTCGCGATGCACGAACGCGTCGTGCTTCCAGCCTTCCACGCGCACCGGCAGCAACTCGCCCGCGTCGGCGAGCGCATGCAGCGCTTCGGCATACGGGCGGCGCGGCAGGCGGAAGTAATCGGCGGCCCAGTCCGCACGGATCACGCCGAGCGCGCGGCAGGAGCGCAAGAGCAGCTCGCGCTCCGCCTCGGCGCGCGGCGGCAGATCGCGCGTGTCGTTCCAGTTTGGCAACACGCGCTCGGCCACGTCGTACACGCGCTGGAAGTTGTGCCGCTGGGCCACCATCAGCGCGCCGGTTGCGAACAGCACTTCCAGATGCCGCTTCTCCGGCTTCCAGTCCCACCAGCCGTTGCCCTTGTCGCCCTCGGCGCGTGCAAAGTCGGCGGAACGCACGGCGCCATCGGCGCGAATGCGTTCGAGCAGCGCATCGATTTCCTCGCGGTATTGGTCGTGCCACTCGGCCGCGTATTTCCAGCCCATGCCGGAAGGATCGAGCATGCGATGGCGCATTAGCCCGTAGTCTTCGATCGGCAGGAAACACGCCTCGTGCGCCCAGTACTCGAACAGGCGCCCTTGCGCGAGATGCGCGTCGAGCCAGGCCGGCTCGAACGCGCCAATGCGGCTGAACAGCACGAAATAAGGACTGCGCGCGACCACATGGATCGTGTCGATCTGCAATTGCGCCATGCGGCGGATGGCGTCGAGCACGTCGTCCTGCGTTGCCTTGCGGCGAGGCGGCGCGAGCAGCCCTTGCGCCGCGAGGTGCAGCGTGCGCGCCGCCGCGAGCGGCAGAACTAGTGGCGAACCGGCGTCGGCAACCTTCGGCGCTTCTGCAATATCAGCAACGTTCGCACCGCGCTCACGCATGGACGCCCGCAACCACCGTCACCGGCCGCAGCGCCGCGAGCCGTTGATGGATCTGCGCGACCACGGCCGCGCCTTCGCCCACCGCGGCGGCCACGCGCTTGGTCGAGCCCGCGCGCGCGTCGCCGATCGCGTAGACGCCCTCCACCGAAGTCGCGAGGCTGCACGACTCGTTGTCGCCCGTCAGCACGAAGCCGTGCGGGTCGAGCTTCACGCCGCACTCGCGCAGCCAGCCCGTGTTCGGGTCGGCGCCCGTGAAGAGGAACAGGTGGCGCGAATCGAAATGGTCGATGCCTTCCGGGCACGGCGTCTTCAAGCGCACCGACGTGAGCGTGCCGCCGTCATCGCCCAGGCCGCCGATCTCGCTGCGTCCGTGCACCCGCACGTTCGCGAGCGACGCAATCCGGTCGATCAGATAGCGCGACATCGTCGATTCGAATCCGGTCTTGCGGATCAGCACGTCAATCTGGCGCGCATGCGTGGAGAGGTAGACGATCGCCTGGCCCGCCGAATTGCCGCCGCCTACCAGCACGACGTTCTCGTGCTTGCAGAGTTTCGCCTCGACCGGCGAGGCCCAGTAATAGATCCCGCGCCCCGTATAGCGGTCGATGCCCTCGATCGCGGGCTTGCGGTACACCGCGCCGCTCGCGATCACCACGGTATGCGCGCGCACGTCGCCGCTGCAGGTTTCGAGCCGGCGCGGTTCCTCATCGCAGAACAGCCTGCGCACCGTGACCGGAATGGCCACGTGCGCGCCGAACTTCTGCGCCTGCACGAACGCGCGGCCCGCGAGCGCCTGGCCCGAGATGCCGGTGGGAAAGCCCAGGTAGTTTTCGATGCGCGAGCTTGCGCCCGCCTGGCCGCCCGGCGCGCGCGAATCGAGCACGATCACCGAAAGGCCCTCGGAGGCGGCGTACACCGCGGTGGCGAGACCGGCCGGGCCCGCGCCCACCACGGCGACGTCGTAGACGCGCTGGCCGTCGAGCTCGGGCAGGATGCCCAGACACGTGGCCAGTTCGGGCGCGCTGGGATGGCGCAGCACCGAGCCGTCGGGGCAGATCACGAGCGGCAGGTCTTCGCAGCGCGCGGCGAAACGCTCGACCACACAGAGCATGCCTTCGTCGCGTTCGTCGACCACCGAATACGGATGGCCGTTGCGCGAGAGAAAGCCTTGCAGCGAAACGAGTGAGGGATCGTCGTGCTTGCCCACGAGAATCGGGCCGCCCGCGCCCTTTTCGATGAGCGAGACGCGGCGCAGGATCAGCGCGCGCACGATGCGCTCGCCGAGCTCGGCTTCGGCGACGATGGCCGCGCGCAACTGCTCGGGCGGAATCAGGATCGCATCGACGGGTTCGAGCGCGAGGCCGTCCACGAGCGCCGGGCCGCCCGAAAGCTGGCCCACTTCGGCGAGGAAATGCCCGCGCCCATGTTCGACGATGAGCCGCTCGCGGCCCAGCCCGTCGCGCTGGAACACTTTGACCGAACCGGAGAGCAGCACGAACATGCCAGGACCGGTTTCGCCCGTGCGAAAGAGCAGATCGCCCGCCGCATAGTGGCGCTGCTCGCCGAAGCGGGCAAGTCGCGCGACTTCTTCGTCGGTGAGCTGCGGGAACATCTGGTGGCGCCGCGTGGAGAGCGTCGAGAACGGCGCTTCAGCGGGTTGCGGCTGCGTGTCGGAGTGGCGGCTCGCGGAAGGAAGTTCCGCGGATTCCGGAACCTCGGCTTCGGTGATCGTGCCCATCTGGCGGTTCTCCTCGTGCGGGCGGCTCGGGAGCGGGCCGCCCGGATCAGACAGCTTTAGGCGTGATGTTGACCGGGACTTCGGCGTGGGCCATCAGCTGGAGCGACTCGAGCGTGCGGCCTGCATCGCGCCACGCGTCGAGGCCGCCGAGGAGCGGCACCACATCGGTAAAGCCGGCCTCGACGAGCTTCTTCGCCATCCAGGCCGCGGAAATTTCATTGGGGCACGAGCAATAGATCACGAGCTTCTGGTCGTTCGGATATTTGCCGACGATCTCGTCGAGCTTGCGCTCGTCGGCGAATAACGCGCCCGGAATGATGTATGGATCGAGCTTGCGCTTTTCCTCTGAACGAATGTCGAACACCACGGGCGGCGGCTTGGCGCCCATTGCGCGGTAGAGGTCGTCCACCGTGATGCGTGCGCTCGCGAGCTTTTTGATGAGTTGCCGGCGGCGCTGCCAACGGTAGGTCGCGTAGAGCAACAGCAGCACGACCACCACGACAGCGGCAAAGCGCCCAAGGCGGCTTGCACCGGCGAGCATCATGTCGATCTGCGGTGCGAACATCACGCCGATAAGCAGCCCGGTGCCGGACCACAGCGCCGCGCCGATGCCGTCGAAGCCGACGAACTGGCGGTAGGGCACGCCCATCGCGCCGGCCAACGGCACGGAAACGAGCGACAGTCCCGGCACGAACTTGGCGATGGCGAGCACGCGCACGCCCCAGCGGCCGAAAAAGCGTTCGGTCTTTTTTACGCAGGTGTCGCGCGAAAGCGAGAGTTTGCAGAGCGTCTTGAGCGTGTTGCCGCCGTAGAGGCGCCCGGCCATGAACCACACGCTGTCGCCGATCAGCATGGCGAAGATGGCGAGCCCGAGCACCGGCGCGACCTGCTGGCCGATCGATCCGGGATGCATGGCCGCCATCGCGCCGAACAACACGAGCGCGGGCATCGCGGGCACGGGCAGCCCTAGCGATCCGGCGAGCACATTGATAAACACCAGCGCAGGCCCGTACTGCGCGATGAGGTCATGTAGCATCGGCTTACTTCCGTTGCGCGTTTAAGCGATGAACGGGAAAGATAGGAGGGTAACGTAAAGATTATGGACGCATTTCGTAGGCGTGCAAGCGACCCCCTGTAGGAGCGCGTGCGAATGCCTGCCGTGTGCGGCGGGCATGTGAAAAAAGCGCCGGATTGAGAAGCGGTGGTCGCGCTGGGCGCGAGATGAGCGGAAAGCGTCAGAACGCGGCACACGAGACGATGCGTGCCGCGCTCGTGACGCCGTTTTCCGTGCGCTTAGCGCGTGTGTGATTCCCCGGGCAGCTCGGCACCTTGTGCGCGAATTGCCGCGATCAGCTCGGCCGGCGTGATTTCGTAACGCACTTCGCGATGGATGCCAGGCTTGCGCTCGTCGACTTCGACCAGCAAGAGGCTTTTGCCGTCGGCCGCCGATTCGAGGCGCAGTGAACGCAGTTCGCGTCCGGTCGCGTCGTCATGCTCGGTGAGCAGGGTCATGTTTCCGGAAGACCCGGTCGTGCGCATTGATATTGTCCTCGTGCGTTGGGTGGTCGAGCCATTGTACGGGGTCGGCTGCACGGCGTGTTTATGCAAGTGAGCGCCGACACACACAGCGAGATCGCTGTGCCGCGACCCTGGCCAGCCAGTGTAACGCGACTCGCCGCCACGCCGCCCGTTTTTGCGCGCCCTGCAACGGGCCATGCGAAATGCGTTGCGCGTTGCACCGCTGTCATGGTTGCGAAGCAAAGCGATGCCAGGCGAGAGGCGGGCGCAACAGAAAAAACGGCTCACCCGGGCAGGCCAGGTGAGCCGTTGAAACGCCGTTGTTACTCGGATCAGCAAACCGTGGTACGGCTTGCTGACGGTTTTCATGGTGCCGCCCGGGCGCCGCACTGTCGAGATGGGACTAACGCCGATCTCTCAGACCATTGGGACCGGCAGCCGAGGTCGTTATGCTGCGATCTCCCCGGCCGTTTCGGCGAGATTGACGCTCTCGCGGCGTGCGGGTGTGCGAGCGTGCTTCGAGCGCTTTGCCGCTTCCGCGCCCGCGACGGTAAAGAGGCGTACGGCTTCGTCGAGCACGTCGGCCTGTTCGGCGAGCCGCATCGCCGTGGCGGCGGCCTGTTCGACGAGCGCGGCGTTCTGCTGCGTGGCGCTGTCCAGATGCGCCACGGCCTGATTGACCTGGCGGATGCCCTCGGCCTGCTCGCCGCTCGCGTTTGCGACCTCGGTGATGATCGACGAGACGCGGCTCACGGCTTCGTCGATCGAGCGCATCTGCGCAGTCGTGTTGCCGACGAGCCGCGTGCCCTCGGCAATCTCGTTCACGCTCGCGTCCACGACCTGCTTGATCTCCTTGGCCGACGCCGCGCAGCGCTGCGCGAGCATGCGCACCTCGCCCGCCACCACGGCGAACGAGCGGCCCGCTTCGCCCGCGCGCGCGGCTTCGACGGCGGCGTTGAGCGCGAGGATATTGGTCTGGAACGCGATTCCGTCGATCACGCCGGTGATGTCGCTGATGCGGCGCGAAGCGTCGGTGATGCCCGACATCGTGCGCTCCATCTGCGCCGCGATCGAGCCGCCCTCGGCGGCGGCGGACTGCGCGTCGCGCGCGAGATCGAGCGCGCGGGCGCTCGCTTCGGCATTGGCCTGCACGGTGGTCGTGAGTTGATCCATCGTGGCCGCGGTTTCTTCGAGCGATGCGGCCTGCATTTCCGTGCGGCGCGAGAGATCGAGATTGCCGCTCGAGATTTCGTGCGCGGCTTCGAGCATGCCGTCGATCTGCGAACGCACGTCGAACACGATCGCCGTGAGATTGGCCTGCAACTGGTTGAGCGCCTGGAGTACGTCGCCGAGATCGTCGTTCGTGGCGACCGCGAGCGTGGCCGTGAGGTCGCCCGCGGCCATGCGCGTGGAGGCCGTGGTCATTTGCGCGAGCGGCGCGCCGAGATGGCGCGTGGTGAGGCGCCAGGCGCCGAGCGCGCACACGCAGGCGGCGCCGAACGCGCCCCAGAAGGGCAGCGGCGGCAGACCTTGCCAGGCGGCGACGCCGGCAGCGGCGAACACGGTGGGCACGGCGCCATAGCCGAACGCGATGCGCGTGGCGATCGGCACGCGCAAGAGCGACTGCAGCGCGCCCACGAGGCCCGTGCGCACCACGCGGCCGTGGCGCAGCCGCACGCCTTGCAGACGGCCCTCGCGCATTTGCGCGTAGAAGGCTTCGGCGGTGCGGACTTCCTCGCGCGTGGGTTTCACGCGCACGCTCAGATAGCCGACCACCGTGCCTTGCTCGGAGACGGGCGTGACGTTCGCGCGCACCCAGTAGTGGTCGCCGGACTTGCGGCGGTTCTTGACGATCGCGGTCCAGGGGCGACCTTCACGGACGGTTTCCCACAGATCGGCGAATGCTTCTGCCGGCATGTCCGGATGCCGGATGATGTTATGCGCCTTGCCGATCAGTTCTTCTTTCGTAAAGCCAGACACCGCGACGAACGCAGGATTGCAGTACTGAATGCGGCCCTTGAGGTCGGTGGCCGAGACGAGCATCTGCGAAGCGGGATAGTCGAATTCCTGTTGCGTGACGGGTTGATTGTTGCGCATGAGATTCCTTCGATGGGGTCCGCTTGAGACCCAACAACACAGCGAGGCATAACGGCATTTCCCTTACAAACTTTAGGGGTATGCGTATTGTTGGGGCGCGTGAGGCGCTGCGCGTGCAGCGAGAAAATCCGTTGTGCTATCAATGGATTGGCGCGGATGTTGGGGGGTGTATGCACAGACTTTTCCCCGTTAACTGTGGACAAGTCCAGTGCCTCCAAAACGTGCAACTTCTCTGTCGCGTGGTGCATTGGTGTTTCCGATCAACGGCTTAGCTTCGCTGTCCAGAAGTTGTGCACAGGGCTGCCAACAAAATCTGTGGAAAAGGTGGGTGGGTTTCGAGGGCGTTCGAGCTGCCGTTGCTGCGATTGGGAACGCTGTGGGTTAACTGAAACGCATCAAGGACTTGATGCGGTCTTCCAAGGGTTACGCACAGGGCTGCCAACAAAATTTGTGGGTAACTTTGGGCGGTTTTGTGCGAGTTCCATGAACTTCTGTTCCGCTCAGATTCAAAATGCTCACCTGTTGGCTTCGGCTCAGACAACAATCCAACCAGACCATCCGTTTTGTGCGGACAACCAATCGATGATCATCAGCGGACACGTGTTGCTCAAGCGCTCCGCCGCCGATCATGACCGCACACTGGCTGAAGGCAGTGGCCCGCCCGGCAATGCGGTGCCGCGTCTGCCGGAGACGCTCCCGATCTGCCAACCCTGTTCAGTGCACGTTGCCCCTCGTTTCCTGTTATCGAGCGCGCCCTGAATTGGATGAACATGCCAGGAACAACTGCAAGCGTTTAAAGCGCACATCCCGTCCCATCGAACTGGCGTAGCAGGCCGCGAAGGTGTATCCCCAGTTCTCGCTAGCGCGTGGTTGATTGACGACGCTCAAGCAGTGTCGGTATGTCTCAATGTGTTCATGCGCAATGAATCGGACTGCGTACCGATTTGGGAATTGTCCTGTTGTGAGCGGTTAGCTTGTCCATCGAGCATAGGGGCATCGCCGATCGCGTTGCGGCGCCGGCACGATACATGGAGTAATGGAAATGTCAGACCGACAGGAGCGACACGTTGGGGTGGCCGCATGAGACGAGCCATTCTGAAACTTGGAGACAAGACAACGTCTGACGGTGTTGTACTCGAAGGCATCGACAGTTGCAGGCACCACGGCACGCCAATGACGTTCATCGGCGCGAAGATATGGTGTCCCGCGTGCAATTCGGAAGGCGTGATTGGCTGGAAGGGGCCGCACCGGAAGGCAACCATGATGGGCAAGCAGCAGGCCTTGGAAGGCGATATCTGCCTGTGCAACTGCGATCCGCCGCCGGTACTCCTGGCCTCGCAGAACAGCGCCTGGCATGTGTTCGATGCGCACGAGTTGGGAGAAGCAACGGGTGCAGGTCAGTCGATGGCTGGCAGCGATCCCGGCAGATATGACGAACAATTCAGACTAGTCGATGACACCGGCCTTCCACGCGTGAGCGTTCGTTATCGCGTACTGGTCGGCTCAAAAATCGTAGCAAGTGGCGTGACAGATTCCGCCGGGCGAACTAGCCGCATCGTGACAGACGCGAGCCAGCAGCTACGGCTCGACATAGCCCATTGAACGGGAAATGTGCGTGTTTGATCGACTCGTCGCAGACGGCGATCGCACCACTATGGGCGGCAAAGTGATTGGCCGTAGCAGCCAGTACAACGAAGCCGGGGGAGATGTACGCGCGTAAGGAGAACGCGACGTGCGGAAACCGCAAAGGCGTATGGCCAATTTACGGCATCGCTGGCGATTGGATGGATGAAGGATAACCGATGGTGAAGGATCTCGATTGGATCATGTGTCCACGTCGCAAGCGTCGATTCCTTGCGGCGGGCTCGTCCAACGCATTCTATTCGGAAAGCAAAGGCGAAGCCGCGTCCGTGCCTTCGCCAACGCCCCCCGTTTACGACCAGCAATACTGGCTCATCGGTGGCGACGGTCAGTCGCTCGCAAATGTCCGATATCGCATCGTTACCAATGTCGGACAAATGTTTGCCGGCACGACGAACTCAATGAGCCAAAGGGAGCGGGTTATCACGCAAGGGTCATCCGGGCTACGATTTCAAGTGGAGAAGTAATCAGAATGTCAGGTACTACAGAATGGCAAACAGTGCACGATACGGCATGCACCAATACCAATCCTAATTCTTGCGTTGATGTGACGATCAATACAACACCGATATGCCCGAATATGACCAACAAGGAATTCAGGCAGAGGATGATGAAAGTAATGGATGCGGCTGTTGTACTAGTGAGCGATCGTATTGTTGCTGTATCCAGGTGGGATGCGCAGGAGAGGGCGCGAGCTACGACTTATTTTGGGCGGGCGGACGACGACATTAGGGCAGTGCTCGTCGCGGGACTCCCTAAGTTGCTGTCAGCGCTTAAAGAGCTAGCTCCCGAGAAAATTGTTCGCTGGGACGACTCAGTAATCAAGAACCTTACATGTGCACTCGTGCCTGATAGTGGGCAAAATCGCGCCGGTGTGTGTAAGCCTGACTCTGAAAATCGAGTTATCGCTATCTACAGCGCCTTCTGCTCAGATTCCGACGGCGAGTTATGGCACGGCGCAAAGGTTAAGACAATTATTCATGAGTGTACTCACTATTCCGACACCTTCAACTCGGACGACCTTATGTACGGGAATACGGAAAGTGGAATGCGTGCATTTGCTCTAGGAAATTCCGATAAGGCTATTCGAAATGCGGATAGTATTGCGGGGTATATCGCAACATTTGATAGAACAGTCGCTCGATGAAAAAACATTTATTTGCGTTGCTTCTGATAGCGACGTCTCTGGTCGTACCTTTTATTTCAGGGGCTGCGTGTGCGTGCACTATCAATGAATCAATGGAGACGCGTTTGCCATTCAATATTGTTGATCTATCGAATTCTGATCGTTTATTAATTGCTAGCATCGTAATCGAAGCAAGAAAATGGCCTGAGGTTGATATTCAGGCTGTAATTATCGCAGGCGCATATGTCGGGGAGAAGAATGGCGAAAAATTGAAGAGCGAGCGCGGTGCTGCCGTCAGGGACTTTCTTATTCAACTAGGCATTAAGCCACAGAACATCCTCATCGAGCCGAAGACGCTGACGGATCAGATGGTAAAGAACGAAGATGGCACATTGAACCTGCATCAGATCGCGATTGAGCTTGCCCCTCTATGTAAGGGCGGCTGCGAGCGCCTGTGCGACGACCCGCGCGTGACACCGACAAGCAGAGCCATCAAGTAAGAAGAAGCAACGTTAACTCAGGAATTGGCCCCGCATACGCGGGGTACTTCAGGTTTTCGGATGAGCATCAAAGTAAAAACCTAATATGTCGTCCCGATCTCCGAGGACAAGTCACCGCACGCGCAACGGTACGTCTTGCCAACCAACCAGGTTTCCACAGCCCCACAAGTTTTCAGGATGAACAATTTCGAGCCGGTGCGAAGATACCCGCCCCTCGTCCCCCAGGCCGCCGGTCCTTGCCATGAAACTCCCCATGTTATTCAAGTCGCTGTTCGATTTCGAAGCGGATAGCCCGGCGCTCGAAGTGACGCCTGAGCCTCCAGTGGAGGAGCCGATTCCCCAACCGCACCCCACCCCGCATATACAAGTCAAACCCGTTCAGCCCGACGAACCGAAACACGACCCCGACCCGCTGCTCAACAGTATCGACACCCTAGGCAAGATCGTGCTCGCCCTCGACGCACAGCTTCGCGCCGAGCGCCGCAGTAGCGCTCAGCTGCGCAACTGCCTGACCGACGAACTGACATCGCTCCAAACAGCGCTCCTCCACTAACGACTTAACCTTGAGTTATGTCGACGTAACCGATTTCATTTGCCGCATCGCTGCGCGCCGTGAATACTCGGGTACGGCGCAAGAAACGCCGAGAGACCATCCGGAGGAGACTCGATGAAAAAGGTTGCAACGCTCGCAGCAGTCGTCATGGGATGCACGTATCTCGCGCCGGTTCAGGCGCAAGACACCACGAGCGCTACCCTTAAAAAAATCCGCGATACAGGCGTGATTTCCCTGGGCGTACGGGAATCGTCGGTGCCGTTTTCCTACTACGACAGCGAGCAGCACACGATCGGCTATGCGCAGGATATCGCGCTGAAGATCGTCGACGAGGTGAAAAAGGAACTGAAGCTCGACAAGCTCACGGTCAAGGAAATTCCGATCACTTCGCAGAACCGCATTACGCTGGTCCAAAACGGCACGATCGATATCGAGTGCGGCTCGACCACGCACACGAGAGATCGCGACAACCAGGTGGCGTTCACGAACAGCTTCTTCCAATACGGCGTGCGCCTGATTGCGAAGAAGGATTCGGGGATCAAGGACTTTCCCGATCTGGCGGGTAAGACCGTCGTGACCACGGCGGGCACGTCGGAGGACCGGCTGCTGCGCGAGATGAACAACGACAAGAAGATGGGCATGCAACTCATCGCCGCCAAAGACCACGCGGAGTCGTTTCTCAACGTGAAGACGGGGCGTGCGGTCGCCTTCGTCATGGACGAGCCGCTGTTGTACGGCGCGCGTGCCAAGGAGGCGAACCAGCAGGACTACCTGATCACCGGCACGCCGCCGCTCTCCGAGGTCTATGGCTGCATGGTGCGCAAAGACGACCCCGCCTTCAAGAAACTGGCCGATGGCGTGATCGCTCGCCTGCAGACTTCGGGTGAGGCGGAGCGGCTGTACACCAAGTGGTTTACGCAGCCCGTTCCGCCCAAGGGGATGAACCTGAACTATCCGTTGTCCAACGAGAATCGGGAGCTGTTTTCGCATCCGAATGACCGGGCGCTCGATTGATTGCAGGCTCGCGTATGAAAGCGGCGGCCGCACCCAGGCGGCCGCCACTAACGCTTACTTCGCTTCCCCTTCCTGCCATTCCTCGCTGGCTTCCACATCGCCCGCCACTGAGTAGAGCACGCGCGTATTGCGCGTCTTGAGAAAATCTTCAAGCGTCTCTCCGCGCATGGCCGCGTAGATGTGAAGATTCGAAGTCCCAACGACTGCGCCCAGCTTTTCCAGCATGAAGAAGATCACGCCGTAGTGAATCAGCCCGCGCCAGTCGCGGCGGCGCACGAGATCCTTTTCCTCTTCGCTCAGCCCGGCCTCGGCAAACGAGCGCTCCGGGTCCGCAAGAAATGCGCGCCGATGCCCCTCGTCGACCATCGCGTGCAGATACTTGTTAAGCCGGTACGCCTTCACACTCGATTCGAGCCCGAACGGATACGTGCCCTTAAGCTTCTCCGCGCCGGCCAGTTGCCGCGCCATGTGCTGGCGGTGCCGCGCCTGCGCCTCACCCGTTGGCGCCATCGCCGTGTTTTCGAGCACGAGCGTGCCGATGCCCGTCATCGAAGGCAGGTAGTAGCCGCTGTGCACCTTCTTCACGTTGCCGCTCAGCGCGCCGCGCATGATCAGCCACATGATGACCTCCGCGCCTTCGAGCCCGCCCAGTTGTGCGTACTCCGCATGCGTCATCTCCGCGAGCGCTTGCGGGTCGTTCGTGATGGCGTCGAGGAAGCGGTGGTCCCAGTCCACGTTGTTGAAGCCCGCGTGTTCGCCGTGCACCTGGTGCGAGAGGCCGCCCGTCGCCATCACCACCACGCGCAGGTCCTCGGGATAACTCTCGATCGCGCGTCGCAACGCCTGGCCGAGCTTGAAGCAACGGCGGGCGGTAGGAATCGGGAACTGCAGCACGCCCACCTGCAGCGGCACCACGCGTGTGGGCCAGCCCCGTTCCGTGCGGTCGAGTAGCGCTGACATCGGCGAGAAGAAGCCGTGGTCGAGCGGCTTGTCCTGGAAGAACGACATGTCGAACTCGTCGCTCATGAGGCTCGTGCCGATATGCCGTGCGAGCGCCGCGTGTCCGCCAATGCCGGGCAGGTCGCGCGCACCGCCGCCTTCGTCGGCGACCTGGTATTCGTTGCCGATGCCGAGCGCGAACGCCGAGTAATGGTCGAAGAAGAACGACGTCACGTGGTCGTTGTAGACGTAGACGATGGCGTCGGGCTGCTGTTCGCGCAGCCAGCGCTTGACCGGCTCGAAGCTCTCGAAGATCGGCGCCCAGGCCGGATCCTGCTCCTTGTGCGCGTCGTGCGCGAAGCCGATGGTCGGGGTGTGCGAAACGGCGATGCCGCCAACGATCGTGGCCATGTCTCCCTGCTCCTTGTTTGCGAGTGGTTGATATCAATGGCGCCAATGTAGGGTTGACGGGAGGTTATGTAAATTGACTTATCCTCGAAAATTTCATAACGTCAGGTTATGGAAAATAAAGGATCCCGGCGGCGTGCGAAGGCCGACATCGATGCAGACGCCGCCCGCGAAGCGGCGGAAGAGGCACAGCGGCAACTCGCGTCGAGGCTGCGTCTGCGGCATTTGAACTGTTTCGTGGCGATTGCTCAGGAGCGCACGCTCGCGCGCGCGGCGGCGCGATTGCATTTGAGCCAGCCAGCCGTTTCGAAGACGCTCGTGGAGCTCGAACAATGGGCGGGCGCGCGTCTCGTCGAACGCGGGCGAAACGGCGCGGCGCTCACGGTGCAGGGCGAGCGCTTCCTGCGCTATGCGCTCGACGCAACGCGCGCGGTCGAGGCGTCCGCTCTCGCACTCGCGCGGCAGGACGCGCACGCAGCGCCAGCGGTGCGCCTTGGCGCGCTGCCAACCGTGGCGACGGCGTTGCTGCCGGAAGCGCTCCTGCGTTTCAAGGCGTTGCGTCCGCAAGTGGGTGTGAAAATTCATACCGACTCGAATGCCGAGCTGCTGCGTGCAGTGAAAGCAGGCGAGCTCGACCTGATGGTGGGGCGCATGGCCGAGCCGGCGATGTTGCAGGGCGTGTCGTTCGAGTATCTCTACACGGAGTCGCTCCTCGTCGTGGTGCGCGCGGGGCATCCGCTCGCGAACGAAAGCGGCGCGCCCTCGCTTGGCGCCGTGCTCGGCTTTCCGCTCGTGATCGCGGGCGAGCGCACCGCGCCGCGCCATCACACCGAGGCGTTTTTCGAAACGCACGGCTTTGCCGTGCCTGAAGGCGCGATCGAAACGCAATCGGCTTCGGTGGCGCGCTTGATCGTCGCGGGTTCGGACGCCGTGTGGGTCGTGCCGCAGCGCGTCGCGCAAAGTGACATCGACGCTGGGGTGCTCGTGCAGATCGACGTGCCGGCCCCGCAGGGCGTGGAGCCGATCGGCATTCTTAGGCGCAGCACCGCGACGCTCGACGAAACAATTGGCGTCCTCGCGCAGCAATTGCGCGAATGCGCTCAAGCGGTGTGATGCGTGCATCGTATTTAATTGGAAGTGCGAATTAATCTGAATGTACCGCTGACCAGGATTCATCGGATGAATTCAGGGCGCACCGACTCGCTTCGAATCACGAAAATTACATTTACCTTAACGATGACGAGCCTTTCCAATCAGCCCACCCAACTGTTGTTCATATACCGAAATCAATTGAAAGAGACTGAAATATATGGAATGATATCGATTCTCATTACCGCGAAACTCTCCGCGGCCAAACAACAAGACCAGCCAGCCTAGCGTCGTTTCCCTCGGTCCTTTCGGGGCGGCCCAGCCAGCCAATTCACCCGCGTCGTCCGCGCCCGTTTTGCGCGCGTCGCACGGCCGGGTCGTATGCCTTGCACAGGGACCTCATGCTGAACCGGACGCCGCTCGCGAGTGCGCTCGCGCTGACCTTTGCTGTACCTTTCGCTACGACTGCACTCGCGCAAAGCGCGCCTGCCACTGCAGCCACTGCCGCTTCGGGGGCGGCCGCCGCGCAGAGCAATCAGACGTTCCAGACCGCGCAGGCGGAAAGCGCCACGAACAACGCCACGCTGCCCACGATCTCCGTGTCGGGCCAAAGCGATGCCCAGGATTTCCAGGCGGAACGTTCGACCGTAGGCGCGAAAACGCCCACAGCGCTGCGCGATATTCCGCAGTCGGTCACGGTCATCAACAAGGCGGTGATGCAGTCGCAGGGCGCCACGTCGTTCCAGGATGCGCTGCGCAACGCGCCCGGCATCACGATCGGCGGCGCGGAAGGCGGCCAGATCGGCAACAACATCAACCTGCGCGGTTTCACGGCGCAAAACGACATTTACCTCGACGGCTTTCGCGACCGCAACCAGTACTACCGCGACACCTTCGACCTCGAGTCGATCGAAGTGCTCTACGGCCCCTCGTCGATGCTGTTCGGCCGCGGCTCCACGGGCGGCGTGATCAACCAGGTCACGAAGCAGGCGAACCTCAAGCCGCTCACTGAAGTGTCGACGACCATCGGCACCGACGACCGCTATCGCGCGACGCTCGACGTGAACCGTCCGCTCGGCGATCACGCGGCCTTCCGTCTCAATGCGTTCGGCCAGTCGATGGGCTCCACGCGCGATGTGATGAAGAACAAGGACTACGGTTTCGCGCCGGAGCTGCGTTTTGGCATTGGCACGCCGACCGAGGTCACGATCTCGGCGCTCATCCAGCACAACTACGACATGCCGGACTACGGCGTGCAGGCCGTCAACGGCCATCCGTTCGCGCCTTCGAAGAGCACGTTCTATGGCCTCACCGACGACCGCACGATCCAGGATGTGCAGACGGTTCAGGCGCGCGTGGACCATCGTTTCAACGACCAGTTCAAGATCACTAACCAGACGCAGTTCTCGCACTCGCTCACCGACGCGCGCGAGACCGCGCCCGGAGCGGTGCTAACGGGCCCGCTCGCTTCGAGCACGGCCCTCAAGAACGGCAACTTCACGAACCTGCCGCTCGAAGACCTGTACATCAAGCTTGCGAGCCACGACCGCGTGATCGAGAACCACTCGATCTACAACGATACGATGGCGCAATACAAGTTCACGACAGGCTTCCTGAAGCACGAGATGCTCGCTGGCATCGAGCTGGGCCACGACAGCTACACGAATCAGGCTTCCACGCGCAACAACCTGCCGATTCTCTCGCTGCTCAACCCGGTCTATATTTCGACGCCCTCGAACGTCACGACGACGGTAGGCAATCACGCGGAGTCGGGCGCAAACACGTTCGCCGCGTACTTCAACGAAACCATGTCGATCGGCGAGCACTGGAAGCTCATTGGCGGCGTGCGTTGGGATCGCTTCCAGGCCCATATTGCCAACACGATCAGCGCGCCGCTCTACGCGGACCAGACCAATACGTTCACGAGCGTGCGTGCCGGGGCGATCTATCAGCCGACCGACTGGCAGTCGTACTACTTCTCGTACGGCACGTCGTTCGATCCGTCGCTCGAAGCGCTCACGGTCACGAACAATACGCAGAACCTCTCGCCCGAACATACCAAGTCGTACGAAGTGGGCGCGAAGTGGGACCTGCTGGGCGGCAATCTTTCGGTTACCTCAGCATTCTTCCAGCAGGAGATGGACAACGCGCGCACGCAAACGTCGACGGGCGAGTACACGCTCGAAGGCGACATTCGCGTGCGTGGCTTCCAGGCGGGCGCAACCGGCCACATTACCAACAAGTGGCAGGTGTTCGCGGGCTACACGTATATGGACGGCGTGGTTCTCAAGGCGCTCGACGGCACCCAGGGCAACACGCCGGCGAATACGCCGCGCAATACCTTCACGCTGTGGACCACGTATGCATTCACGCCGCATTGGGAAATTGGCGGCGGCCCGACCTATATGTCGGCGCGTTACGCAGCGAACACGAATTACGTGGAAGTCGGCGGTTATACGCGCTGGGACGCAATGGCCGCGTACCACGAGAAGAAGTGGGACGTGCGGCTGAATCTGTTGAACCTGACCAACAAGTTCTACTACGACGCCCTCATCCAGTCGGACGGCGGACGTTCGGTGCCGGGCATTGGCCGCACGTTCCTTGCGACGGCCGACTACCGGTTCTGATTGCGGCGTGTTACGCGTGCGCCGACCTTTTTGCGTGCCGTCACGCGAAGCCCGCATAATGCGGGCTTTTTGCGTCACTGCGTGCAGGCGCACGAACGCGGCCGCTTTGCCGCTTATGCGGCACAACTAAGGAATTGACGATGCTGGTTCAGGTCCCCAATGTACTGACGCCTGAGCAGGTGCGCGTGCTGCGCGTGCGCCTCGACAACGCAGGCGACGCCTGGGTGGACGGCCGCGCCACGGCCGGCTGGTCCGGCGCGCCCGTCAAGCGCAACGTGCAGATCGCCGAGCACACGCCCATCGCACGGGAGCTTGGCGACATGGTGCTCGCGGCCATCGAGCGCAATCCGCTCTTTATTAGCGCGGCGCTGCCGAATCAGGTGTATCCGCCGCTCTTCAACCGTTATGAAGGCGGCATGACGTTCGGCAGCCACGTGGATGGCGCCGTGCGCGTGCTGCCCAACGGCGTGAAGCTGCGCACCGACGTTTCGTGCACGCTTTTTCTCTCGTCGCCCGACGAATACGAGGGCGGCGAACTCGTGGTCGAAGACACCTATGGCGTGCAGGAAGTGAAGCTGCCGGCGGGCGACATGATCGTGTATCCGGCCACGAGCCTGCACCAGGTCACGCCGGTCACGCGCGGCGCGCGCGTGGCGAGCTTCTTCTGGGTGCAAAGCCTCGTGCGCGACGACACGAAGCGCGCACTGCTCTTCGACATGGACACCGCTATCCAGCGCCTGAACGCAAGCGACGCCGACGCTCAGGCGCGGCGCAGCCTCGTGGGCTGCTACCACAATCTTTTGCGACTTTGGAGTGAAACATGAGCTTTCCCGATACCGCCGAGATCGACGCGACGGCAACGCCGCGCACACGTCTCGACGTCGAACAGCGCGAGGAGCGCACGAAGCGCTCGCGCCGCGCGACCTTCATCAAGTGGCTGCGCAAGGTGCACGGCTGGGTGGGTCTGTGGGGCGCGGCGCTCGGCCTGCTGTTCGGCGCAACGGGGTTCGTGCTCAACCATCGCGCCGAGCCGCTGCGCATCTCTCCTGGCGCCCCCCAAGTCTCGACGGTGCAGATCGCCGTGCCGGACCCCGCCCCCGAAACGCCGCGCGAAATGGTGAAATGGTTGCGTGCGCAACCGGATTTGAAACTTCCGGCGCGCATGGGCCGCGTGCAAAAGGAGCCTGAGCACAACGTGGCCTGGGGCGATCGCACAGTCGTGCAGCCCGAACATTGGCAGATGATGTTCACGTCGCCCGGCGAGAGCGTGATGGTCGAGTACTGGGTGGACGACGACAAGCTCACGCTCAAGCGCAACGACAACTCGCTCGTCTCGACGATTACCAACCTGCACAAGGGTACGGGCATGAGCGTGGGCTGGGTGCTGTTCATCGACAGCTTCGCCGGGGCGCTCATTCTGCTTTCGATAACGGGCGTGCTGCTGTGGACGGAGCTGAACAAACGCAAGACGGTGGGCGCCGTGCTGCTGTTCGGCTCGATTATCGTGGCGGTGTGCGTGGGCCTCGCGTAAGCGGCAACGCGTGAATCAGCAAACGGGCGCGAACGTCAATGTTCGCGCCCGTTTCTCTTTCAGTCCTTCATGCCGCGTTTGCGCAGCAAATACGTGTCCATGATCCATCCGTTCGCCTCGCGCGCCTGTGCGCGCACGCGGACGATCTCGTCTTTCACGTCTTCCAGGCGGCCCGACATCAGGATCTCGTCTGGCGTGCCGACATAAGCACCCCAGTAGATGTCGAGGTCCTCGCCCGCGAGCTGCGCATACGCGTTTTGCGCGTCGAGCATGACCACCGCACTCTCCACGTCCTGCGGAAAGCCACCCTCCGCGAGCCGTCTACCTGTCGTGATGCTTACCGGCTTGCCGATGAAGTTCAGCGGCACGCGATGCTTCGCCGCGAGCGCCTGCACGCTGCTGATGCCCGGAATCACCTCGAAGTCGAACGCCAGCCTGCCATCGGCGAGAACGGAATCGAGAATGCGGATCGTGCTGTCGTAGAGCGACGGATCGCCCCAGACGAGAAACGCGCCGCATTGGCCGTCCGTCAATTCTTCTTCGATCAGGCGCTCGAATACGCGCTGCTTGTCGCGATTGAGCTCGTCCACGGCGGTCTTGTAATCGAGGCCTTCATCGCGGCGCCGCTCGGGGCTCGTCGCTTCCACGATGCGATAGTCGTGGTCCTTGATGAAGCGCGCGCAGATTTCCTTGCGCAGCGCGACGAGTTTGTCCTTGGCCGCGCCCTTGTCCATCACGAAGAACACGTCGGCGGCGTTGAGCGCTTCGATTGCCTGCACGGTCAGGTACTTCGGGTCGCCCGCGCCAATGCCGATGATAAGGATCTTTTTCACGTTGCAGTTCCGGAAATGGAGTCGTCGGTGCGGCGCAATGATAGCGCGAGTTCCGCGCCCGCCCGCAGGGGCAATTTTCTTCAATACGCCAGCGTTGCGCACGTCTACCCTCTGCGCTTACTGATCGCCCATGGGCGTAGCGAGGAAAACTGTGAGCACTGCCTTGTCGATGGCCGCCTTCGCGCTGGCCACTTCCATCACCCCTGGACCCGTCAATATTGTTGCGTTGAGCGCGGGCGCGCGCTACGGGCTGCGCGCGAGCCTGCGCCACGTTACCGGCGCGACCGCGGGCTTCGTGTTGCTGTTGCTGCTGATCGGCCTTGGCATGCACGAACTGTTGACGCGCGTGCCGTTTCTCACGCGCGGGCTCGAATGGGCGGGCGTGGCTTTCCTGCTGTACGTTGCGTACCGGCTCGTCGCCGACGATGGCCGCATCGACTCCCCGAACGCGTCGCGCGGCCCCTCGCTGCTGGTGGGCGCCACGATGCAGTGGCTCAACCCCAAGGCGTGGCTCGCCTCGGTGGCGGGCATGGGCTTGTACGTGGCTCCCGGCGAAAGTGCGCTTGTCTGGCAGTTTGCTGCGATCTATTTCGTCGTGTGCTATCTGTCGATTGCGTGCTGGGCGTGGGCGGGCGCGTCGCTGCGTCAGGCGTTGCGCGAACCATCGCGCGTGCGCTTCGTGAACCGAGCGATGGCGTTGTTGCTTGCCGGCAGTGCGGTTTGGCTGGTGCTTGCCTGAATGCGCGACGACGACGTTGGCCAGCAAGTTAGCCGCGATACTGGCCGGGCGTTGCGGCAACGAACTGGCGGAACGCGCGCTGCAAATGCGCCTGATCGGCGAAACCGGCCTCGGCCGCGACATCCGCGATGGCGTGCCCGCGGCGCAGTTGCGCGCGGCTGAACTCAATACGACGATTCACGACATACGCATGCGGTGTCATGCCGTATTGCTCGCGAAACGCGCGAATGAGGTATGAGGGCGAAAGATCGGCTGCGGCGCAAATCTCTCCGAGCTTGAGCGCGCGCGTGTAATTGCCGTCGATGAATTCTGCGGCGCGTGCGAGGCGTTCGTTCGGCTCGCGTGCACTGACCGGCGCAGGGTTGAGGGACTGCTGGAGCCTGGAGAAATACGCGACGACGGCGCATTCCTTGCGCAACGCCGACTCCTGAGGATCGACGAGCAGGTCGTAGAGCGCGTTGAGTCCATCGAACACATCGCGCTCCCAGCTCAAGGTCTGCTCGAATGGGCGGAAACCTTCGTGCGCGCCGAAACCCAGATCGTGTTGCAGCTTCGCGAGCCACGCCGTGTCGAGATAGAACATGCGGTAGGCCCAGGGCTCGTCCGCGGCCGGATTGCATGCGTGCACAACTTCCGGGTTGATGACCACTACCGCGCCCGCACTGATGTGCGAGAGCGTGCTCCCGTTCAGGTAGGTGCTGCGCCCGCCCGTGACCGCGCCGATCGAGAACGTGCGGTGCGCGTGACGGCCATAGCGGACCTTGCGTCCGTCGGCGATGGCGCGCACTTCGATGAACGGCAGGTCTGCGTCGCGCCAGAAGTACGGTTGCGCGTCGGACGTTGCGGTTTGCGGCATGGGAGACCCCGGAGCGATGCTGCGCGCATGATGCGACGCGAAGCTTCGATATTAGCGCAAGGCAGGAAGGGCGGGGGACGTGATAGGCTTGCTCGAACCGTTTGAGTCATTCCCTTTTATTGCCAGGCACTGCACATGAACGAAACGAAGCCAGTGAATACAATGATTCGCCCGCTGAGCGAGCAAGATGCGGACGCGTTTCAATCCATGCGTTTGCGGGCGGCGGAGAATGACCCTCAGGGCATCGCGTCGACGGCCGATGAGATAAGGCAACTGAGCCGCTCACAAAATGAGGCGCGTATTCGTGTAACCGACGAGCAGATTGTTTTTGGGGCGTTCGAAGGCGACGCACTCGTCGGTATTGTTGGAATACTGCGCGAGGTGCGCCAAAAACTCGCCCATAAGGCGCTGATCTGGGGCGTGTTTGTCGATCCGGCGCGACGGGGTGGCGGGATCGCAAAGAAGTTGATGGCAAGCGCAATCGAACATGCGCGCTCAATTGGCGTGCTGCAGGTCCATCTCGTCGTCAGCGCGCAGAACCCCCGCGCTCAGGCGCTCTACCGTTCATGCGGCTTCGTGCGCTACGGCGTCGAACCGCGTGGCCTGTGCATCGACGGCGAATATGCCGACGACGAACTCATGGTGCTGTTTCTCGACGACCCGGCGGCCCCGGACTAAGCGTAACGCCCATGCCGCCCAGCGCACAAAAGACAACAGCTATCAAGTGTGGTGTAACGCACAGCGTAATCGGCCAATTATGCGGCAGTCATCATTTCGTCATACCTAAGCGTCGATAATCCACCGCGAATAAATTGGCCAACGTGTCCCGAGCCGCGCAACCATAGCGCGGCCGGCGCGACGAAGGCCCGGGGATTTCGACATGACCATTCGTCACCGCATTACGCTACTCATCGTCCTGATGTTTGTCGCGTTGTCCGCCATCGGCGGCTACGCGGCCCTCCAGGCCCGCCGCAGTGCCACCGACGTCCGCCAGGTTACCCAGGGCGTCGTGCCGAGCGCTCTCGCATCGTCCGACCTCGTGGCGCTCGTGAAAGACGTGCAGCTCGCCACCATGACGCTCGTCTACGCGCCCGACGCCACGGTGGCGTCGCTCGCGCAGAACGAGCTCAAGGACAAGGAAGCCGCGCTGCGCGCCGCGCTCGACGTGCAGCGCAAGGCGGCCGCGAGCCACGCGCAGGAAGGCCTCGTCTCGCAAGCGCAGGAAAGCCTCGCGAACTACTTCTCCGCCATCGACGACACCGCGAAGATGAAGGCGAGCGGCAAGAATGAGCTCGCGCAGGCCTATCTTTTCGCGAACGTCGCACAGTATCGCGACGAACTCGAAGGCATCGTCACGACGATGCGCGTGGAAAAGAACCGCCAGAAAGATGAGGCGATCCGCACGCTCAACAGCACGCTCGACACCACGACGAGCGCCATTGCCGGCGTGACGGGCGGCGCGGTGCTGCTGCTCACGCTGATCGGCGCGCTGCTGTACCGCCAGATCACGCGCCCGCTCTCGCACATGCAGGCCATGATGAGCGAGATTGCGTCGAGCCAGGACTTCACACGCCGCGTGCCCGTGGGCCGCATGGACGAAATCGGTCATTCGATCGTCGCCTTCAATGGCATGATCGAGAAGATCCAGCACAGCTCCGCGCAGCTCAAACGCAAGACCGCCGACATTCAGGCGATGCTGCAGAACATGCAGCAGGGCATTCTCACGGTGGTCGAAGGCGCGACGATCCACAACGAATATTCGGCGTATCTAGAGGCAATCTTCGAAACAAACGAGATTGCGGGCCGCTCGCTCATGGACCTCGTGTTCTCGCACTCGGATCTTGACGCCGACACGCTCTCGCAGATCGACGCCGCCGTGCACGCGTGCCTGGGCGAAGACGATGTGAACTTCGCATTCAATCAGCATCTGCTCGTGAATGAAATCACGCGCACGCCGCCCGATGGCCGCGCGAAGGTGCTCGACCTGAGCTGGTCGGCGATCACCGACGAAAACGACGTGGTCGTGCGTCTCATGCTGTGCGTGCGCGACGTGACGGAACTGCGCGAACTCGCGGCCGAAGCCGGCGAGCAAAAGCGCCGCCTCGAGATGATCGGCGAGATTCTCGCGGTGAGCGAGGAGAAGTTCCAGCATTTCGTCGATAGCTCGACGAGCTTCATTCACGAAAACGAGCACATCATTCGTCAGCACGACTGTGCGGATACGAGCGCGATTGCCGCGCTGTTCCGCAACATGCACACGATCAAGGGCAACGCGCGTACGTACAGCCTGCAGCATCTCACGGGCGTGGTGCACGAGGTCGAGCAGCGCTACGACGCGCTGCGCCGCGAAGACACGAGCCACGCGTGGGACCAGCAGGCGCTGATCGCCGATCTGGAGCGCGTGAAGGCGGCGCTCGAGCACTATTCGAACATCAACGAGGTGAGCCTTGGGCGCGGCACGCGTGCGGCTGGCGCGCAGAACGGCGCGGCGAGCCTTGCGGTCTCGCGCGAAGCGATCGAACAGACGCTGCGCCTCGTCGATCGCACCGACGACAACGACCTGCCCGCGCTTCGCGCGATGCGCGCCGAACTGCGCGCCACGCTGCGCGCGATCGGCACCGAGCGCGTGGCCGACGTGCTCGCGAGCGTGACCGGCTCGCTGCCCTCGCTGGCTCAGGAACTCGGCAAGGTCGAACCGGTCGTGAAGATCGAGGACAACGGTTATCGCCTGCGCAGCGAGGCTGCCGGTACGGTGAAGAACGTGTTCATGCACCTGCTGCGCAACTCGCTCGACCACGGCATTGAAATGCCGGCGCAACGCCGTGCGATTGGCAAGGACGAGTCGGGTCACATCGACATCGACGTGAATGTGCAGAGCGGCGCACTGCACATGACGCTCGCCGACGACGGCCGAGGCCTCGCACTCGCGCGCATTCGCGGCATCGCGGTGGAGCGCGGCTGGCTTCAGGCGTACGAAGCGGTAAGCGACGACGCGATCGCGGCATTCATTTTCCGCCCCGGCTTTTCGACGGCCGCGAACGTGACCGAAGTCTCGGGCCGCGGCGTGGGCATGGACGCGGTGCGCGACTTCCTCGAACGCGAGGGCGGCGCAATCGAACTGCGTTTCACCGACGAGTGCGCGGGCGCCGATTACCGGCATTTCCAGACCGTCGTGCGGTTGCCGCAGCAGTGGGCAGTGAAGATGGCGGATGCAACGCAAGCAAAGCAAGAGGAAGCGCTGGCGGGCTAGCGCATGGCGGGGGTGGCAGTGGTCTTACCGTATTTGATCGAAGGCGCGGCTCTTGTCGCGCTGGCCGCCGGCGTGCTCGCGGCGTGGCACAAGCGCGCGCAAACGCAGGCTCGAAACGCGGCGCGTGCGCAGGAAGCGGCGCACGCCGGTGCGCTCGCACAGGCGCAGGCGCGCCACACGGCGCAGCAGCAAGACGCGGCGCGTGAAAACGCAGCCCTGGCCGGGCAGATCGAGTCGCTGCGCGCGGAACTCGCGCAGCGCCGGTCCGTGGCCGATGCGCTCGAAGCGTCGCTCGCGAGCGAGCGCGCGCAGCGCGACGACGCGATGCAACACGCGGCGCGCATTGCGAGCGAGGCTTCGCGCCTGAAGCTCATGTCGTCGACGTTCGAGCGCTGGCACGAGCAGATGATCTCGCTGATGGCGCAGAACAACGACATGCACAAGAAGAACCAGGAGCTGTCGTCGATCGTGAGCCATGTGCTCATCGTCTCGCTCAACGCTTCGATCGAAGCGGCGCGCGCGGGCGCCGCGGGGCGCGGCTTCTCGATCGTGGCGGGCGAGGTGCGCTCGCTGGCCACGCGCTCGCAGGAACTCTCGAAGAGCTATCGCGACAGCCTGAACCGCAACGACCTGATCACGGCCGCGACGTTCCAGGACATCCAGGCGGGCGGCAAGATGATCGCGGCAACGCTCGCGAGCGTGGAAGCCTCGTCGCAACAGCTGCATCACCAGCTCGAAGCCACGCGCGCCGGGGCGCACGCATGATCGGCACGCACGCGAAGGACAGCATCGAGCGGATTTTTTTCGCGGCCGCGCGCATGCGTCTCGTGACCGACGCCCAGCACAGCTGCGAAATCGAGCCTCGCGTGGGCGAGGCGCCCCAGGGCGAGCACCTGGTCGTCCTGACGATTTCGTCGATGCAGTTCCGCCTGCTCCTGCTCCTGCACTTCGAAGACGACGAGCGCACGCAGCGCTACTACGTAGGCGACGCCTCGCGCACGCTCACCGAATGCTTCATGGAGTTCGGCAACCTGTGCTGCGGGGCGATGAACCAGCAACTGGTCGAGCATTTTCCCGACCTCGGCATGTCCACGCCGTATGCGCTCAGCAGCGGGTGCCTGCCGTATCTGCGCGAATTGAAGCCGGATTATGTGCAGTCGTATGCGCTCACGATCGACCACGACGTGCGGCTCGGCGCCACGCTGTGCGTCTGCACGCAGGCGCCGCTCGATTTCGTGGCGAGCACCGCTGCCGTTGAAGCGCACGACAGCGCGGGTGAACTCGAATTGTTTTGAAGGCAGAGAACGGAAACATGAACGCGAACAAGCCAGTCAGCAAGCTGTTGCTGCTGGAAAGCGATACGGCGCGCGCCGAGGCAATTGCGCAAACGGCAGCCGCACACGATTGCGTGTGCGTGCCGGTGCGGCGCGAAGCGCTCTCGGCGGCGCTGAAGACGCACTACGATCTGGGCGGCGTGCTGCTGGGCGTTGACTTCGGCGGCACGTTCGAAGCCGCAGCAGCTGTGGCCGTCGCGCTGCAAGCCGAGCGCCCCGAACTGCCGGTCGTGTTGCGGCGCGCAGCCAACGAGCACAGCGATGCGCTGCCCGAACCATTGCGCCGCCTGCCGTGCGCAAGCTGGTACGAAAGCGAGCCTGAAACACTGGTCGCGGCGCTCGAAGCGCACGTGTTCTCGCACGACTACCCGGACCCGCTCGTGGACGGCATCACCGACATGACGCTCGGGCGCCTGCGCGGCCTCTTTCCCAGTCTCGAAGTGAACTGGGACACGCCGGGCATCGTGCGCGACCGCATCATCTTCGGCGAGGTGCTGACGCTCATTCCGATCGAGACGGCATGGTGCCGCGGCTGGCTCCTGATGCAGACCGAGGAGACGCCGCTGATCGAGCTGCTGCCACCGCGCGCGGGCCGCGACGAAGCGAGCGACTTCCGCGACGTGAATGGCGTGCTCGCCGAACTCACGAATCTCGTGTGGGGTGCGTTTCGCAACCGCTATCTGGGCAACGCACGCGCCGCCGACGAAGCGGGTTGGGGCCGCGCGCAGGTGCAGGTGCCGCTGCTCATCAATCATCGGCGGCGCTATTTGTCGTTTGGCTCCGACAATCCGCAGTTGTGCATCAAGTACCGGCTCACGTGCCCGAATACGGGCCGCGAAGTGGTGATAGACCAGCGCTTCGTGTTCAGCCTTGGCTGGTCGCGCGAAGGGTTTGACGAGACGGCCGCGCAGGCCGCCGCCGCCGCCGTGGAAGAGCAGGCCAGCGGCGAACTCGAATTATTTTGATCAAAGACGCGCCCTACACGGCGCGAAGGAGATGAACAGCATGGCAAAGATTCTGGTGGTGGACGATTCGAGCACGGTGCGCGACGAAGTGGCCGGTTTTCTGCGCAAGAACGGCCTCGACGTGGACACCGCGGTGGACGGCAAGGACGGCCTCGCGAAGCTGCGCTCGAACCCGGGCGTGAAGCTCGTGGTGAGCGACGTGAACATGCCGAACATGGACGGCCTCACGATGGTCGAGAAAATCCGCAGCGAACTGGCGAACACGGCCGTGAACGTGGTGATGCTGACCACGGAAAGCAGCCCTGCCATGAAGGAGCGCGGCAAGGCAGCGGGCGTGCGCGGCTGGATCGTGAAGCCTTTCAAGGGTGAAGCGGTGCTGGAAACGTTCCGCAAGCTGGCTAGCTGATTGCTTGCGGCGCCGCGGGTTCGGGCGCGCGTGCCGGCCGTCGAGCGGCTCCTTGCGATGGCCGAAGGAGCCGCTTAGGCGCGATATAGCCAGCGCTCAGGCTGCCGCAAGCACAGCATCGGCGCCGGCCGACACGTCCACTTTCGTGGGGCTCAGCAGCACCGGAATCGACTTCGAAGTCGGCGTGCCCGCGCCATCGGCGATAGAGGAGAGCGGCACGAGCGGATTGGTCTCGGGATAGTACGCGCCGAGGCAGCCGCGCGGAATGTCGTACTCCACGAGCATGAAGTCCTCGACATGGCGCTCCACGCCGTCGTCCCACACGCTCGTGATGTCCACGTGCTGGCCCGGCTCGAAGCCGAGCATCGTCATGTCCTCGCGGTTCGCGAACAGCACGCGGCGCAGGCCATACACGCCGCGATAACGGTCGTCGAGACCATAGATCGTCGTGTTGTACTGATCGTGCGAGCGCGTGGTCATGAGCGTCATGAGCCGCGGGCCATGCTCGGCGCGCGCGCGGTGGATCGGCGTGTCGAGTGCGATGGCGTGCACGACGAACTGCGCCTTGTTGCTAGGCGTTTTCCACACGCGGTCGCGCGAGGCCACGCCCAGGTGGAAGCCGCCTGGTTGCTTCAGGCGCTCGTTGTAGTTCTCGAAGCCGTCGAACACTTTCTCGATGCCGTCGCGGATCTTCGCGTAGTCGGCGGCGAGGTCGAGCCAGTCCACCTTGTCGCTGCCGAGCGTGGCGTGCGCCATGCGCGCGACGATGGCGATTTCCGAAAGCAGGTTCGTCGAGGCGGGACGGTTCATGCCGTACGAGATGTGCACCATGCTCATCGAGTCCTCGACGCTCACGCCTTGCGGCACGCCGTTTTGCAGGTCGATCTCGGTGCGGCCGAGCGTGGGCAGGATCAGCGCGTCGCGGCCGTGCACCAGATGGCTGCGGTTGAGCTTCGTGGTCACGTGCACCGTGAGTGCGCACGCGCGCATGGCTTCCCACGTGCGCGGCGTGTCGGGCGTGGCGATCGAAAAGTTGCCGCCAAGACCGATGAACACCTTCACGTGGCCTTCGAGCATCGCGTGGATCGTTTCCACGACGTCATAGCCGTGCTCGCGCGGCGGCTCGAAGTCATAGGCCTTGCCGAGACGGTCGAGAAACGCCTGCGTGGGCTTTTCCTCGATGCCGACCGTGCGGTCGCCCTGCACGTTCGAATGGCCGCGCACGGGGCACAGGCCCGCGCCACGGCGGCCAATGTTCCCGCGCATCATCATGAGGTTCGAAAGCAACTGGATCGTCGCCACCGAATTCTTGTGCTGCGTGAGGCCCATGCCCCACGTCGAAATCACGGCACGGCCCTTGACGTAGATATCGGCGAGCTTGAGCACCTCTTCGATCGGCACACCCGCTTCGGCCACGATCGTGTCCCACGATTCGGCGCGCAAGTCGGCGGCGAAGGCGTCGAAGCCAACCGTGTGCTCAGCGATGAAAGCGACGTCGAGCACGCGTTCGGTGCCGTTCGCGAGCGCTGCGTCGTCGAGTTCGATCACGCGCTTGGCCACGCCCTTGATGAGCGCGAAGTCGCCGCCCACGCGCGGGCGGATGAACACGGAGCTGATCTGCACGCCCTTGGGCGAGAGCATGTCGAGCGTGTGCTGCGGGCTCGCGAAGCGCTCCAGCCCGCGCTCTTTCAACGGATTGATCGAGACGATGGTCGCGCCGCGCTTCGCGCATTCGCGCAGTTCGCCAAGCATGCGCGGATGGTTCGTCGCCGGGTTCTGGCCGAAGATGAGCAGCGTGTCGGCGTGCTCGAAGTCGTCGAGCGTGACCGTGCCCTTGCCGATACCGACCGTGCCCGGCAGGCCGCGGCTCGTGGCCTCGTGGCACATGTTCGAGCAGTCGGGGAAGTTGTTCGTGCCGTACATGCGCACGAACAGCTGGTAGAGGAACGCGGCCTCGTTGCTCGCGCGCCCCGAGGTATAGAACGCAGCGCGATTCGGGTCGTCGAGCGCGTTGAGATGTTTCGCGATGAGCCTGAACGCATCGTTCCACTCGATCGGCACGTAGCGGTCCTGCAGCGCGTCGTAGACGAGCGGATCGGTCAGGCGGCCATGCTGCTCCAGTTCGTAGTCCGATTGCGCCATCAGCTCGCTAACGGTGTGCTCCTGGAAGAACTGGGGCGTGACGCGCTTGCTGGTCGCCTCCGCCGCCACGGCCTTCACGCCGTTTTCGCAGAATTCGAACGTGGACGCGTGCTCGCGGTCGGGCCACGCACAACCGGGGCAGTCGAAGCCGTCGGGCTGGTTCTGCTTGAGCAGCATACGGTAGTCGCCGCCCGTCACCCTTTCCTTGATGAGGTTGATGGCGACCTGCTTGAGCGCGCCCCAGCCTGCGGCGGGGTGGTGATACGGCTCGATGCGACCTTGCGGCTTCTTCATGATGCGGTTGGCTTTTCGTGTTCCAGGGCGGTCTGCCCGATGAGCCAAGACTACTGTGTTCCTGTGCCCCCGGAGATCACAGAAAAACCGAAAAGCAAGGGATACAGTTGCGGCGTTTTGTCATAGACTTGCGGGGATCGACCGCGCGCGCGGCCCGACCCCTTTCCGGCTGCCTGGACCCAACCCGAACGTGACCCGCTACGAGCAACTCGCTGACGATATCGAAGCCGCCGTGCGCCGCGGCGTGTTCGGCCCCGGCGAGCGCATTCTCTCGGTGCGCCGCGCGAGCCAGCAGCACGGCGTGAGCATCAAGACGGTGCTGCGCGCCTATGCGCTGCTGGAAAGCCGCAGCGTGATCGAATCGCGGCCGCAATCGGGGTATTTCGTGCGTGCGCGCGTCGGCGCGCCGCAAGGGCGCGGCGCGGCGGGCACACCAGGCTCGCAGGACAACGACGCCATGTCAGTGGGCAAGCCGCGCCGGGCGAGCGCGCCGAGGCAGCCCGTGCCCGCCAACGTGGACGTGAGCCGGCTCGTGCTCTCCACGCTGCGCAGCATCGGTGCGCAGGACGCCGTGCCGCTCGGCTCGCCGTACCCGGACCCGGCGCTGTTCCCCTGGCGGCGCATCAACCAGTACGCCAATGCCATCGCGCGCCGCCACGCGAGTTGGAACCTCATCGACGACCTGCCGCCCGGCAACCCCGAACTGATCCGCCAGATCGCGCGGCGCTACGCCGAAAACGGCGTGAGCGTCGATCCCGAGGAAATCGTCATCACCGTGGGCGCGACCGAGGCGATCAACCTGAGCCTGCAGGCGGTGGCGAGGCCGGGCGACACGGTGGCCGTCGAGTCGCCCACCTACTACGCGATGCTGCACGCCATCGAGCGTCTGGGCATGCGCGCCATCGAAGTGAGCACGCACGCTCATACCGGCATCGACCTCGACGCGCTGGAGCGCGTGCTCGAGCGCCAGAAGGTGGCGGCCTGCATGGTGATGCCGAACTTCCAGAATCCGCTCGGTTTTCGCATGCCCGACGCGAACAAGGCGCGGCTCGTGGCGCTTGCCGAGGCACACGATTTGCCGGTGATCGAGAACGACGTCTATCAGGAGCTGTACTTCGGGCAGACGCGGCCTTCCACGCTCAAGCAGTTCGACACGCGCGGCCTCGTGCTGCATTGCGCCTCGTTTTCGAAGAGCCTGTCGGCTTCGTACCGCATTGGCTGGGCGCTGCCGGGGCGTTACCGCGCGCAGGTCGAAAAGCTCAAGTTCCTCAACACGCTCACCACCCCCTCGGTTCCCCAGGTGGCGCTGGCCGATTACTTGCGCCACGATGGCTACGACCGGCACTTGCGCCGCGTGCGGCGCTTCTACCGGCAACAGGCGCGGCTCATGCGGGCGATGGTGGAGCGCTTCTTTCCGGCGGGCACGCGCACCTCGGAGCCGCAAGGCGGCTACGTGCTGTGGGTGGAACTGCCGCCGCGCGTCGATTCGATGCGGCTCTATCAGGCGGCGCTCGCGCAAGGCATTACCATCGGGCCCGGCTACATGTTCTCGATGCGCAACGAGTATCACCACTACATCCGGCTGAATTACAGCTACCCATGGAACGCGCAGACCGAAGCCGCGCTGAAGACGCTAGGCGAAATGGCTGCGAAGATGGCATGAGGAGACAGACGATGAACGCAGACGAAGAGCGCGAAGACGCCGACGCAGACGAGGCGGGCGTCGACCCGGTGCTGATTGCCGTGCTCGAGCAATTGTGGCGCGCCGAGTGCGAGAAGCACGGCCAGCCTGAGCGCCCGGGCCGCGCGTGGTCGCTTGCGAAACTCTCGAAGCAGGCCGGCGTGCCAATGAGCGGATTGCGCAGACAATTGACGTCGCTCGTGGACAGCGGCCTCGTGGTGACGACGCAGGCCGAAGATGGAACCGGCACGGCGAGTTTGTCCGATGAGGGGCGCGCGTTTTGTGCGGAGGTGTTCGGCGAGCCCGAAGCGTAGCGCCAGCCATCGCCATGCGCGAGTGAGCCGCGTTTGCCGGTGTTAAGCTACGCCAACGTCATCGCCCTCAAGACCATGGACTACATCGACAGCCTGCGGATCTTCCGCTCCGTCGTCGAGGCGCGCAGCTTCACGCGCGCCGCGGACATGCACAGCCTCACCACGCCCGTCGTTTCGCGCGCCATCGCACGCCTCGAAAAGCGCCTTGGCAGCCGGCTCTTTCATCGCAGCACGCGCGCGGTGTCGCTCACCGAGACGGCCGAGCGCTTCTACGAAGGCTGTTGCCGCGTGCTCGATGACCTCGACGCACTGGAGGCCGACGCCACCGTGCAAACGCGCGAGGCGAATGGCGTGCTGCGACTGGTCGCGCACACCACGGCCACCGTCAATCGCCTCGTGCCGCTCATTGCCAGCTTCAAGCGCGCGCATCCCAAGGTCACGCTCGACGTGATCCTCACCGAGCGCCCCGTCGATCTCATCGCGGACGGCTACGATCTCGGCCTCGTGCTGCCGTTCATGCTCAATAACGAATCGACCGTCACACGCTTGCTGGAGCGCATTCCGCTCGCGCTTGTCACGACGCCCGCGTATCTCGAAGCGCATTCCACGCCGAAACATCCCGCCGACCTCGCCGACCACCTGTTCGTGCCGATGCCGCCTTCCATGCGCAAGCCCATGATCGTGTTTCGCGTAGGCGACGAGGAAGTCGTCGTGCCGCTGCACCACGAGATTGCCTCGAACAACCCCGAGTTCAACCGCGAGATGGTGCTGCAAGGCTTCGGCATTGGCATTCTTCCCGTCGCGCTCGTGAGGGAGGAGCTTGCGGCGGGCAAACTCGTGACGGTGCTGGACGCGTACCCGCTCGTCGACATGCAGATCGAGATTCGCCTCGCCTACACCACGCGCACGCTGCTGCCGGCCAAGGTGCGCGCGTTCATCGACCACGCCACGGCGTTTTTCGACGGCATGGCGCACGACGCGCCCGCCGAGGCGAAGGCAATCTGAAAGCTTGGCGGCGATTGTTGTCGCCGCGGCCATAATGTGATGCCGCGCGTAAGGCTTGTTCGGGGCCCGATTGGCGACTACTCTGTGCATATGCACATCTATCAGTCACCCGAGCACGACGATTGCTTTGCCGTACGCCAGGCCGCGCGGCATCTGTCGCAGCTTTACGAGCGCCACCTGAGCGCGGCGGGGCTCACGCCCACGCAGTTCAGCATACTCGGCGCGCTCGGCCGTGCGTCGAGCCTCACGATGGCGGAACTCGGCCGGTCGATGGTGATGGAGCGCACCACGCTCGTGCGGGCCTTGCGGCCGCTCTTGCGCGGCGCGCTCGTGGCCGACGCGCCGGACCTGGGCGAGCGCCGCCGCCGGCTCGCGCTCACCCAGGCGGGCCGTTCGCGGCTCGACGCGGCGCATGAACACTGGCGCGCCGCGCAGGACGAATTCGAGCGCCGCTTTGGCGCGCAACGCGCCGCGTGGCTGCGGCGCGAGCTGTTTCGCATCACACGGGCTGTCTAACGTTGCAATGGATTTGCGGGTTGCGTCGCGTTGCTTCATACGGCGGCGTTTTTTTATCTTTAGTAGTGTATATGCACAGGTAAACGTCATGTCGAGTCCTTCCACTCCCGTTGCGGTCGAGCCGGCGCAGGCGAGCGAGCGTGCGCGCATCTCGCGCATGCGTCTTGCGCTAGGCGCGGTCGCTCTCGTGCTGGCGGCTGCCGCCGGCTACTGGTTCTTCGTGCTGCGCTTTGTCGAGACCACCGACGACGCCTACGTGGGCGGCAACGTCACCGTGATGGCGCCGCGCGTGAGCGGCTTCGTCTCGGACATTCCCGTGCAGGACAACCAGCGCGTACACGCGGGCCAGGTCCTGCTGCGCCTCGACTCGCGCGACTATGACGCGAAGCTTGCCCAGGCCAACGCGGAGTTGGGTAGCGCGCGCGCCGCAGTCGACGAACTGCAGGCGAAGCGCACGTTGCAGGAAGCGGTGATCAACCAGCATCAGGCCGAAGTGCGCGCATCGAATGCGGAACTCACGCGCAGCGCTCAGGACCAGACGCGTTACCGCGAACTGGTGAAGGACGACGCGGTATCGAACCAGCTGGTCGAGCGTGCGGATTCCGACTACGCGAAGGCCCAGGCATCGGTTGCGCAAAGCGGCGCGGCGGTGCTGGCGGCGCAACGCCAGCTCGACGTGCTGGCCGCGCAGATCAACGACGCACAAGCGCGGGTCGCGACCGCCGAGGCCAACCAGCGCCTCGCACAACTGAACGTCGAATACACGACGCTGACCGCGCCGGTGGACGGCTACATCGGCAACCGTACGGCGCGCGTGGGCACGCTGGCCAACGTGGGTGCGCCGCTGCTCACCGTGGTGCCTGCCACGGGTCTGTGGGTGGACGCGAACTTCAAGGAAGATCAGTTGAAGAAGATGCACGCGGGCGATCGTGCCGACGTGACGCTCGACGCAGCCAGCGGCACGTTGCACGGCACCGTGGAAAGCCTCGCTCCTGCCACTGGCGCGACCTTCAGCGTGCTGCCGCCCGAGAACGCCACGGGCAACTTCACGAAGATCGTGCAGCGCGTGCCGGTGCGCATCCGCATTGACGCCGATACGTCCGCGGGCCTGGAAGGCGCGCTGCGGCCCGGTCTTTCGGCGACCGTGAAGGTGCATCTGTCCGAAGCGCACTGAAGAGGTCACTGCGATGAACGCCACTACCAGCGCCGACCCGACGCTCGCTCCCCATCTCCAGCCGATGGCGCAACGCGCCTTCGCCTTCGCGCTGATGTGCATCGGCTTCTTCATGGCCACGCTCGACATCCAGATCGTCGCTTCGTCGCTGCGCGACATCGGCGGCGGTCTTTCCGCGAGTCAGGACGAGCTTTCGTGGGTGCAAACGGCTTATCTGATTGCCGAGATCATGGTGATCCCCATGTCGGGCTGGCTCTCGAAGGTGTTCTCCACGCGCTGGCTCTTCGTGGCCTCCGCGGTGGGCTTCACGATCACGAGCATGCTGTGCGGCCTTGCCTGGGACATCAACTCGATGATCGTGTTTCGCGGCCTGCAAGGCGCACTCGGCGCGGCGATGATCCCCACCGTGTTCACCACGGCCTTCGTACTCTTTCCTGGCAAGCAGCGTCTCGTTGCCTCCACAACCATTGGCGCGCTCGCTTCGCTCGCGCCCACGCTCGGCCCCGTGATTGGCGGCTGGATCACCGATCAATGGTCATGGCATTGGCTCTTCTATCTGAACCTCGTGCCGGGCATTGCGGTGGCGGCGCTGGTGCCCAAGTACGTGAACATCGACAAGCCCGATCTTTCGCTTCTCAAGCGCGGCGATTATCTCGGCATCGCGCTCATGTGCGGCTTTCTCGGCTGCCTCGAATACGTGCTCGAAGAGGGCCCGCGCAAGAACTGGTTCGGCGACGACGTGATCGTGGCCTGTACGTGGATCTCGGCGATCTGCGGCTTTCTCTTCATCGTGCATGCGCTCACGGCGAAGGACCCGATCGTCGATCTGCGCGCGCTGCTCGTGCGCAACTTCGGCATTGGCAGCCTGCTTTCGTTTGTCACGGGCATCGGCATTTTCGTGGCGGTCTATCTCACGCCGCTCTTTCTTGCGGAAGTGCGCGGCTACAGCTCGCTGCAAATCGGCTTGTCGCTGCTTTCGGTGGGGGTGTTCCAGTTGCTCGCACTTGGCGTTTATGCCTTCGCTACGCGTTTTTTCAGCATGCGCGCGCTGATGCTGTTCGGGCTGATCTGCTTCGGGCTTGGCTGCTACCTGTATGTGCCGCTCACGCACGACTGGGGCTGGCAGCAGTTCCTCCTGCCGCAGGCGCTGCGCGGCATTGGCCAGCAGTTCGCCATTCCGCCCATCGTCACGATGTCGCTCGGCTCACTGCCGCCTTCGCGGCTCAAGTCGGCGAGCGGTCTCTTCAATCTCATGCGCAATCTGGGCGGCGCAATCGGCATTGCCGTTAGCGCGACGATGCTCAACGACCGGCTCAACTTCCACTATCTACGCCTGAACGAGAGCGTGAGTGGCGGCGTGCCGCAGGTGCAGTTGCTGCTGGCGGGCCGCGCCGTGTACTGGCAGTCCGTGGCGGGCAATGCGATCGATGCCGCAGAAGCCGGGCTCGCACAGCTGCACGCGCTGATTCTGCGCGAGGCGCTCGTGATGACGTTCTCCGATACGTTCTTCGTGCTCTCGCTTTGCTTCCTGGTCGCCATTGCGAGCGTGGCGTTCTCCAAGCCGATTTCGCTGGGCGCGCCGCCGCCCGACGCCCATTGAGGTGCTTCATGCCAACCCCGACCACTCCTGAACGCTCATCGAAGCCCATGCGCCTCGTGCTCTCCCTGCTTTCTGCCGCCGTGCTCGCCGCGTGCGCGGTGCAGCCCGCGCAGCATCCCGACCTGAGCGCCACGGTGCACGAAACGGCGCCCACGGCATGGCGTATCGACGCGCCGCACGACGCCATCGAGGCACGCGCCTGGTGGGCGCAGTTCGGCGATCCGACGCTCGACACGCTGCTCGCCACGGTGCTCGAAGGCAACCTCGATTTGCAGGCCGCCGCCGAGCGCGTGAAGCAGGCGCAAGCGGTCACCACGCAAAAGCATGCGGCGCTGCTCCCGCAACTCGACTTCACCGCGCACGGCGCCTATGAGCGGCAGAACACGCCGCCGCCGCTTGGCTACGTGAAGCAGGCGGGCGCGGGGCTCGCGCTGAGCTGGTCGCCCGACGTATTCGGCGGCGAGCGGCTCGATCTGCTCGCGGCGCAAGCGAACCTCGTGGGCCAGAAGCACGCGCTCGATGCCGTGCGTCTCGCGCTGGCGGCGAATACGGCTTCGGCGTATGTCGATCTGCGCTACGCACAGGCCGAGTTGAAGATCCTTCAGGACAACCTGGAGATTCGCAAGCGCACCTTGCTGCTCACGCAGGACCGGTTGAAATACGGCCTCTCCACGCAACTCGACGTCGCGCGTGCGCAAACGCAGCTAAGCGAACTGCAGGCACGTATCCCGCGCGCGCAGGCCAGCATCGACCATCAGTTGAACCTGATCGCGGTGTACACGGGGCGCACGCCGGAGTCGGTGGCGCAACTCGCGCTCGCGCAAACCGCGCCCATTCCTGGCGTGCCCACGAGCGTGCCGCAGATGCTGCCTTCCGAAGCCCTGCTGCGCCGCCCCGACGTGCAGGCCGCTTACGCTACCGTGCAGCAGCGCGCGGCGGAAGTGGGCGTGGCACGCGCCGAGCGCTATCCGAAGTTCACACTCAATCTCACGGACGGCATTCTCGCGGCGTCCTACCTCGGCATGCCCACGCTCACCGACAACCTCTTTAGCGCGGCGATCGGCGCGACGAGCCCGATCTTCAACGCGGGGCGCATTACGGCCGACATCGATCAGAGCGAGAGCCGCATGCGCGAGTCGCAGCTGAATCTGCAACAGACCATGCTGGAGGCTTTGCGCGAAGTGGAAGACAGCCGCAGCGATCTTGTGAGCACGGCCAGCCAGACGCAGCAGTTGAACGACGCGCTGGCTTCGTCGGCGCAGTCGCTCAAGCTTGCCAACCAGCTTTACAAGGGCGGTGCGACTGACTTTCTCGACGTGCTGAACGCGCAGCAAACCTTGCTCGCCGATCAGGACCTGCTCAACGACGCGCAGCGCGAGCGCGCGCAAGCGGCGGTGGCGCTGTACCGGTCGCTCGGCGGCGGATGGAGCCAGAGCGGCGACGTCGTGCTCGCGCAGGAAACGCCCGCGCACGGCGGCTGAAGGTCACGGACAACGTCGTGACCGCGACCTCAAGCGCCGGAAGCCGCCTCGCGCGCAAGCGAGCGCCACTGCGCGGGCGTCATGCCCACGTGGCGCTTGAAGCCGCGCTGGAACGCGGCGTCCGACTGGTAGCCCACGAATTCGCCGATCTCCGCCACGCTCTCGTTGCCTTGCGCGAGCATGCGGCCCGCGAGCGTCATGCGGATATCGGTGAGCACGTCGGCGGCCGAGCGGCCGATGGCCTCGTCGAAGTGCCGCGCAAACGTCGCGCGCGACATGTGGCAAAGCTCGGCCAGCTCGGGCAGCGTCCAGGGCTTGCCGGGCGTTTCGAACATGGCGTCGATGGCCGGTTGCAGACGCGGGCGCTGCGCGAGCGCGAGCAGGCCGCGCGGCGGGGCGTCGCCGGCGCTGGCATAGCGCAGCGTGAGCCCGAAGAGCGCGCCCGACAGATGGTTCACGAGCGACTCGCTGCCAGGCGCCGCCTCATAGGCTTCGTCGCGCAACAGCGCGATCAGGCGCACGAGACGTTCGGGCGGCTGCGCGCCATCGCGCGCGCTATGCACGACGAGGCGCGCAGGCAGATTCTCGCGCAGCAGGCGCTGCGGCACGGCCGGCAGCAGGAAGCGGCCGCACAGCACGTCGGCGGCGGCGCCTTCGCCTGCATTCGTTTCGACGGTCACGCCGTTTTCCGTGCGCGTGGCGACGGCGGCGGGCGCCGCGCCGCTGCCATCGTGCAGCACGTGCGCGCTGCCCGACGGAAACAGCACGATGTCGCCGGCATGCAGCGCGACGGGCGCGCCGTGCGCATCCTCCACGATGGCGCGTCCGGCAATCAGCACGTGATAGCGGATCTCGCGCTCCTTCGCCCCTGGCTCATCGATGCGCCAGGGCGCGCCGAAATGGCAGCGCACGTCGAGGCGGCCGGCAACGGGCATCAGCGCGAGAAGGCGGCTCAGCAGATCCATGGTGGGCGAGTGAGACGAATGAGCATGAAGTCGCGCCATTCTGGCATTAAAAGCGCGATGGTGCGCGCATACACTGCATCCATGCCATCGACGATGGCAACGCGACACAGACACCCGTTCGCGACCATGCAACGTTAAAGGAGCAAAACATGTCCCGTCTTTCCGCCGTCAAGCCTGAAGCCGCTACCGGCGCCGCCGCCGAAATCTTTGCGAAGATCCGCAAGGCCGTGGGCAAGGTGCCCAACGCGTACGCCACGATCGGCACACATAGCCCCGAAGCGCTGGGCGCGCTGCTCAACGTCGAAGCCGTGATCGCCGCTGGCACACTGTCCAAGCCCGACGTCGAAGCGATCAAGCTCGCGGTGAGCGAAGTGGCGGGCTGTGATTACTGTCTTGCGGCGCACACGCTGGCGGGCAAATTCGCAGGCCTCGCGCCGGATACGATGAAGGCGGTGCGCGCAGGAGACGCGACCGGCGATGCAAAGCGCGACGCGCTCGTGCACTTCGTTCGCCTGCTGGTGACCACGCACGGCACGGTGCCCGAAGCGGAAGTGAGCGCCATTCGCGAAGCCGGTTATACCGAGCGCCAGATCGTGGAAATTGCGCTCGCCGTGACGTCGATTACGTTCACGAACCTCGTGAACCGCATCAACGATACGACGCTGGATTTTCCGGCCGCGCCGTAATGTAACGGCAACAGTTTTACCCACCCCGCGTGCGCTGGACACGACATCAATCGTGCCAGCGCACGCGAGCGCATGTTCGACAAAATCGTTTGAAAGTGTGCATATGCATACTTAGAATGTAAGTGGAACGGCGTACATCAAAGGAGAGTTGTCCATGAGCAAGCTGAATTCGCGCGAGATCGTTTTGTGCCAGCCGGTGCGTACGGCAATTGGCGGTTTCAACGGTGCGTTCAAGGGCGTTCCCGCCACGGAGCTAGGCGCGGCGGCCGTGCGCGAAACGCTCGCGCGCGCGAAGCTCGATCCCGCGCGGCTCGGCTCCGTGGTGCTCGGCAACGTGATCCAGGCGGGCAACAAGATGAATCCTGCCCGTCAGGCCGAGCTTGGCGGCGGCGTGCCGGTTCAGGTGCCCGCGCTCACGGTCAACCGCGTGTGCGGCTCAGGCGCGCAAGCCATTGCGAGCGCCGCGCAGGAGGTGATGCTGGGTCTTGCCGATGTTGCGCTCGCGGGCGGCATGGAGAACATGGACCGCGCGCCGTATCTGCTGGACGGCGGCCGCTGGGGCTATCGCATGGGCAACGCCGAGATTCACGACAGCATGCTGCGCGATGGTCTCGTCGATGCATTTTCGGGCCAGCATTCGGGCTGGCATACGGAAGACCTGGTGACGCAGTCCGCGCTCACGCGTGCCGAGCAGGACAAGTGGGCCGTGCGTTCGCAACAGCGCTTTGCTGCCGCACAAGCGGCGGGGCGCTTCAAGGAAGAAATCGCCGCGGTGGAAGTGAAGGGCAAGAAGGGCATGGAGCGCATCGATACCGACGAAGCGCCGCGCCCCGACACGACGCTCGAAGCGCTTGCAAAGCTGCGCCCCGCGTTTCGCCCGGACGGCACGATCACGGCGGGCAACGCACCGGGCCTGAACAGCGCGGCGAGCGCGATGCTCGTGGCCGAGCGCGGCTTCGCTGAAAGCGAGGGACTTTCGCCGATGGTGAAGCTCGTGGCGTGGGGCGTGGCGGCGGTGGAGCCGGGCATGTTCGGCCTTGGCCCCGTGCCCGCCGTGCAACTCGCGTTGGCACGCGCAGGCTGGTCGCTTGCCGATGTCGATCGCTTCGAGATCAACGAGGCATTCGCGGCGGTGCCGCTTGCGGTCATGAAGCAACTTGGCATTCCCGAGGACATCGTGAACGTGGAAGGCGGTGCGATCGCGCATGGCCACCCGATCGGCGCGACGGGCGCGATTCTCACCACGCGTCTCGCATGGTCGATGCAGCGCGACGGGCTGCGTCGCGGCGTCGTGACGCTTTGCATCGGTGGCGGCCAGGGTATCGCGCTCGCGCTTGAGAAAGTATGATGGCCGGGCCACGTGAGGCGAACTGGACTGGGATACAGGCGGGGAACACGATGACGAAGCGGATCACACGCGAGGAATGCAACTGTTTTGCGCTGCGGCAGGCGGCACGTTTCGTCACGCAGCTTTATGAGCGGCACCTCTCGCAGGCGGACGTCACGGCCGCGCAGTTCACCATCCTCTCGCGCCTCGCGGGACGGCCCGACGCCACGGCCGCCGAACTCTCCGACGACCTCGTGATGGACCGCACGACGCTCGTGCGCGCGTTAAAGCCGTTGCAGCGCGACGGCCTCGTGCTCACGGCGGCGGCCGAGCACGACACGCGCACGCTGGTCTACCGTCTATCGGCTGCGGGCTTGCGCCGCTACGACAAGGCGCACGCGTTATGGCTCGAAGCGCAGGCCGAGTTCGAGCAGTACATGAAGCGCGACCGCGCGAAAGCGTTGCGCTCCGAACTGTTCGCACTCACGAAAGCGGCAGCGGGCTGACACTCCACTTACGCAAGCACGCGTTTCGTAAGCCCTTCAGGCAAGGCGGCCACGCCAGCGATCAGATCTGGCGCGAAAATGGCATCATGAGCATCCCAGGAGTCTGACGCTTTGCCGCCGGGTTCTCATGAGACGATATCGACCGCCGCCGCCCAACTTTCTGCGTGACCACGCGCACCCAGCCTGGCGCGATATTGCGTTGACGACGCTGCCCGTGGCCCTGTTCTGCGCGGTGGTCGTCGGTCTTGTCCTCTGGCTCGTCGACCCCGCGCCGCCGCGCACGATCACGATCAGCGCGGGCCCTGCCGACAGTTCCTTCATGCAGATGGCGCAAGCCTATCGCGCGATCCTCGCGCGCAACGGCGTGAAGCTCAAGATCCTCGAATCGGACGGCTCGGTGCAGAACCTGCAGCGCCTGCTCGATCCGAAGCAACGCGTGGACCTCGCCTTCGTGCAGGGCGGCGTGGCCGACGGTGTGGACACACGCTCGCTCATGTCGCTTGGCAGCGTGGCATATCTGCCTATCATCGTGTTCTATCGCGGCTCGGGTCTCACGCGCCTCGCCGACCTCAACGGCATGCGCATCGCCATTGGCCGCGTGGGTAGCGGCACGCGCGAGCTTGCGCTCAAGCTGCTCTCCGCGAATGGCATCGACCCGGGCGGCGACTCCACCTTCCTGCCGCTCGACGGCATGGACGCGGCCACGGCGCTCGTCTCAGGCCGCGTCGAAGCCGCCATGCTGAGCGGCGACTCGACCACGCGCGCGCTCATGTTGCGCCTGCTCGACATTCCCGGCATCTCGGTCATGAGCTTTGGCGAAGCGGCTGCCTACACGCGGCTCTTTCCGTACCTGGAGGACGTCGACCTGCCGCCTGGCGTGCTCGATTTGCGCCGGCGCCAGCCACGCGAAACCGTGCATCTGATCGGCCCGACCGTCGAACTCGTCGCGCGCGACACGCTGCATCCCGCGCTCTCCGATCTGCTTATCGAAGCGGCGGGCGAGGTGAACGGCGCGCCTGGACTGCTGCAGAGAGAAGGCCAGTTTCCGAACCCGGCGGTGCACGACTTCCGCGTGAGCGAGGACGCCACGCGCTATTACAAGTCGGGCAAGAGCTTTCTCTATCGCGCGCTGCCGTTCTGGCTTGCGAGCGTGACGGACCGCTTGCTCGTGCTGCTGTTGCCGCTGGCCGTGCTCGTGATTCCCGCATTGCGCACGATACCGGCGCTGTATCGCTGGCGCGTGCGATCGCGCATCTATCGCTATTACGGCGCGCTCATCGCCATCGAGCGCGACGCGCTCAAGCATACGAACGAAGAAGAGCGTCGCGCGCTGGTCGAGGAACTCGATGAGATCGAACGTTCGCTCAACACGCTGCGCATGCCGCTTGCGTACGCTGACGCGTTCTACGTGCTGCGCGAACACGTGGGCTTCGTGCGTATGCATTTGAGTGCAAACGAGTCGCAGTCGCACTCGAACGCGGTCTAATTGGCATTCGCGATATCGTTGCTGTCAACGCTGCTTTCGCTCGTATTGATGCACGTCGCGTAACCATGGTGTTGAAACATATCTTCCATTGACACCCCGAGTCTCGCCCCTTTATTTTTGTGTAGCACGCCGTAGCGTTTTGGAGATTGTGCCGTTCGCGGCTAGTAGTGAGAGGTTTGCGAATATTCCATCGCTACGCATATCAGAACCACTGTTCGTAACCGGGAGGACTGTAACGTGAAAACATCCGGTGCAAGCCAGCGCCTTGCATGGCTCGTGTGTGCCACACTCGCGGGTGCGCCGCTTTTCGTGGGGCCGCTTGGGCCCACTGCCGCGCTTGCGCAGAACGCGGCGCATCTTTCCAACCAGCAGCTCGACTCACTCACCGCGCCTATCGCGCTCTATCCCGACGCGCTGCTCGCGCAGGTGCTCATGGCCGCCACGTTCCCGCAAGACGTGTCCGCCGCCGCCGCGTGGACGAAGTCCAACCCGAATCTCAAGGGCGACGACGCAGTGAAGGCCGTGGCCTCCGAGCCTTGGGACCCGAGCGTGCAGTCGCTCGTGGCGTTCCCGCAAGTGCTCGAAACCATGGCGTCGAAGCCCGACTGGGTTCAGCAAATCGGCAACGCGTTTCTCGCGCAGCCCAATGACGTGATGGACTCCGTGCAGCGCCTGCGCGTGCAGGCCCAGAAGGCGGGCAACCTCAAGTCCAACGAGCAGCAGAAGGTCGTGGTCCAGCCGGCTTCGGGCACCACGACCACGCAGACCATCGTGATCGAGCCTGCGAATCCGCAGGTGGTCTATGTGCCCACTTATAACCCCACGGTGGTCTATGGCGCGTGGCCGTATCCGGCCTATCCGCCCGTGTATATGCCGCCGCCTCCGGGGTATGCCATTGCCTCGGGTTTCGTGAGCGGGCTCGCGTTCGGTGCGGGCATCGCGGTCGCGAACTCGTTGTGGGGCGGCTTCAACTGGAACAACCATGACGTGAACATCAACGTCAATCGCTATAACAACATCAACGTCAATAACCGCATCAACTCGACCAGCGGTACGGCGAACTGGAATCGCAACACCAATGTCGAGCGTCGGCAGAACTACAACAACGCGAACCTGAACGGCCAGCGCAACCAGTACCGCGGCTATGACCAGTCGCGCCAGCAGGCCATGCAGACCTTGCAGAACCGCACCGGCGAAAACATGAGCGGCAATGCCCAACAGAGGTTGCAGGGCATCCAGGAAGGCGGCCGGCCGAATGCCGGCGGCGCTAACGGGCAGAACGGCAATCGTGGCAACGAACTGAACAACCGCGGGCAGAACGGTGGGCAAAACGCGAACCGTGGCAACGAACTCAACAACCGTGGGCAAAACGGCGGGCAAAACGCGAACCGTGGCAACGAGCTGAACAACCGCGGGCAGAACGGCGGGCAAAACTCGAACCGTGGCAACGACCTCAACAACCGTGCGCAGAACACGAATCGCGACAACGCGTTACGCGGCGCCGGCGACGGCGCCAATGCGCGCCTCGATCAGCAGCGCGGTCAGCAAAGCCGCACCGCGTTCCAGGGCGGCGGTGGTGGCGGTGGCTTCCATGCCGGTGGTGGCGGTGGCGGCGGCGGCTTCCATGGCGGTGGTGGTGGCGGCGGGTTCGGCGGTGGCGGGGGTGGCGGCGGACGTCACTTCGGCCGTCGATAACGTTGAATATCATGAGGAGTCTAGAAATGATCCGCATTTCCGCACGCCGCCTGCCGCACGACTACGCGCTCGCGCTCGGCACGGCACTCGCGCTTTTTGGCGCGCCCGCGTTGCTGCCGGCCCCGTTCGGCGGCGCCGCTTACGCACAAGCCGTCTTCGCCACGCCCGAAGCTGCCGCGAACGCGTTCACCGACGCACTCGCGACCAACGACCAGGGCGCCATGAAGCACGTGCTCGGCAGCGACTTCACCACGTTCATCCCCACGCAGAACATCGGTCAGGACGATATCGACGACTACCTTGGCGCCTGGGCGAAGGGCCATCGTGTCGTGCCCGACGCCACGCCGGTTGCGGGCAAGGCGAGCGCTCACGTCGAAGTGGGCGACAGTGGCTGGACGTTGCCTATCCCTCTCGTGCAGTCGGGCAAGGGCTGGCATTTCGACCCGCGTGAAGGCGCGAGCGAAATTCTCACGCGCCGCCTTGGCCGCAACGAGCGTGCAGCCATGCTCACCTCGCTCGCCTACGTCGACGCGCAGAACGACTATCGCAAGCTCACGCAGCACTACGCGCAGCGGCTCGTAAGCACGCCGGGCAAGCACGACGGTTTGTACTGGCCGGTCGAGCCGGGCGAGGCCGAAAGTCCGCTCGGACCACTCGCGGCAGCCATGCCGGGCAATGCGAAGATCACGCCGAAGGACGGATATCACGGCTATCACTTCCGCATTCTCACCGCGCAGGGGCCGCACGCCAGCGGTGGTGCGCGCAGCTACGTCGACAATGGCGATCTGAGCGGCGGTTTTGCGCTCGTGGCCTGGCCTGCGCAATACGGCAAAACGGGCGTGATGAGCTTCATCATCAACCAGGACGGCCAGCTCTATCAGAAGAATCTCGGGCCGAATGGCGCGCATACGGCGGAGGCGATCAAGGCGTTCGATCCCGACTCGTCCTGGCAGGCCACCAAACCCTGAGAGGCAATTCGCCGTCCGCCGGAAGGCATGATTACTGACGTCGTTCTCTGACAGACGCTTCACGCGAAATTCGGGCACAATCCAGCCACGGCGACGTGGCTGTCGCCCGAAGCGGGCTTTGGCCAACGGAAGCGGAGAGGTCGGGCATGCGGCTTGCTCGAACTTCCCCGCACTCTCATTCGTGTGGAGATAACCAAATGCAACGACGCAACTTCATGCTAACGGCGGCGGTGACCCTTGCCTCGGGCGGCCTCACGCTCGCAGGCTGTACCACGACGACGGATACGACCTCCACGGCGTCGCAGAACATGTCCAAGCGCCAGTCGATCGACGCGTCTGTGGATGGCACGCTCTCGCGGCTGTTTTCGACCGTGAAGGGCTCGCACGAGCTTCTTGCGAAATCGCGCGGCGTGCTGGTGTTCCCCGAAGTGCTGCAAGCCGGCTTCATCGTCGGCGCGCAGTATGGCGAGGGCGCGTTGCGTGTGGGTGGCGCGACCGTCGGCTACTACAGCACCGCGTCGGGCTCGTTCGGTCTGCAGGCCGGCGCGCAGTCGAAGGCGCTCATCTTCGCCTTCATGACGCAGGACGCGCTCGACAAATTCCGCGCGACGGATGGCTGGGCCGCGGGCGCCGACGCTTCGGTCGCGCTCGTGACCGTGGGCGCGAACGGCGTGATCGATACCAACACGGCCACGCATCCGGTGGAGGCCTTCGTGCTGACCAACGCGGGCCTGATGGCCGATGTCTCGCTGGCGGGCACCAAGGTCACGCGTCTGAATATCTGACGCCGCACGTTCCGGTAAAAAGCGCCGGATCATGTAAAAAGGGCAAGGCGTTAAGCCTTGCCCTTTGTCGTTTCCTGGCGGCTAGAACCGGCGCAGCCGCACGCCGCTTCAGCAACCCGTGTTCTTCACGCGCTCGACTTCGAGGCCGAACAAGGGGCGCAGCTTCGTGCCGAGCACATTGCCCGCGAACGCGCACACGAGCCACAGCCAGCCGTGCAGGCTGCCTGAGACGATGCCGCTGAAATACGCGCCGATATTGCAGCCGTACGCGAGGCGCGCGCCATAGCCGAGCAGCAGGCCGCCGATCACGGCCGCCATGAGGGAGCGCAGCGGGATGCGCCACACCGGCGCGTAGCGGCCCGCGAGCGACGCCGCGGCCATTGCGCCGAGCACGATGCCGATGTCCATGACGGTGGTCACATCGTGGCTCGCCGGGGCGGCGAGCGCGGCGGCGTTCGGGCCGGCCATCCAGTACTTCCAGCTCGCGACGTCGACGCCGAGCGCAGCGAAACCTTTAGCGCCCCACAGCGCGAACGCCGAGGTCACGCCCCAGGGCCTGCCCGAGAGCGCGAGCGTCGCGAAGTTGAGGATCGCGAGCGCGACAGCGCCGGCCAGCAGCGGCCACGGGCCATGCAGCCACGGCGAGGTGTGCGGCGCGCGCGGCTCGTTGACGAGGCGGCCGTGGCGGCGCTTCTCGACGACCACGGTGAGCGCGGCGATGAGCGCAAACACCACGAGGTTGAGCGCGATGGCGGGCGCGGCGCCGAGCGCGTTCACAAACGAGAACGGCTTCAATTGCGGCATCGACGTCCAGAACGGCATGTGCGCGGTGGCGACCACCGAACCCACGATAAAGGCGACGAGCGTGACGACCATGCGCGTGCTGCCGCCGCCCACGGTATAGAGCGTGCCCGAGGCGCAGCCGCCGCCCAGTTGCATGCCCACGCCGAACATGAACGCGCCGACGATGACCGATGTGCCCGCGGGCGAGACGAGGCCCGTGACCGAATGGCCGAAGAGCGTTCCTGCCGCGAGCGCCGGGAAAAACAGCAGCACGCCAATGGCGAGCATGACCATCTGCGCACGCAGACCGGCGCCGCGGCCGTCGGCGATGAACACGCGCCACGCGGAAGTGAAGCCGAACGCCGCGTGATAGAGCGTCATGCCGAGCAGCGCGCCGACTACGTAGAGCGCTGCCTGACGTGCGCTCACGGTCTGCGCGAGATACACCGCGCCGAGCGCGACGAGCAAGAGCGCGATGCCCAGCGGCTTGGGATTGATGGAGTCGAGTCGGCGCGGCGCGGGCGCGAGCGGCGTGGAGAGGTCGGACATGGGAGCAGGGCCGCGAGAAAAAGCGGCCAGGAAGAAAGCGGCCAGGAAAAACAATCGGTGAAAGCAAAACGATAGCACGATTCGCAACCTGGTCTGACAGAGCCCGCAGGCCGACTTCCCCTGGCCCGCGCGAAGCCGCGAGACATCGCCGCAAACCTTTGCCAGACGGGCTTTCCCACCCATTGGGACGAAGCCTCGCCAAAGCCCGCGTAGCCATGCAGGCATCATGGATTTCCCCTATCCAGCGCCGTGCATCGTCTGCCGTTAGGCGAGACGAGGTGCGAAGGCGCGTCGGGCCGCGCAGATTCGCATCGGCTGGAAGATAAAAAAACGCCACGGAGACCTCATGCTGGGAAATATCACCATTCGCCGCGGGCTCACGCTCGTTATCGGTATCTTCGTCGCGTTTCTGCTGACGGTGATCGGCGTGTCGTATGGCGCGCTCAAGATCACCAACGACAGCCTGCATGACGCCCAGCGCGGCGCGCAGGCGCTCGACGCGCTCAAGACCAGTTCCGAGCGCCTGCTCCAGGTGCGCCTTGCGCTCGGTGGCTACGAGACGCTCTTCAGCGTCGGCAAGGCCACGGACGGCTTGCTCGACAAGGCGCACCAGGTGCTCGTGAATTCGAACAAGGAGTTCGCGCTCTACAGCGCCGGCCCGTTCGACGACCCCGAAGAGGCGCGCCTCGCCCAGGCCGTGAGCCGCGCGCGCGAGGCGCTTGTTTCGCAGGCGCTCGAGCCCGAGTACAAGTCGCTCGTCGACAACGACTTCAACACCTTCCGCACGATCCAGGGCGAAACCGCCGACCGTTATTACGGCGACTACGCGAAGGCCATCGAGGCGCTCGAAGACTGGCAGACCGCGCGTCAGCAGCGGGATGCCGACACCGCCGCGCAGCGCTTTCGCATGTCGCTCATCGTGTTTGGGCTGATCGGCGTGGTCGGCGTGGCGATTGGCGTGATTGCGCGCGTGGGGCTCGCCGCCGCCGTGGTCAAGCCGGTGAACCATGCGATTCGCCACTTCGAGCGCATCGCCGCGGGCGATCTCACGGTGGATGTGCGGGTGCGCTCGAAGAACGAAATGGGCCAGTTGCTGAGCGCGCTGCAGACCATGCGCAACGGGCTCGTGGGCACGGTCTCGCGCGTGCGCGCCAGCACGCACGAAATCACGCAGGGCGCGAAGCAGATCGCGTCTGGCAACGTCGATCTCTCGGACCGCACGGCGCAGCAGGCGGCGGCGCTCGAAGAAACGGCGGCGAGCATCGAGGAGCTTTCGGCCGCGGTGCGCCAGAACACGGATGGCGCGAAGGAAGCGAGCGGGCTCGCCCAGACCGCGCTCAAAACGGTCACGCGCGGCGCCGAGGTGGTGGCCCGCGTGAACGCGACGATGAGCGACATTACGGCTTCGTCGCAGAAGGTGGAGGAGATCACCGGCATCATCGAAGGCATCGCGTTCCAGACCAACATTCTCGCGCTCAACGCGGCGGTGGAGGCGGCGCGCGCGGGCGAGCAGGGGCGTGGCTTCGCGGTCGTGGCGAGCGAGGTGCGCAGCCTCGCGCAGCGCTCGGGCACGGCGGCCAAGGAGATCAAGGAACTGATCGCGGCCTCGGCGGCGACCGTTGGCGCGGGCGCGCGCCTCGTGGAAGACGCGCGCCGCACCATGGACGAGGCGCGCGATGCGGTGGCGCGCGTGAGCGGGATCATGGGCGAGATCGAGACCGCGACGCACGAGCAGAGCGACGGCATCGAGCAGGTGAACCGCGCAATTGCGCAGATCGACGAGGTCACGCAGCGCAACGCGGCGCTCGTGGAGGAAGCGGCGGCGGCTGCGCAGTCGCTCGAATCGCAGGCCGATTTGCTGCGGGCGGCCGTGGCGGTGTTCAATCTGGGCGGTGCGGGGCAGGCGCTCGCGCGACCGGCGCAGACTGCCGAGGCGGACACGCGCGCAGCGCGTGGCGGCGCGCCAGCACTCGCCTGAGCTTGGCATTAGGGGTTGTCCTTGCCGTTGCAAGGGCAACTTTCGCGGGCTTTACGCTTTAACCTGAGGTTATACCCCGCGCGCAAATCGCAATTGAGTTCCCCAGCGTTCCCGGCGAGACTGGCGGCATAGGCCGTTCGGGTTTGGCCGTCTGCGAAAGAGAACAACGGAACATGCGAGTTTGCGTTTTGGGCGGTGGAGTGATTGGCGTAAGCACGGCGTATGCGCTGGCCCGCGATGGACACGAGGTCACGCTCGTCGAACGCCATGCCGATGTGGCGCGCGAAACGAGCCACGCCAATGGCGGCCAGCTCAGCTACAGCTACGTCGCGCCGCTCGCCGACCCTTCGGTGCTCCCAAAGCTGCCGCAATGGCTGTTCTCGCGCGAGGCCGCGTTGCGCTTCGTGCCGCGGCTCGACCCTCACCAATGGCGCTGGTGCGCCGCATTCCTGCGCGCCTGCACGCGCGCACGCAGCCGCGCGACTACGGCTGAACTGCTCGGCCTCGGCTTTCTGAGCCAGCGTCTCATGCACGAAATCGTCGAGCGCGAAGCCCTTTCGTTCGACTACGTGCGCAACGGCAAGCTCGTGGTGTATCGCGATCGGGAAGGCTTTGATGGCGCGCGCCGCCAGGCGCAATACCAGGCGCAATTAGGCTGCGTGCAGCATGCGCTCGACGGTGCGGCATGCGTGGCGCTCGAGCCCGCGCTTGCGCATATCGGCGGCGAGATCGTGGGCGGCATCCACACGCCAGGCGAGGAGGCCGCCGATTGCGATCAGTTCACGCGCGGCCTCGCACACGCGGCGCAGCGCGACGGCGTGAACCTGCAACTCGCCACCGAGTTCTCTCGACTGCGAACGAAAGGGCTGCGCGTGCTGGCCGCGCAAACCTCGCAAGGCGACATCGAAGCCGACGCTTTCGTGGTGTGCCTGGGTTTCCAGAGCCAGCCGATGCTTGCCTCGCTCGACGTGCACGTGCCCGTGTATCCGCTCAAGGGTTACAGCCTCACGCTGCCCAACGCGAACGCGCAGGGCGCGCCGCGCGTCTCCGTCACGGACGCGCATCACAAGGTCGTCTATGCGCCGCTCGGCGAGCGCCTGCGCATTGCGGGCATGGTCGACCTCACGGGCATGAACCCGCACGCCGACGCAGCCCGCATCGCGCTGCTCACGCGCCAGGCGCGCGAAACCTTCCCCAATGCGGGCGACTACGACGCCATTCAGACGTGGACCGGCATGCGTCCCGCCACGCCGGACAGCAAGCCCGTGATCGGCGCCACGCACTTTCGCAACCTGTGGCTCAACACGGGGCACGGCGCGCTGGGCTTCACGCTCGCGCTCGGCAGCGCGCAACTGCTCGCCGATTTGCTGGCGCAGCGCGAACTGCCGATCGATGGCGACGCCTTTGCGCCGGGCCGCTGATTCGCCATTGAGGGGTTATTGAAGCGTCGCCCCTTCCTCGCGCACGACCACGCTCGAGCGTCCGTCGATACTCACCGGCACTTCGCCGCGCACGGTTGCACGCCGCACGATGCGTCGCGCGTCGCCGTAGTCGTTGATCGCGTAGTGCTGCGTCGCGCGGTTGTCCCAGATCGCGACGTCGCCTTCCTGCCAGCTCCAGCGCACCGTGTTTTCGAGTCGCGTGACATGTTCGTGGAATACCTGCAGCAAATGCGCCGAATCGAACGATGAGAGGCCCTTGAGGCGTTGCACGAAGTGGCCGAGCACGAGCGTGCGCTCGCCCGTTTCCGGATGCACGCGCACCACCGGGTGCTCGGTCTCGTAGAGCTTCGACGTGAAGACTTCGCGGTAACGCTTGAGTTGCGCGCTGTCGGCGTTCGCGTGTGTGGAGGCGTAATCGTAGGCGTTGGTGTGCAGCGCCCAGAGCGTGTCGGCGAGCGCGCGCAGCGGCTCGGGCAGGTGTGCATAGGCGGCGGCCGTGTTGGCCCACACCGTGTCGCCGCCAAATGGCGGGATCACCACGGCGCGCAGGATCGAGACTTTCGGGTAGGCGTCGACGAAGGTGACATCGGTGTGCCACGAGTTCGCGCGCGCGCCGTGCAGCGAATCCAGTTCCAGCAGGCTGCCGCCTTCCACCGAGGGCACCGTGGGGTGCGCGACCGTCTCGCCGAAGCGCCGCGCGAAGGCTTCTTGCGAGGCGTCGTCGAGATGCTGCTGGCCGCGGAAGAACAGTACCTTGTGACGCAGCAGGGCGGCGTTGATGGCGTCGAACGTAGCGCTGTCGAGATCGGCGTGAAGACGCACGCCGTCGATACGCGCGCCAATGCGGCCCGCGACCTGATGGAGGTCGAGCGGGGTATCGGCGTGTTGATCCCTGGCGGAATGCAGATGCGCGGACGGAACGGAAACGGCGGGGCGCTGCGTTTGAACGTCGGACATCGAAAGTCTCCTCGGCTGGACGTGGAACATCCATTCAAGCAGCGAAGCGCTGCGAGAAGAACTGACGATTTCTGCGAAGCTAAGTGCGTGGTGGCGCGCTATCAATAGTTGCGCGTGTGATTAGCGCGCACCAAAAGAAAATGACGCAGACCCGCGAGGGAGTGCGTCATTCACAATGTTGCTGCAAGGTACGGCTTTTTTACTGCATGTTCGTTGGTAGGCTCGATTGGATTCGAACCAACGACCCCCACCATGTCAAGGTGGTGCTCTAACCAACTGAGCTACGAGCCTGTCGAGGCGCGAATTATAGAGACACTCGCGTGAGCTTGCAAGCGCTTTTCTCGAATCGGGCGAAACGGCGTGTTTTGGGGCACGCTGCTGCTCGAACCCCTATGCAAACTCACGCGCCAGATTGCGCAGGTTCTGCGCTGGATCGGCGAGCAATTCGCGGGCAATACGCGCGCGTTTGCCGATCAACGCCTTGGCGCTGCGCATGTCGCGGCCCTGGTTCACCGTAATCGCGCCGACCAGCGCGCCTTCGCCGTCGAGACCGAACAGCACGCAAGGCGGTGCCTCCAGGGTGCCGCGCGCGAGCCATTCAGGCGCGGCCATGTCGCCGGTGAACTGGATGTTCAGGCCGCATTGATCGCTCCAGAACCAATCGGCTTCATGTGTCTCGGGCGCGAGGCCGAGCATCGCGCGCGCCGCCGTTTGCGCCTGGCGGTTCGCGTTCTCCCACGTTTCGCGGCGTTGATGGCGCCCGCTTGCCGCGTCCCACTGGCTGGCGGCGTCGCCGGCTGCGTAGATATGCGGGTGCGAAGTGCGGCACTGCGCGTCGATCACGATGCCGTTGCTCACGTGCAGCCCCGCCGCCTGTGCAAGCGCGGTTTCGGGCTCGACGCCGATGCCGTAGATCACCGCGTCGCCGCTTATGCGCGTGCCGTCTTCGAGCGTGAGCACGATGTCGTTGTTCTCGCGTGCCGCCGACGAGAGTGGCGAGCCCAGATGCAGCGTCACGCCGCGCGCACGATGCACATCGCACAGGTGGTCGGTGAGCAGCGGTGGAGCGCAACGCGCCATCGCGCGCGGCGCCTGCTCGATCACCGTGACTTGCGCGCCGAGATCGATCGCGCTCGAAGCGAGTTCGAGGCCGATCACGCCTGCGCCCACCAGCAGCACGCGCTTACCCTTTTGCAGCACGGGTAGAAGGCGTTGCGCGTCCTCTAGCGTGCGCAGCGTGTAGACGCTCTCGCCAAGCGCATCGAGCATCGGCAACCGGCGCACGCGCGCGCCCGTGGCGAGCAGCAGTTCGTCGAAGGCGATCGATTCTCCATTTGCGAGCGTCACGATGCGCGCCTGCGCATCGAGCGCGGTTACCGCCACGCCGAGCTTCAACGCGATGTTGTGCTCCGCGTAGTAGCCCTCGCCGTGAATCGCGCAGCGCGCGGTTTGCGGCTGCAGCAGCACGTCTTTCGAAAGCGGCGGCCGCTCATAGGGCGCGTGCGCTTCCTCGCCGATCAGTACGACGCGGCCCGCGTAGCCTTGCTGGCGCAGTTCGGCTGCGGCGAGCGCGCCCGCCTGGCCCGCGCCGACGATGACGATGGTCGTTGCGTTCATGATGCGTTCCCGTTAGAGATGCAGCCCGCCCGCCGCGTGACGGATGCCACGAATGCCGAGGCCGGCGTCCGCGTTGATCATCACGCCGCTCAGCACGCGATTGTTTGCGCGCGAGGCGAGCATCACATAGGGACCCGTGAAATCGGCAGGCTGCGGAAAGAACTGCAGCGGCAAGATGCTCGCAATCGCTTCGGGCGAACGCGAGTCCATGATGCGCAGGTCCTGCTGGCCGAGCGAAACGGGACCGCGCAAATCGCTCGCCATGCCGCAAGGGCCGACGCCATTCACGCGCACCTTGGGCGCAAGTTCATAGGCGAGCTGGCGGATGATGCCCACGGCCGCATGCTTGCTCGCCGTGTACAAGGGACCGCCGCCGCCCGGATAGAACGACGAATTCGAGAGCGTGAAGATCATGCAGCCTTCACTCGCAATGAGCGCGCGCGCGGCCGCTTTCGCGCCGAGCAGATAGCCTTTCACGTTGATCGAGAAAAGCTCTTCGTAGCCGCTGTCGAGTTGCGCCGGCGAGAGGTCGACGAGGCTCGAAGCGTGATCCCAGATCGCTGCGTTGCCGATGAAGGTATCGAGCTTGCCAAATGCTTCGACGGCGGCGTTCACGGCCCGCTCGTTGTCGGCGTATGAGGTGACGTCGCCCTGCACGGCAACCACGCGCTGCGCGCCGAAGCGTTCGCGCAGCGCCGCGACCTTCTCCGCCGAGCGTTCGAGCACGGCCACGCGTGCGCCTTCTTCGAGAAAGCGTTCGACGAGTGCGAGCCCGAGTCCCGACCCGCCGCCCGTGATCAACGCTACTTCGTTTTCGAGCCAGTTCATCAGGCGGCCTCCGGAACGTCGACGAAAACTTCGCCATCAACGCGCGTGACAGGAAAGGTTTTGAGCGGTTCGGTCGCGGGCTGACACAGCGCCGCGCCGGTCTTCAAGCAAAAGCGCGCGGCATGCAACGGACATTCGACCGTGCCGTCGTCTTCGATATACCCTTCGGACATCGAAGCGTTGCCGTGCGAGCAGCGGTCGTTCAGCGCGAACAGCTCGCCATTCACCTTGAATACGGCGATCGCGGTGGACGGGCCGTCCACCTTGATCGCTTCGCCATCGGACAACGCTTCGTCCTGGCAAACAAAAATACGGGCCATGATCAGAAAAGCACACTCAGGTTATGGGAAGTGAGCACAGCCTGGTCGAGCGTGATCTCACGGTTGCACACCTGCCAGCCTTGGGCGCCTTCCACGCGGCGCACGCGGTCGATGCGGCGGCCAACGTAGAACGTCTCGTCGCGCTCCTTCTGCGAGCGGTAGAGGACGTAGTTCACGTGTGCCTCGTATTCGCCAGGCGTATTGGTGGTGAGCACGCGCAGATTCGTCACGAGATGGCGCGTGCGCGAGGGCGGCTCCTCCGCCCACGCCATGCCGGTCTCGAGGCGCGCCACGCGGCGTTCGAGCTGGAAGTGCGTGTCGTTGAAGATCCACGTGGTGGGCGGTTGCACGCCACGCCGACGGTCGCGCGTTTGCGCGTTGACCGTAGTGCGCATGGTGTAGCGGACATCTTTCGACATGAGGTCGAGCCACGCGCGAAAGCGCCAGCCGTCGAGCAACGCGGCTTCGTCAAAGAGGAACTGCTCGATTTCGTGATGCAGTTCGAGCCCCACGCGCGCGGGCGCAAACACCGGTTCAAGTTCGGCGACTTCGCTCATTTAAGCACCTCCGCCTCGTAGTGCGCGGTGCGCTCGTTCACTTCGTCCCACGTTTCGGAAGCCAGCAAGTCGGCCCAGCGGCGGTACATGCCGCGCGCGGCCGTTTCCGAAAAAATGTAGTTCGTCATGCCAGGTATGCCGTCTTCGCGCAGGCGCTCGTTGCCGAGACCCATTTCGAGGCAGAGCTTCGTTTTGCGCGCGCGGCTGCCGCGCAGCACTTTCTGCACTTCGGCCCAGTTTTCCGAGTCATCCTGTTCGAGAAACCCCGCAGGCCCGAACGCGCGCGTCGCGCTGCGCTCAAAAGCGGACTTCACCTCATCGGATGCGGCCTTGTCGGCAATGCAGAACGCCCACACTTCCACCTGGTTCGGGCCGCGCGGGTGCCACACGCGCAGCGTGGCCGTGCCGTTGAGCCACGAAAGCGTGGGGAACATGTTGTTGTGGCCCGCAAGACGCATCGCGCGAACCTTGCCGAGGCGCGCTTCGGCTTCGGCGTAGGTGTCGCGGAAGTACTGCGAGACTTCACCGTCCACCCAAACGTTCGCGTCGGGCTGCTCGGTGAAGAAGAAGCCGCTGCCGTGGCCCGCCTGTCCGTACTGCAGCGCGTCCTTGGCGGTTTCCCACACGGGGCGCGCGGTTTGGCCCGCACCGAGCGCCTTGTCGCTCGCGCCTTCTTTCGCACCAAGCACTTCGATGGCGGAAGCGTGCGTGAAGAGTGCGTGATACTGGTCGCTCGCGAACTGCTCCGCGGGGAACTTCCAGTTGCAGTCGATCACCCACTTGTGTACGCCGCCCACGATCTCGGTGCCGCCTTCGCGGCGGTCGAGCACGCCGTCCAGATACCAGGCGATGTCGCCCATATAGGTCTCGAGGTCGGGTGCGCCGGCGTCCCAGTTGCCGAACACGAGGCCCTTGTAGACAGCCACGCGCGTGACTTCCTGCAAGCCCCATTTCTCCTTGCACAGGCCCTGCGGATACGCGCGCGGTTCGAGCGGCACGTCGATGAGCGCGCCGTCCACGCCGTACGACCAGCCGTGATACGGGCAGGTGAACGCGCGCGTGTTGCCGCAATCGGCGTGGCTCACGCGCATCGAGCGATGGCGGCACTGATTGAGGAAGGCCTTGATCGAGCCGTCCTTCTGACGCACCACGACGATGGGGTCTTCGCCCATGTAGGTATTGAAAAAGTCGCCGGCTTTCGGTATTTGACTGACGTGGGCGAGGAACAGCCAGCAGCGGCCGAAGATGCGCTCGAGTTCGAGCGCGTAAATGTCGGGGTCGGTATAGATGGACGACGTGACGCGGCCATTTTGCGCGTCGACGAGTGCATCGATGTCGATGATTGCGGACATGCGAGTCTCCTCCGTGGCAGCATTGCCTTTTTGGTGGGAATGCAGACGGATGATCGTTGCTCGCTTTACCCTTGTGAAATATTTTGTTTGTTGCCACTAAGACTTCGAAACGATAACTCGAGCATGGAACTGAGACACCTGCGCTATTTCATTGCCGTCGCCGACGAGCTGAGCTTCACGCGCGCGGCGCAGCGTCTGCACACGGCGCAGCCCTCGCTGAGCCAGCAGATCCGCAATCTCGAAGACGAAGTGGGCACGCCGCTCTTCGAGCGCACGCGCCGCAAGGTGGAACTGACCGACGCGGGCAAGGTGTTTCTCGCCGAGGCGCGGCTCGTGGTGGCGCAGGCCGATCGCGCGGTGGTGCGTGCGCGTCAGGTGGGGCAGGGGCGCGCGACGGTGACGATTGGTTTCGTGCCCGCGGCCGAGATCCGGGTTTTCCCGGTGATCTTGCCGCGTTTGCGCTTGCGCTTTCCCGACGTGAATGTCGAGTTGCGCAGTCTGCCAACGGCCGAGCAGGAAGACGCGCTATTGCGCGGCGATATCGACGTGGCGTTCATGCGGCGGCCCGTTGTTTCGCCGGAATTGCGCAGCGAAGTCGTGCTCACCGAGCCGCTGGTCGTGGTACTGCCGAGCGCTCATCCGCTCGCGAAGCAAAAGCGCATCGCGCCGGCGCAATTGAGCGGCGAGCCGTTCATCAGCACGCATCCGCAGTTTTCGGGGCAGGTGCACAGCGTGGTCGAGGCGTATTGCGAGGCGCAGGGCATCGAGCGCAAGGTGGCTCAGGTCGCGACCAATATTCTGCTCAATCTGAACCTGGTGGGCATGGGGCTGGGGTACGCATTGCTGCCCGCATATGTCTCGTCGCTCACGAGCAGCGCGATCTGCACGCGCCCGCTCGAAGGCGAGCCGCCCACCATCGACTTGCTGATGGTGTCGCGCAAGGAGCCGCATGCAGCGGAACTCGAAGCATTGTTCGAACTCGTGCGCGAGAACGAGGCTTAGCGCTTTGCGTTTTCCTCCTGCGCCTCCAGCGCCGTCACCATTTCCTGCGCGGCGCGCTGCAGCTCGGGCACGAAGCGCCGCACCGCCTCGGCCGGATTGATGGCCTGTTCCAGGTAGATCACGTTCAGGCTCGCGAGTACGCGTCCGTGCGCCTCGATAGCCGTTGCGAGCGCACCGATCTTGCGCTGGTCCGCCCAGTCGCCATGGTTCGAGCCAAAGCCGTCCGCGCGGGTCTGGCGCACGAGATTGCGGATAAAGGCCTTGTCGCTGGCGAGTTTTTGCTGCTGTTCGCCGCCGGCACCGGCGCGCAATAGTTCGAGAATGTCTTCGCGCTCCGCCTCGGGGCACATGGCGAAGTACACGCGCCCCGCCGCTGTGAGCAGGATCGGCAAGCGGCGGCCCACCATCGCTCGGTGAAACGACAGCGGGCTGAAGCGGTGCGTGGTCTCGCGGATCACCATGGAGTCGCCATCGGGCGTCGTGAGGTCCGATGGCCACACGGTGCGCTGGAGCATTTGCGCCATGATCGGCGGCGCGATGGTCGCGATCAGCTCGTCGTCGGTGAAGCCTTCGCTCAGGCCGCGTACGTTCATCGTCAGACGAAAGCTGTCGTCGGAAGCGCTGCGGCGCACGAACTTCTCCTCTACCAGGGTTTCCAGCAGGCGCCTCACTGTCGTGCGGTGCAGACCGGTTGCCTCGCTCAGTTGCTGGCTCGTGGCGCGCCCGTTCTCCATGGCGTTGAGCGCCTGGAGCACCTGCAGGCCGCGCGCCAGACCCCGCACGTTTGCATACTTCGTCATCGAAAATGCCTTAAAAATCAACTGTGTGCATTCTATGCACATTTCTCTAAAAATGTTGAGCGCACATCGGGCGGAACCTAGACTCGCTTCCATTCACCGGACTGTGACAAAACGTCCAACCGGGTGATCCGTTTTCAGGCACCCCCTGTCAGCATCCGCAGCGGTTCCATAAGCCGCGCGAGAAGGAGACACATGAACACCCCCCTCGCCCACGCGGCGGATACCGTCCGCCCTCGCCAGATTGCCACCGACGTCGCCATCATCGGCGCGGGTCCGGTCGGCCTCATGATCGCCAACATTCTCGGCCTGCAAGGCGTGCGTGTCACGCTCGTCGAGAAGCTCGACCAGATCATCGACTACCCGCGCGCGATTGGTCTGGACGACGAAGCATTGCGCGTGTTCCAGTCGATCGGCCTGGCCGACGCGCTGCTGCCGCACACTACGCCCGACCACTGGATGCGCTTCGTCACGAAGGACGGCCATTGTTTCGCCTCGATCGAGCCGCGCACCGACGAGTTCGGCTGGCCGCGCCGCAACGCGTTCATTCAGCCGCTTGCAGACCGCGTGCTCTATGAAGGGCTCGCGCGCTTCGAGCATGTGAACGTGTTGTTCGGCCACGCCGTCAACGCATTCGAACAAGACACGCAGGGCGTGACGATCGATGTGAGCGATGCGAACGGCGAGCGCCGCTCGATCCGTGCGGCGTACCTCGTGGGCGCGGACGGCGGCAACAGCTTCGTGCGCCGCGCGCTCAATGTGCCGTTCGAAGGCCGCACGAAGCCGAATCAATGGATCGTGGTGGACGTGCGCAACGATCCGATCGGCTCGCCGCATATCTACATGCATTGCGATCATCAGCGCCCGTATGTGTCGGCTGCGCTGCCGCATGGCATTCGCCGCTTCGAATTCATGGTGATGCCGGGCGAGACGGAAGAAGAACTCTCGAAGCCCGAGAACATGGCCGCGCTGATCCGCAAGGTGGTGGCCGACCCCGACAAGGTCGACTACATCCGCAAGCGCGTGTACACGCACAACGCGCGCCTGGCCGAAACGTTCCGCGTGGACCGCGTTTTGCTCGCTGGCGACGCTGCGCACATCATGCCCGTGTGGCAGGGGCAGGGATACAACAGCGGCATTCGCGACGCGAACAACCTGGGCTGGAAGCTCGCGATGGTCGCGAAGGGCCAGGCCGACGGCCGCCTGCTCGACAGCTATACGGTGGAGCGCCGTGCGCATGCGCGCTCGATGATCCACCTCTCCGAAGTGGCGGGCGATATCTTCGCGCCCACCACGCGCTTTGGCGCGCGCTTTCGCGACACGTTCGTGCGCTGGATGAATGTATTCCCCTCGGTCAAGCGCTACTTCGTGGAAATGCGCTTCAAGCCGATGCCGCGCTATGAAGCGGGCGTCGTGCTGCTGCCGCCGCCGCAGAAAACGGGTGGCTGGCTCGCAAGCCTGCTGGAGCGCTCGGGCAACTCGGCGCCGGGCCGCCTGCTCGGCTTGATGAGCCAGAAGCGCGACTCGCTGATCGGCCGTCTCGCGTATGGTCGCGATCCGCTCGCGGCTTCGCCCGTGGGCCGCATGTTCATTCAGCCGCGCGTGCGTCTTGCCGATGGCCGCGTGGTGCGCCTCGACGACGCGATCGGCAACGGCTTTGCGGTGCTCGCCTGGGGCGCGGACCCGACTTTCGGCCTTACGCCGCAGGCTCGCGCGCTGTGGGAGCGACTGGGTGCGCGCTTTATCTTCGCGAAGCCCGACGTGCAGCTCGAATACGCCGACGACGTGCCCGAGGGTGTGCTCGCGCTCGGCGACGTGCAGGGCCGCCTGAAGGAGTGGTTCAGCCGCCTGCCCGAGTCTGTGGTGCTGCTGCGTCCGGACCGCTTCGTTGCGGGCGTGTGCACGCCGCAACAGGTATCGGACTCGATCGTCGAACTCGCGGGCAAGCTCGGCATGACCGAAGCCGCCTTTCATGAGGCGAGCGCCGCTGCCCCGCAAAACCGTCCCGTGCGCGGCGTAGCCGTAGCGCGCACAGCAGGAGCATGAGCATGCCGATTCACCTCGAATGTCTTTCGCACACGCCGTTGCACGGCTATTTCGATCCGCTGCCCGAAGTGGTGGAGGAGGTCGAACGCGTAGGCCGCGCCGCGCGCGAACGCGTGGAAGCGTTCAACCCCGACCTGATCGTTGCGTTCGCACCCGACCACTACAACGGCTTCTTCTATGACGTGATGCCGCCGTTCTGCATCGGCGCGCGTGCCGAGGCCATCGGCGACTTCAAGAGCATGGCCGGTACGCTGCCGGTGCCCGAAGACCTCGCGCACAAGCTCGCCGAAAACGTGCTCGAAGCCGATATCGACGTAGCGCTTTCGTACCGCATGCAAGTCGATCACGGCTGCGCGCAGGCGCTGGAAGTGCTCACCGGCGGCCTGGATCGCTACCCGGTCATTCCCGTGTTCATCAATTCCGTGGCGCCGCCCATGGCGACGCTGCGCCGCGCGCGTTTGCTCGGCGACGCGATTGGCCGCTTCTTCTCGCGCGGCGACAAGCGCGTGCTCGTGGTGGGCTCGGGCGGCATTTCGCATGAGCCGCCGGTGCCGGAACTGTGCGGCGCGACGCCCGAAGTGGCAGAACGTTTGATCGCGGGCCGCAACCCGACGGCCGACTCGCGTGCCGCGCGCCAGGCGCGCACCGTGGCCGCGGCGAAGTCGTTCACCGCGGGCGACAGCCATTTGCATCCGCTGAACCCCGAATGGGACCGCGCGTTCCTCGCGCGCCTTGAATCGGGCGAGTTGACGTCCGTGGACGGCATGACGAACGCGGCCATTACGCGTGATGGCGGCAAGTCGGCCCATGAAATCCGCACGTGGGTTGCGGCGTTCGGGTCACTGGCCGCCTACGGCCCGTATCGCGCGACGCTGGACTATTACCGCGAAATTCCCGAGTGGATCGCGGGCTTTGCCACCATGCACGCCACGCCCGACGCGGCTTGATCGATCAATACGGACTCCGGAGAATCAACATGTCAGATTCGAAACTCGCCGCGGCACTCGCTGCGCGCCTGCGCGAGGCGGAAGCGTCGCGCAACGTGATCGAGCCGGTGCGCGGCGAGATCGCGATCGATGATATCGCCACCGCTTATGCGGTGCAGCAAGCCAACGTCGACCTGCGCGTGGCGGCCGGCGAGCGCATTGTGGGCCGCAAGATCGGCCTCACGTCGCTTGCGGTGCAAAAGCAACTGGGCGTGGATCAGCCCGACTTCGGCGCGCTGTTCGCGTCGATGGCTTACGGCGACGCCGAAGCCATTCCCCTCTCGCAACTGATCCAGCCGAAGGTGGAAGCGGAAATCGCGCTCGTGCTGGAGTACGACCTCACGTTCGAAAAGCACACCTTCGTCGATATCCTGCGCGCGAGCGCCTATGCGCTGGCGGCTATCGAAGTGGTGGACAGCCGCATCCAGAACTGGGACATCCGCTTCGTCGACACGGTGGCCGACAACGCCTCGAGCGCGCGCTTCGTGGTGGGCAGCCGCCCGGTGCCGCTCTCGCAGATCGACCTGACCGCTTGCGCGATGGAGCTTTCGCGCGAGGGCGCTGTGCTCTCGCGCGGCAACGGCGCCGCGTGTCTCGGCAATCCGCTCAACGCCGCCGTGTGGCTCGCAGACCGCATGGTTCAACTCGGCACGCCGCTGCGTGCGGGCGACGTGGTGCTCACGGGTGCGCTTGGGCCCATGGTCGCCGTGAAGGAACCCGGCACCTATACCGCGCAGATCGAAGGCCTCGGCAGCGTTCGCGCGACTTTCTCCGCCTGATACAGGAATTCATATGGCTTCCGAAAAACTCAAGGCCGCGATCATCGGCTCCGGCAACATCGGCACGGATCTGATGATCAAGATCATGCGCAACAGCCAGCATCTGGAGATGGCGGCGATGGTCGGCATCGACCCGAACTCCGATGGCCTCGCACGCGCGGCGCGTCTGGGCGTCGCGACCACGCACGAAGGGGTGGTCGGCCTCACGCGCCTGCCGGTGTTCAACGACATCGACTTCGTGTTCGATGCGACCAGCGCTGGCGCACACGTGAAGAACGACGCGCTGCTGCGCACGCTCAAGCCGTCGATCCGCGTGATCGACCTCACGCCTGCCGCGATTGGCCCGTACTGCGTGCCGGTCGTGAACATCGATGCGCATATCGAAGCGCTCAACGTCAACATGGTCACGTGCGGCGGCCAGGCCACGATTCCGATGGTCGCCGCTGTGTCGCGCGTCGCGAAGGTCCACTACGCGGAGATCGTCGCTTCGATCAGCAGCAAGTCGGCTGGCCCCGGTACGCGCGCCAACATCGACGAGTTCACCGAAACGACTTCGAGAGCGATTGAAGTGGTGGGCGGCGCCGCGAAGGGCAAGGCCATCATCGTGCTGAATCCGGCCGAGCCGCCGGTCATGATGCGCGACACGGTGTATACGCTTTCCGAAATGGCCGACCGCGAGAAGGTCGAGCAATCCATCGAAGAGATGGCCGCGAAGGTGCACGCCTACGTGCCGGGCTATCGCCTGAAGCAAAAGGTGCAGTTCGACGAGATTCCCGCGAGCGCGCCGCTCAACATTCCGGGCCTTGGCAAGTTCAGCGGCCTGAAGACCTCGGTGTTTCTCGAAGTGGAAGGCGCCGCGCATTATCTGCCCGCTTATGCTGGCAATCTCGACATCATGACTTCCGCCGCGCTGGCCACCGCCGAACGCATGGCGCAAACGCTCTTGAGCGTACAAGGAGCGTAAAGCGATGAGCAAGAAACTCTATATCTCCGACGTGACGCTGCGCGACGGCAGTCATGCAATCCGCCACCAGTACTCGATCCAGAACGTGCAGGATATCGCTCGCGCGCTGGACAAGGCGAAAGTGGACAGCATTGAAGTCGCACACGGCGACGGCCTGCAAGGATCGAGCTTCAACTACGGCTTCGGCGCGCACAGCGACCTCGAGTGGATCGAGGCCGTGGCCGACGTCGTCACGCACGCCAGGATCGCGACGCTGCTCTTGCCCGGCATCGGCACGATTCACGACCTGACGGCCGCGTACAACGCGGGCGCGCGCGTGGTGCGCGTTGCCACGCATTGCACGGAAGCCGACATTTCGAAGCAGCACATCGAATACGCGCGCGAACTGGGCATGGACACGGTGGGCTTCCTGATGATGAGCCACATGACCACGCCGGAAAACCTCGCTGTCGAAGCGAAGAAAATGGAAAGCTACGGCGCGACCTGCATTTACGTGGTCGATTCGGGCGGCGCACTCACGATGAATGACGTGCGTGACCGCTTTCGCGCAGTGAAGGCCGTTTTGAAACCCGAAACGCAAACGGGCATGCACGCGCACCACAACCTCTCGCTGGGCGTGGCGAACTCGATCGTGGCCGTGGAAGAAGGTTGCGACCGCATCGATGCATCGCTTGCGGGCATGGGTGCGGGCGCGGGCAATGCGCCGCTCGAAGTGTTTATCGGCGCGGCGGAACGCATGGGCTGGAATCACGGCACCGATCTCTACACGTTGATGGATGCCGCCGACGACATCGTGCGCCCGCTGCAGGACCGCCCGGTCCGCGTAGACCGCGAAACGCTCGCGCTCGGCTATGCGGGGGTGTATTCGAGCTTCCTGCGCCACTCGGAAGTGGCCGCGAAGAAGTACGGCCTGAAGACGGTCGACATTCTCGTCGAACTGGGCAAGCGCCGGATGGTGGGCGGCCAGGAGGACATGATCGTCGACGTGGCGCTCGATCTGAAGAAGCGCCAGGAAGCATTGCAGTCCTGATCAAGCGCGCCGCGCATCGCCTTTCGGGTGATGTGCGGCGTTGCCACATATAGCCGCCGGAAAGAGTGGCTTGCTTATACATACGGAGACTTTTTATGACGTCGCGAAACAGTAGTGCTGGAGGAAGTGCAACGAGCAGCAAGGCAACCATTGCCCTGTGTCTGGCGGTTGCGCTGCTCGAAGGGCTGGACCTGCAATCGGCGGGTGTCGCGGGACCGCGCATGGCGAAGGAGTTTCATCTCGCCGTGGCGCAAATGGGCTGGGCGTTCAGCGCGGGTGCGATTGGCCTCTTGCCGGGCGCGGCGCTGGGCGGGCGGCTTGCCGACCGCTTCGGCCGCAAGCGCGTGCTCATGTGGTCGGTCACATTGTTCGGGCTGTTCTCGCTCGCCACGACCATGGTGTGGAATTTCGAAAGCCTGCTGGTCGCGCGTCTGCTCACGGGTCTCGGTCTCGGTGCGGCCATGCCGAACCTGATCGCCCTGTGCGCGGAGGCAGCGGGTGAGCAGCAGCGCAGCACGGCGGTGGGCGCGATGTACTGCGGCATGCCGTTCGGCGCGGCGATCGCCGCCGTGATCGGCATGCTCGGCACGGGGGACGCGAGTTGGCGCCACGTGTTCTACGTTGGCGGCCTCGGTCCGATCGTGATGGTGCCGTTGCTCGGCGCATTCCTGCGCGAGTCGCAGCAATTCGTGGCTACGCAGGCTTCGAAGATGGTGAAGGAAGGTGCGCCGAGCGTGGCGCAAGCGCTGTGGCGCGAGGGCCGCGCACGTACGACCATCGCGCTGTGGATCAGCTACCTCGGCACGCTGATCGTGCTGTACTTCCTGATGAACTGGCTGCCCTCGATGGTGCTGGCGCGCGGCCTCACGCGCGTGCAGTCGAACCTCGTGCTGATGCTGTTCAACATCGGCGGCGGTATTGGCGCTGTTGCGATCGCAACGATCATGGATCGCTTCGGCCGCCGCGGCACGGTGATCGGCATGTACATCGGCGTTGTGGTGGCGCTCACCGTCCTCGCGGGCGCGGGCGGTGCAGGCTCGACGGCCGTGGGCGGCCTGCTGTGCGGCTTCTTTATCGTGGGTGGCCAGTCGGTGCTTTACGCACTCGCAGGCCATGCCTATCCCACGGAAGTGCGCGGCACGGGCGTGGGCGCAGCCGTGGCCGTGGGACGTCTCGGTTCGATTCTCGGGCCGCTCGTGGCGGGCCAGTTGTTCGCACTCGGTCAGAGCCCGTCGATGCTGGTGGGCTCGAGCATTCCGCTCGTTGTGATCGCGGCGCTTGCCGCGCTGAGCGTGGTGGGCGCATTCAGGCAGCGCGGCGCATTGGGCGCTCAGGGCGCATGAATTTGAAGGGGAGAAGGCATACGCTTTCTCCGGCATGGGTTATCACGTTTTAAAGGATGGTCATCATGACTGGTACGGCACAAGCAATCACCGAAGCCTCGACGAGCCAGTTCGCCCGCGTGAAGGACGGCGAGGTCGAGTTCCAGATTCACTACAACGACGCAGGCGTTGGCGCCGAAACCGTTGTGATGCTGCACGGCTCGGGTCCGGGCGCGAGCGGCTGGGCCAACTTCAACCGAAACGTCGAGCCGCTCGTCGCGGCCGGCTACCGCGTGATCCTGATGGACTGCCCGGGCTGGAGCAAGAGCGACCCGATCGTTTGCACGAGCTCGCGCTCGGACCTGAACGGCCGCGTGCTCAAGGGGCTGCTCGACGTGCTCGACATCGAGCGCGTGCATATTCTCGGCAATTCGATGGGCGGTCACAGCGCCGTTGCCTTCGCGCTGGCGAACCCGCAACGCGTGGGCAAGCTCGTGCTGATGGGCGGCGGCACCGGCGGCCCGAGCAACTTCGTGCCGATGCCGACCGAAGGCATCAAGCTGCTGCAAGGTCTCTATCGCGATCCGACCATCGAGAACCTCAAGCGCATGATGAACGTGTTCGTGTACGACGCGAGCGCGCTCACCGACGAGCTGATGCAAACGCGGCTCGACAACATGCTCGCGCGCCGCGACCACCTGGAAAACTTCGTGAAGAGTCTCGCCGCGTTCCCGAAGCAGTTCAGCGACTACGGCGCGCGCCTTGGCGAAATCGCCGCGCCCACGCTCGTGATCTGGGGCCGCGACGACCGCTTCGTGCCGATGGATATCGGCCTGCGTCTGCTGGCCGGCATGCAGAACGCGCAACTGCATGTGTTCAACCGTTGTGGGCACTGGGCGCAGTGGGAGCACGCTGAAGCGTTCAACCGCATGGTGATCGACTTTTTGAAGCACTGAAGCACGCGTAAGCAGTTGCAGCAACGAAGCGGCGCACCTCATGGTGCGCCGTTTTTATTGGGGGGCTCTGACCTCCCGTGAGAAGCCATTCCAGCACGGTTGTGTCTTTGAAAGCATGCCGCACGTAGCCGAAGGTCTTTTCCTTTCTCGTCGAGCCTCAATTTGCCGGAGGGGCATCGAAGCCAACGTCGATCTGTTGCGCTCACAACATCTTAACAATCATGTAACACAACTTACATATACTTTCCGCGACTTAAAAACTGTCGGGTATACCCGGCATATAACAAGGAGAAGTTGTGAAAAATGCACGGTTGCGCAGGGGCACGCTCACGATACTGGCAAGTATCGGTGTAATGGCAGGGTTGTCTGCCTGCGGAAGCAACGACAGTGGCTCGAACGGGCCGAAGGTCACTGGCCAGGTGCTCGGCAGCTATATCCAGGGGGCGGCGGTCTGCCTCGATGTGAACAACAACGGCAAGTGCGACCAGGGCGAGCCTGTCGCGCGCTCGGATGCCCAAGGCAAGTTCTCGATCACCGATACGAGCAACGGAGCCTGGAAGTATGTCGTTGCTGACCTGAATGGTGCAGCGGAGAACGACGCATCGGGCAAGAACATGGGCACGACGTTCAACAGCACGGCTACGTTCCGTTCGCCGCGTGGTGTCAGTTCCGTGAGTGCGATCACCACGCAGCTTTCGCAACTGATTGACAGCGGCCTGTCGCAATCGGACGCTCAAACGCAACTGGCGAACAAGATCGGCACGACGCCGGACGCCCTGCTGGGCGACTTCAACACCAACGGCAACGTCGTGGTGAAGGCAGCGAGCGACCAGTACATTGCAACCGTCGCTTCGAGCAAGGCGATCAAGCACGTCTGGGTTATCGTGCTCGAAAACAAGAGCGCGGAATCGACGTACGGCACGACGGCCTCGGATTCGAACCAGGACCCGTATCTGAAATCGCTGATGCCGCAGGGCACGTTCCTCTCGAACTACTACGGCACCGGCCACGTTTCGCTGGACAATTACATCTCGATGGTCTCAGGTCAGCCGTCGACGCACGACACCGAAACGGACTGTTTCCAGTTGTGGTCCGATATTGTCGACGCCGGCAGCGACTCGGCGAACGCCAAAGTGCTCAAGGCAGGCACGGACGCAAACGGCCATCAAAGCGGCGGCTGCGTATTCCCGGCTCGCGTTCAGCATATTGGCAATCAGATGGAGCAAGCCAAGCTCACGTGGCGCAGCTACAACGAGGACATGGGCAACGACCTGAACCGTGACGGCACGAGAACCTGTTCGTTCCCGCGCCGAACCGCCCAGCTCGCGGGCGCCGACCCAACGAAGGCTGTGGATGGCACGCAGGCCGCGCAGGCTCCTTCGGCCTCGGGTGACAAGCCGGGCGATGAGTACGCGACGCGTCACAATCCGTTCCCGTATTTCCATTCGACCATCGATGATCTGGCGAACTGCGACGCGCACGTGGTCAACCTGCAAGACGACCTGGCAACGGATCTTCAGTCGATCGACACCACGCCGAACTTCTCCTTCATCACGCCGAACCTGTGTGACGACGGTCATGATGGTGACGGTACGGGGACTGCGGGCAAGGGCTGCGCGAACGGTCAGCCTGGCGGTTTGGCTTCGATCGACGCGTTCCTGAAGAAGACGATCCCGATGATCCAGGCTTCGCCCGCCTACAAGCAGGACGGCCTGATCATCATCACCACGGATGAAGGCGTCGTGACCGGACTGACACCGACAACGCAAGTCAGTGCGGATGGCAAGACGCTCTCCCTGCTGGAGCCGGAGATGGGCAACCAGTGCCCTGGCTGCAACCAGCAAACGGGTCCGAACGTGACGCGTCCGGAACAGGTCACGATGTCCACGCTGCCGGTGGCTGAAGCAAGCCTGCTCGGTATCAACCCGGCGACGCTGCCTGCATCCGTGCAGAACGTGTCGATTGCGTTGAACTACCTCGGAGTCGGTGGCGATCAGATTGGTACGCTTTTGCTGTCGCCGTTCATCAAGGGCGGTCACGTGGACAGCACGGGCTACAACCACTACGCGCTGCTGCGATCGCTCGAAGACAACTTCGGCATGGGCTCGTATCTCGGCTACGCCGATGATGCGTCGCTCAAGCCGATCTTCACGTCGGCCAACATCGATAACCGCTAATCCCTGGCGGTCTCACAAGAACTCTGTTGTCTTTGCCCGGTTCTCTGTTCGAACCGGGCTGTTTTTTTATCCGTCATGCGCCAATTTCCTTCAAAGGCTGTTTTCGCAACGGCCCTTTGCATTTTCCTTCTGTCCGCCTGCGACAAACATGCAGCGGACGCTCAAGCCGCCCCGGTCAAGGCTGCTGCCCCTGATCTGGCAGCGATCGGCAAGGCAGCGTTCTTCGATCCGTCGCTGTCGGCCTCCGGCAAGCAGTCGTGTGCCTCCTGTCACAGCCCCGCGAATGCCTATGGGCCGCCGAACGGTCTGCCTGTCCAGTTGGGCGGCCCAAACCTCGATCGAGCCGGACTGCGCGCGGTGCCGTCGCTGCGTTATCTGCGTGCGGTGCCTTACTGGACGTACACGCAGGCAAATAGCCTGAAAGAGCGTCTCGAGGATGGAGATAATCAGCCCATCGGCGGATACACCTGGGACGGGCGCTACAACACCCCCGCGGATCAGGCTGCATTCCCCCTGCTCAATCCGGATGAAATGGCCAATAGCAGCGCGGAGGACGTGGCGCAGAAGTTGAGCAAAAGCGCCTACGCACAGCCGTTCCGGGAAGCATTCGGCGAGGACATTTTCTCGCGACCGGCGCAGGCGCTGGCGGACCTTGGAAAGGTCTTGCAGGCGTTCCAGTTCAATGATCCGTCGTTCGCGCCGTACTCCAGCAAGTTCGACCGCGTGCTCGACGGCAAGGATCAATTCACGCCACAGGAAGCGCACGGATTGATGCTGTTCAGCGACCCGGACAAGGGCAACTGTGCAAGCTGTCATTTGATCAACAAAGGCGCTCACGGCTCGCATCCGGCACTGACGGATTACAACTTCCAGACGCTGGGCGTGCCGCGCAACATGGACATTCCGGCCAACCGCGATCCGAACTTCTTCGACATGGGGTTATGTGGGCCGCTGCGTGAAGACCAGACGAAGCAGCAGAAGTGGTTCTGTGGAATGTTCCGCACACCTACGCTTCGCAACGTCGCCACGCGACGCGTGTTCTTCCACAATGGCATGTTCCATACACTTGAAGACTCGATGCGCTTCTATGTTGAGCGCGACACGAACCCGGAGAAGTGGTATTCGAAAGACGCGCACGGCCATGTCGTGAAGTTTGACGACCTGCCGAAGAATCTGCGCAGTAACGTGGATATCAAGACGGAACCGCTGACGAATCACCGGGGCGGCAAACCGGTCTGGTCGGACTCGGATATCCGCGACGTGGTGGCGTTCCTGAATACCCTGACCGACGCGGACGCAAAGACAGTGCCTCGCTAACGTTGCGCAGAGAAAAGAAAAACCCGGTCAGCTTTTGAACCGGGTTTTTTTATATGCGATTCGCTACGGCTTTTGTGTGACGAAAGAGCGCCGCGCAACTAAAGACAAACCCGCATTAGCGTAAAACGAAACGATTCGCCATTGACAAATTAAACCTGCCCCACCTATGATCGGCTCACTGCCTGGAGACGCGCGCACCGCAAGCGTCCCGGCGAGCCGCGCAAGGCGCGCAAGACGCCGCGCATCAACGGTTTGCCCGGTTCCGACCGGGTGAGCCGCAGTCATGTTTGGAGACAGGCAGATGCCCCAATCGATTGCCACGGACCGCGGGTCCGAAGCCGCGCGCACGTATGCCGCGCCCGCGCTGAATCCTTCGCAGCAAGACGACGCGCTGTATCGCAAAGTGTCGGCGCGCGTCATCCCGTTCCTGTTCGTTTGCTATGTCGTATCGTTTCTAGACCGCATCAACATCGGCTTCGCGCAATTGCAGATGAAGCACGACCTGGGCTTCAGCGACGCGATGTACGGCCTTGGCGCCGCGGTGTTCTACGTGGGCTACGTGCTGTGCGAAGTGCCGAGCAACATGTTGCTCGCGCGCTTCGGCGCGCGCCGCACGTTCATGCGCATCATGCTGCTGTGGGGCGTTGCCTCGACCAGCATGATGTTCGTGGCGAGCCCCACGCAGTTTTACGCGCTGCGCTTCCTGCTGGGCGTGTTCGAGGCGGGCTTCTTTCCGGGCATCGTGCTCTATCTCACGTACTGGTATCCGGCGCGCCGCCGCGCGGCCGTGTTTTCGATCTTCTTCGCGGGCGTGGCGGTGGCGGGTGTACTGGGCGGCCTCATCTCGGGATGGATCATGCGCGACCTGGCCGGCGTGGCGGGTCTTGCGGGCTGGCGCTGGATGTTCCTGATCGAAGGTCTGCCGGCCGTGCTGCTTGGCCTCATGGCGGCGTTCTGGCTCGTGGACGGCCCCGAGAAGGCGAGGTGGCTGACCGATGCGGAGAAGGACCACCTCCTTGCGCAACGCGACGGCGAAGGCGGGCACGCGCATTCCACGCGGTCGTTTGGAGCGGCGTTGCGCAATCCGCGCGTGTATCTGTTCGCGTTCATCTATTTCTCGCTGACGTGTGCCTCGCTCACGTTGAACTTCTGGATGCCGCTCATGATTCGCGACTTCGGCGTGCACGACGTGCTGGCGATCAGCCTCTACACCGTCATTCCGAATGCGGTGGGCGCGGTGGGCCTCATGTGGATCGCACGCCGCTCGGACCGGCGTGGCGAACGGCGCTGGCATTTCGCGGCGTGCACGATAGGCGGCGGCATCGCATTGGCGCTGCTCACGCTGCATCTGGCGAGCTTCGCCGCGATGATGGCGATCCTCTCGATCGCAGCGGTGCTGATCTTCGCCGCGTTGCCGATCTTCTGGGCAGTGCCTTCGGCGTATCTCTCGGGCAAAGCCGCAGCAGCGGGGATCGCGCTCATCAGCAGCATTGGCATTACGAGCGGCATTGTGAGCCCGTGGGCGATCGGGCTCATCAAGACGCATACGGGCAGCATGGATAACGCGCTTTATCTGCTCGCGGCGTTGCTGGTGGTGAGTGGGGCCGCGTTGGTGGCGGGTGTGCCGGCTGTGAAGGCTGGCCGCTGAGGTGGGATGCCCTGCGTTGCGGGGCAGTTTGATTTGAGACGGCAGTATGGTCCGGGCAAACTCATTCATCGAGGATACCCGTGTCGTCCCCCATCAACCACACGCAGTCATATCTGGAAGGCGCCGATCGCGCCTACGCCGCAGGCGATTGGCAAAGCGCATTGGAGCTTGCCGACAAGGTCATCGAGGCGAATCCGCGCAACAGCGACGCGCTCCACAGGCGCGGGCTGCTCGCGCTCGCAATGGGCTCACCGGCCGAAGCACAACACTGGCTGAGGCGCGCCGTTCAGCTACGCCCGCACCCCGTGTACTGCAACAGCCTTTGCGTGACGCAAACGCGTCTAGGTGACTACGCGGCGGCGGCCGAAACGGCGCGTCTCGGCCTGCGGCGCGCCCGCGAACGCTTTCCGGCAGTCGATACATCGCTGCTTTCGTATAACCTCGGCGTCGCCCAGCAGCTCGACGATCAGCCCGCCGCGGCGGCGCAGAGCTACCGTCAAACCCTGGCGCGTCAACGCGATCACGCGGCGGCGCATAACAATCTCGGCACGGTCACGAAGGATCTTGGCGATCTCGCCACCGCCATCGCCCATTTCGAGCGTGCTATCGCACGCGATCCGCGCAATGTCGAAGCCCACAGCAATCTGGGTCACGCGTTGCTTGCAGCGGGCCGTTACGAAGAAGCATGGCCATACTTCGAGCAGCGCTGGGCGAGCTTTCAGGTGGGAGAGCGGCCAGCGGCGCAGGGCGCCCCCACGCTGCCAATTCCGCGTTGGCGAAGCGGCCCGCTCCCAGGCGAGCGCCGTTTGCTCGTGCTGCACGAGCAGGGCTTTGGCGACGCGCTGCAATTCTGCCGCTATCTGCCCATTGCGCTTGCGCGCGGCACGCGAGTTGGCTACATCTGCCCCAGGCCGTTGCGCCAGTTGCTCGAACAGTCGCTTTGCACGCGTTGGCCGAATATCGTGCTGCTCGACGAAGTGCCGTCAGACCTTGGCGCGTGGGACGCCTATTGCTCACTGCTCTCGCTGCCGATGCTGCTCGGCACGCGCCTCGACAACATTCCCGCGCCTATACCGTATCTACACGCCGAACCGCAGCGCGCGCGCATGTGGGCCGATCGGCTCCGCGCGTGTGGCGACGACATGAAGCCGCGCATTGGCCTTGTTTGGGCAGGCGGTCATACGGGCACGGCGGCCGATCGCCGACGCAGCATCGCGCCTGACGCGTTTGCGAAGCTGCTGTCCTGGCGAGGCGCGCACTGGATCAGCCTGCAAAAAGCCGAAGACGCATCGAAGCAATTGCCATCGGTATATCGCGTGCAAATTACCGACTGGATGCACGAAGCCGGCGACTTCGCCGATACCGCGGCGTTGATCGACGGCCTCGATCTCGTCATCTCGGTCGATACGTCGGTGGCGCATCTGGCTGCTGCAATGGGCAAGCCGGTATGGCTGCTCAATCGCTTTGCCGGCTGCTGGCGTTGGCTGCGCGATCGCGACGACAGCCCGTGGTATCCGGGCCTGCGTCTCTTCACGCAGAAAGAGCGAGGCAATTGGGACGACGTACTAAACCGCGTGCTCGACGCACTCGCCACACGCTATTCAGTGAACGGCAACCCCATCACGAAGGCTTGAGCAGCGTGCGCCACTCCGGCAGTCTGCCTTTTTCGTCTAGCGCCGCGACGAGCGGCGCAGCACGTTCGGCCAGCGCCTGCTGGACATTCGCAATGGCGTTGGCCAGCTCACTCGACATGCCGAGGCCGTCGAGCATGGCCGCCGCCTCGCGCATTTCCTCGGAGCGCCGCTGGCCATGCTCGACCACGCGGCCAATCAAGTACGACTCATAGCCCGTGTCCCAGCCCATGCCTGGGAAGCTTGCCGCAAGCGAGGCAAGCACGCGGTCGTCCACGCCGAACTGCTTCGCGGCGAGCATCGATTGCACGCACATCGCTTCCATGCCTTTGATCATGATGCTGCGGCACAGCTTGATGGCGGAGGCGAGGCCTACCTCGGCGGCCACGCATTGCGCGCGCATGCCGAGCGCGTTGAGCACGTCGGCGGTGTGCCCGGCAACGCGTCCGCCCAGCAGCATCGGCACGCGTATGCCTTGCGGCGGCACGGGCGCCATGACTGCGGCCTCCACGTAATCGGCGCCCACGCGCTCCACGGCCTGGCTGTTGCGCTGCTTGACGGCGGGCGAGACGGAGTTCAGGTCGATAAATGTTTGACCGGCAAGCAAATACGCGGCGCATGCACTTGCCACCGCTTCGGCCTGGCTCGCCGTGACGGCGGAAAACACGAGCTGTGCGCCCACTAGCGCCGATGCGAGATCGTCGGCGACATGAGCGCCGCTCTCGCTCGCGCGTTTGAGGATCGTCTCGCGCGTGGCGCTGTCCTGTAGCTTGATGTCGTAAGTCGAAACGTGCAGTCCGGCTTGCGCGAGCGCGTGCGCAAAAATCGGCCCCACTTCGCCAAAGCCAATGATCGCAACGCGCGTTACCGGCTGTTGGGTTTGCTGTTCCATGCTTGACACTCTCTCGATGGCGTTGATGAAGAGACAAACGTTGCAGGCTCACACGCGAGGCTCGCTGGCCTGAGCTGGCGGCGGCTCCACGCGCGCCGTGTGCCGCCGGTTCATGTGGGATTCGAACTTGTTCTTGTCGAACATCTTCTCCCATTTCGACAAGACGAGCACGGCTACCGAGTTGCCAATCACATTGGTCGTGGAAGTCGCAATGGCAAGCACGCGGTCGATGCCGAACAGCAAGCCCACGCCGGCAAGCGGCAGCACACGCGAGGTTTGGATGGTGGCCGCGAGCTTGACGAGCGCGCCGCCTGCAGCGCCCGCTCCGCCCTTGGACGTGAGCATCATCACCGCGAGCAGCGCGAGTTGTTGCGAGAGGCTCAAAGGCGTGTCGGTCGCCTGTGCGATGAAGCCGACACCGCAGGCCATGTAGAGGCACGCGCCATCGATATTGAAGCTATACCCCGCCGGCAGCACGAAGCCCACCACGGCTTCGTCGCAGCCCGCCTGTTCGAGCTTGCTGACGAGGCGCGGCAGCGCGACTTCGCTCGCGGCCGTGCCCATCGCGAGAATGGCTTCTTCCTTGATGAGCGAAAGGATCCTGAAGATCGAGAATCCAGCCAGGCCAGCCACGACGCCGAGCACGACGAACACGAAGCACAGCGTGCTTGCGTAATAGGTGAGCACATAGCGCAGCAGGAACAGCAGCGTGACGCTGCCGTAGCTGCCCACGGCCGCGGCCATTGCGCCGAATGCGCCAATTGGCGAGAGCCGCATGATGAAGCCGAGCATCTTGAAGACGACGGTTTGCGCTTCCTCGATCAAGCGGAACACGCCCCAGTCGGGCTTCGCGCAAGTGGCGAGCGCGAAGCCCGTGAGCAGCGAAACGAACAGCACGGGAAGAATGTCACCGCTCACGAACGCCGAGACGAGCGTATGCGGAATGATGGAGGTGAGAAAGTGCGTGAACGAGAAATCGCCGGTCGTGCCTGCCTTGATTGCTGCCGCGGCGCCTTCGCTTGCGCTGAGTGAGCGCGCATGGAGCCCGTCGCCGGGGCGCACGATATTAACGACCGCAAAGCCAGTCAGCATGGCGAGCGTGCTGACCACTTCGAAATAGAGCAGCGTCTTCACACCGAGCCGGCCAAGGCGCTTGAAGTCCTTGATGTGCCCCACGCCGTGCACGACCGTGCAGAAGATGATGGGCCCGAGCATCATCTTCAGTAGCGCGATGAAGCTCTCGCCCAACGGTTTCATTTTTACGGCCTCGTGCGGCGCGAGCAGGCCGAACGCAATGGCCAGCGCGATCGCAATCAGCACCTGGATGTACAGCTTGCGCAACAGCCTCACTGTCTCCTCCGTTGTGATTATTCATACGGAATTATGGAGGGGGAGGCTGGTCTTCAGGCTTTGCGAAACGTTAATAAAGCCATCTGTTCTATTTATCGATATGGCTTAAATCATGCGTTGTGCGTGCAGCAAGATTCATTCCGCAGTCACTGCTGCCCGGCAAGCTCCTCCAGCAGCCAGTCCCGGAACGCAACCAGCACGGGGTGGCGCTGAGCACGCTCCGGGTAGACCAGGTAGTACGAACGCGAGCTTGGCACCGCCTCGAACGGGCTGAGAAGCCGCTTCTCGTTCAATTCGTCTTCGACCAGCATACGCGGCACGAGGCCCACGCCGATGCCGGCGACGACCGCCTGGATCAAGTGCGAGGTCAGCTCGAAACTCGGGCCCGGGCGCAGCGCGTCGTGAGGCAAGCCGAAATGCGCGCACCATTCGCGCCATGCGTCGGGAAAGCTGCGCACGCGCAGCAGTGTGAGGCCGTCGAGCGATTCGATGGTTGGCGCGGCGGCCCGTCGCTTCGGTTTTCTCGCGAACGGCAACGCAGTGGGGCTGCCAACCAGCACCAGCTCTTCCGCATAGAGCCTGTGCGCCGTGACGCCGGGCCAGCGCCCGTCGCCCACCACGATGGCGGCGTCGAGATCCTGAGTCGAAAAATCGGCCGCCTCGATGCGCGAGTCGAGATCGATCTGCAAATCGGGGTGTGCTTGATAGAAACGGTGCAGGCGCGGCAGCAGCCACTTGGCGCCGAACGTCGGCAGGGTCGCAACGCGCAACTGCGTTTTTGGCGCGCTCGCCGTGAGGGCTTGCAGCGTCGCGCTACGGATCAGCGTAAGCGCATGAGAGATCTCGGCCATATAGGCTCGGCCGATATCGGTCGGGACGATGCGTTTGCCCTCGCGCGTGAAGAGCGGCAGGTCGAGCATCGCCTCGAGCGCTTGAACCTGGCGGCTCACAGCGCTCTGCGTGAGCGACAGTTCCTCGGCGGCACGCGTAAAGCTCTCATGGCGCGCGGACGCTTCGAACGCGAGCAGCAGCGACATGGAGGGCGTGAGCTTGCGGTAATTCATTCATAAACCTCATGATCAACCCAATCTTTTTACGTTTGCCCGGTGCCGGTTGGGAGGCGACAATTTCATGCCAGAAAAGGGTCGATAGCGCCCAGTACGAGACTTCGAGAGCCACATGACCATTGCCCAGCTTACCATCGGCGAATTCGGCAGCCCCCTGATCCGTCAATTTTTGCATGAACTGGAGGCGTCGGGCTTCGAAGGCGAGGTGGATGCGAGTCACGCCACGCGCACGGTGCTGGCCACGGACAATTCGATCTACCAGCGCTATGCGCAGGCGGTGGTGTTCCCGCGCCACGCGCAGGACGTCGCACGGCTCGCGAGCCTGCTCGGGCGCGACACATTTCGCGGCGTGGCGGTCGCGGCGCGCGGCGGCGGCACGGGTACGAACGGGCAGTCGCTGACCGAAGGCGTCGTGGTCGATATGTCGAGACATATGAATCGAATCCTCGAAATCGATCCGGTGGCGCGTACGGCGCGCGTGGAGGCCGGCGTGGTCAAGGATCAGCTCAATGCCGAATTGAAGCGCCACGGGCTCTTTTTCGCGCCGGAGCTGTCGACGTCGAACCGCGCGACCATCGGCGGCATGATCAGCACGGATGCGAGCGGGCAGGGCAGTTGCACCTACGGGAAAACGCGCGACCACGTGCTCGCGCTGGAAACGGTCCTCGTTGGCGGTGAGCGTTTGTCGAGCGAGCCGGTCGATCGTGCCGCACTCGGCGCGCTTTGCGCGCGCAAGGACAAGGTCGGCGAGGTTTTCCGCACCGCGCGCGATATCAGCGAGCGCGAAGCCGGTCTGATACGCGAGCGTTTTCCCGCGTTGAACCGTTGCTTGACGGGTTATGACCTCGCTCATCTGCATGACGGCGAAGGGCGCTTCGACATCAACAGCGTGCTGTGCGGCTCGGAAGGCACGCTCGGCTTCATCGTCGAGGCAACGCTGAACGTGCTGCCTGTGCCCAGGCACGCCGTGCTCGTCAATGTCCGCTATGAGAGCTTCATGGATGCCCTGCGCGACGCGCGCGCGCTGATGGCGCATCGCCCACTCTCGATCGAAACCGTGGATTCCACGGTGCTGCGGCTGGCGCGCGAGGATATCTTCTGGCAAAGCGTGGCCGAGTATTTCCCCGCCGACGAAGGAGTGCAAGGCGGTGCGAACGGCATCAACATGGTCGAATTCAGCGGCGACGATGCGGACGCATTGCGCGCGCGCGTGGCGGCGTTCGCCGAGCACCTGGGCGCGGACGCGAGCGTGAAGCGTCTCGGCCATACGATTGCCGATGGCGAGGCGGCAATCAATCGCGTCTATGCGATGCGCAAGCGCGCGGTGGGCCTGCTGGGCAATGCGCGCGGCGCGAGCCGCCCGCAGCCCTTCGTGGAGGACACGGCCGTGCCGCCCGAAAATCTTGCCGACTACATTGCAGAGTTTCGCGCGCTGCTCGATGGTTTCGGTCTGCGTTATGGCATGTTCGGCCACGTCGATGCGGGCGTGCTCCACGTGCGCCCCGCGCTCGACATGCGCAATCCCGACGAGGCCGCGCTCGTGCGCCCCATTTCGGATGCCGTGACTGCCTTGACGATGAAGTATGGCGGCCTGCTGTGGGGCGAGCATGGCAAGGGCGTGCGCTCCGAGTACGTGCCCGAGTATTTCGGGCCTTTGTATCCGGCGCTGCAGCGGCTCAAGGCGGCATTCGATCCGTACAATCAGCTCAATCCAGGCAAGATCGCGACGCCTGCCGGCGCGAGTGCGGCGCTGCTGAAGATCGACGCGACGACACTGCGCGGCGAGCTGGACCGGCGCATAGACGAGCGCGTCTGGCAGGCCAACGCCGACGCCGTTCATTGCAACGGCAACGGGGCGTGCTACAACTTCGACCCGAACGACGCCATGTGTCCGTCGTGGAAAGCCACGCGCGAGCGCGTGCATTCGCCAAAGGGCCGGGCTTCGCTGATGCGAGAATGGTTGCGCAGACAACAAGATGCCGGAGCGGATCTTGTCGCGCCGCCGGTTGCGGCGGCGTTGCCGGTGCGCATCGTCAACAGCGTGCGCAAACGCCAGGGCGAGCAGGACTTCTCGCATGAGGTTTATGACGCCATGGCGGGTTGTCTGTCGTGCAAGTCATGCACGGGGCAATGTCCGGTAAAGGTAAGCGTGCCGGAGTTTCGCGCGCGCTTTCTGGAGCTTTATCACACGCGCTATTTGCGTCCGCTGCGCGACTATTTGATCGGCGCACTCGAATTCACGGTGCCGCGCGTGGCGGCGGTGCCTGGCGCAAGTGGCGCGTACAACGCGTTGATGAAGGCGCGCCTCGTCAAATCGTTGCTCGCACGCTGCATTGGCCTTGTCGATAGCCCATTGTTGAGCCGTGTGTCATGGCGCGGGGTGTTGCGCAAGGCGGGAGCGGAGATCGCGACGCCCGAACGGCTCGCATCGCTTGGCGAAACCGAACGCCAGCGCAGTGTGATCGTGGTGCAGGACGCGTTCACGCGTTACTTCGAGACGCCGGTTGCCTCCGCGTTTCTCGAACTAGCCGCACGTCTTGGATTCAAGGTATTCGTCGCGCCTTATTTCCCGAACGGCAAGCCGCTGCACGTCCAGGGGTTTCTGCCGCGGTTTCGCCGCGCCGCGCGGCGCAATGCGGCGCAACTGGCCTCGCTTGCCAGCTCGGGTGTGCCGCTCGTCGGCATCGACCCGGCCATGACGCTCGTGTACCGCCAGGAGTACCGCAAGGTGGAAGGCATCGAGGCGGCGCCAGAGGTGCTGCTGCCGCAGGAATGGTTAATCAGCGTAATGCGCGGCGCGCTGCGCAGCCGCGAAGCGGCGCATCGCGCGACGGCGTCGTTCCGCCTGCTGCCGCATTGCACCGAGCGCACCAACGCAAGCGCCGCCACGCTCTTGTGGAATGACGTATTCGCCGCAGCGGGCCTCGCGCTCGCGACGCCGGCTAGCGGGTGCTGTGGCATGTCGGGCACCTATGGCCACGAGGCGCGCAATCGCGCGACTTCGGAAGCGATCTTCGAGCAATCGTGGGCGCAGCATGTCGATGCGGCATCGACGGCGGCGCAAGGGGCGGAAGAGCTGATCGCCACGGGTTATTCGTGCCGCTGCCAGGTGAAGCGCTTGCGCGGGCGTCAGTTGCGCCACCCGGTTCAGGTGTTGCTGGACGCCCTGCGCTGAAACAGATCAATAGTCCCAGCGGCCCCGGTCGTGCCACTCGCGTTCGCGCCACTGCCGTTCGCGCCATGCGTGCTCGCGGCGTTCGTGCTCGCGCCACTCGTGTTCGCGCCACTGCCGCGCGCGCCAGTCGTCGTCGCCTCTCCAGTCTGTCTGGATGGGAGCCGGGGCATAGACCGCGCCTGGCACGCCAACGCCCACGGCGACATCCACATGGGCCAATGCAGCGGTCGAAGCCGCCAGTGCCGTTGCGCCCAGTACCAGGCCGAGAATGGTCTTCTTCATATCGCGACTCCTTCGCACGTTGTGTGCGTTCTTGATGAGCACGGTTCGGAGTCTAGGCGTCGCCCCCGGACACAGGTGAAACGGTGCTGCGAGATTCGTAACAACGAGTTAAGCGCGCGACGCGGCGTTGTCATGAGCATCGCGCAGCGCATTGTTCAGTAGCACGATGGATTTATCGTGATGCAGCAGGTACACTCGAAGGCGAACCGCGAGTCGACCCGGTGTTTATTGCGTCCCCGCTCCAGCCAGCTTTTTGCACCCGATGCCAAAACGAATCTTGTTCGTCGACGACAACCGCGACGTCGCAGATGCGCTTGCGGCGCTCGTCGAGTTCGAAGGCCATCAAGCCCAATGTGCGGCAGATGGACAAGAGGCCCTGCTCGTTGCCGGGTCGTTCCTTCCCGAACTCGCCTTCGTGGACTGGAAGCTGCCTGACATGAGCGGCGGAGAGCTGGTGAGTCAGCTTCAGCTCAACCCCGCTCTGTCGAATACCCGGTACGTTCTGCTCTCGGGTCACACCGATCCGGATATCGCGGCCAGGGCCGCAGCCGCCGGTTTCGTCAAATGTCTGACGAAACCGGTGCGGCTCGAAGACCTGCTGGCCTGCCTGTGACGCCGATTGTGCGTTGTAGCTAACTCGACCGGCTTCCACCGGAAGCCGGGAACAATAATTGCGCACTTCGTCTCACTCGCGGCGAGCCTCGAATCTCCACGAGCCTTGTCGTTCCGGTATTCCGCAGCGTCTCCTCGGAGCAGAGTCGCGTCATGAACAAGGAAGTTCCACCGCAGATCGAGCGCCCCTCGACCCGCTGGCCCGGTGAAATGGCGGAGCGCATCGCCGTGTTCGACTGGAGCGATACGGCGCTCGGCGCGCGCGCAACCTGGTCGGCGAGCCTCGTTGCCGCGATCAACATGCTGCTCGCCGCGCCTTCTCCGCTCGTCATGCTATGGGGCCGTGAAGGGACGATGGTCTACAACGACGCCTACGCGGTTTTCGCGGGCGGCCGGCATCCGTTCCTGCTGGGCAAGCCAGTCGAAACCGGCTGGCCAGAGGTGGCCGCGTTCAACCGGAATGTCGTCGATACGTGCCTGGCCGGCGGGACCCTCGTCTTTCAGGACAAGCAGCTCGTGCTGTATCGCGAGGGTCACGCCGAAGACGTGTGGCTGGACCTGAGCTATAGCCCGGTTTTCGAAGACGACGAGCGGCCGGCGGGCGTCCTCGCCATCGTGTTCGAAACGACGGCGAAGATGCAGGCGGAAAAGCAGCGCAAGGTGGCGGAAGACGCGCTGTTGCAACTGACCCAGACACTGGAGCAGCGCGTAGCCGAGGAAGTGGGCGCGCGCGTGGCGATGGAGGAGCGGCTGCGTCAGGCGCAAAAGCTGGAAGCGATCGGCAGTCTCACGGGCGGCGTGGCGCACGACTTCAACAACGTCTTGCAGGTCATTTCCGCCAACCTGCAGCTCATCGAGCTTTCGACGAAAGGCAACGCCGCGCTCGAGCGGCGCGTGGCCGCGGTTAGCAATGCGGTGTCGCGCGGTGCGAAGCTTGCCGCGCAACTGCTGGCCTTTGCGCGCAGGCAACCGCTCGCGCCGGCCGTTCTGAACCCCTTCCGGCTGGTCGAAGGCATGGCCGAGATGCTTCACCGCACGTTGCCGGAGACGATCGAACTCGCCATTGTGCCGGCGCACGAGAGCTGGAATATCTGTGCGGACCGCAGTCAGCTGGAAAGCGCGCTGTTGAATCTGGTCATCAACTCGCGCGACGCAATAGACGGACCAGGACGCATCGGCGTTTGCCTCGCGAACGTCGACGCACAGAACGATGAAGCGGCGCGCAGTGACGGCGTGCCCGCAGGCGAATACGTTCGCCTGCGCGTTTCGGACTCGGGCTGCGGCATGCCCGAGCACGTGAAAGCGCGCGTGTTCGAGCCGTTCTTCACCACGAAGGCCGTGGGCCAGGGCACGGGACTCGGCTTGAGTATGGTGCATGGGTTCGTGGCGCAGAGTTCGGGCCACGTCTTCATTGAAAGCACGCAAGGCCAGGGCACTACCGTCAACCTCTATTTTCCGCGCAGCCTGGAAGCGGAATACGACGCGTACAAGCCAGGCGTTGCGAGACAGGAGCGCGGCGGCGAGACCATTCTCGTTGTCGAAGACGACGCGGAGGTTCGCATCGCCGCGATCGAAATGCTGGCGCAGCTCGGCTACAAGGTGCTCTCCGCGCAGGACGGCGAGCACGCCCTCAAACTGATCCAGAGCGGCCAGCGTTTCGACCTGCTGTTCACCGATGTCGTGACGCCCGGTACGGTGAGAAGCAGCGAACTGGCTCGCATTGCGAGCGGGCCGCCTTATCACGCCGAGGTCCTGTTTGCCTCCGGCTATACGCGCGACGTTATTTTCCACGACGGCAAGCTCGACGAGGGCGTTGCGCTCATTAGCAAGCCTTATCGATTCGATGAGCTTGCCGTTGCGGTGCGCAACGCGCTCAACAAGGCCGATTGATTGACGTTGCCGCTGCGTCAGGCTTGCATGCCGATCTGCGCGCGCCCGAGCGGTGTCAGGTCGTCGGCGGTTGCGCGCCCAACGAAATCGACTTCGAAATGATCCGTCGGGAAATCGGGCGGGCTCTTGCCCTCGAGGAAGCTCGGCAACTGCCGTGCGAGATACGCGTCGTTCTTGGCGCAAGACGGCGCGGAAGCGATGTACATCACGTTGCTGTAGCCCTTGCCGCGATGCGCATCTTCCACGGCATGAATGACGTCGCTATGCCAGAAGACGGTGTCGCCTGGCTGCATTAGCGGAATCGACGAAAGCGCGTGGAAAAGCGGCGCGTGGTACTCCGGCTTGATCGACAGCGCGCGGCCCGGCATCGCGCCGCACAGGTCGTCGTCCGCAATGTCGTCCTGCAGCGCGCGCAGCAGGATATAGACCATCGCGTTCGCAATGGGCACGAGTTGCAGCGTGCCGTCGCCGGGGCCCTGCTGAGTGAGCGCCGTCCAGCCCTGAAACGTGCGGAACATCGAGCAGACAGCGGGTGACGGAATCTCTTCGACCTCGGTGCGCCACGCGGCGTCGAACGCGTCATAGTCGCGCCAGTTTCCGGAGAAGACATGGCGATAGACCTTGCGGAAGTTCGCCTCGATCCAGCGCTCGACCGAGCCGCCGTCGCAGTGGGCGGAGAGGCCGAGCGACTCGGAGCCAGGCGGGCGGCGGCGCAGACGGTCCGCATAAACCGGCACGTGATTCGGGTCGAAATGCACGCGGCCTTCGCTCTCGGCGCGCCACAGGCGGTTCAGGAACACGCGCGCCTGTGTGAGTTCCGGCGACTGGCGCGCGAGCACTTGCGGCTTCGACCAGTACACGCCGTAGATCTGCGGCTTGCTCGAGGCCAGCTGGCCGAAGTATTTGTCTTCGGCGCGATGAAGCAGCTTGCGGTCGAGGTCGTTGCGCTCGACATAGTCCGCAATGTCGTCGTCCCACTGCGCCACGCGCGAGCGGTCGAACACCTTGCGGATCACACAGGCGCCGCGCGCCTTCACGAGCGCAATCTGCTCCGCGCTAACCCGGTTGCCGACGATGTCCGAAAACGCAATTTCGGGGATCACGGGCTCACCCCGGTCGCGAAGCTGGGCAATGCGATGCGCCTCTTCCTGCATGGCCGATTCGACTTCGGCGAACACCGCCTTGTAGTTGGGCAGTTTTTCCCGCAGTTCCTGCTTCGCCCGGCGAATAGCCGCGGGCAGGTCGTCGATATGCAATGCCATTTTGTTGTCTCCACCGTGGTGTTTTCGAATGATGGGAGCGTACGCCGGCACGGCCCTGGCCAGTGATATTATCGGGTCAATCTTTTTGCAGTTTCGGCCATGAAAGCAGCGTACGAGCACGTCGACTTCGGCAGCAGCTGTTCGGTGCGGGTTTACCACCGGCGCTTGCCGCGCATTCCGTTCGAATGGCATCACCATCCGGAATACGAACTTACGCTGACGATGAACAGCCAGGGCAAGCGCTATATCGGCGACTCGGTCACCGTTTATGGCGCTGATGATCTTGTGCTCGTCCCGCCGGACATGCCGCACACCTGGTCGTCCAATCGCTCGATCGATCCGGCGGATTCGCAGGTGGCCATCGTCATCTGGTTCGAAGGCAACTGGGTGCAGCGCCTCGCCGACGTTTGCCCGGAATACGCGAGCCTGCGCAATCTGTTGCGCCGCGCGGCCTGCGGGCTGGTCTTCGAAGAAGGCGCCGGCGCGCATATGCGCGGTTATCTTGATCGTCTATTGTCGGCGGACCCGCGCGAGCGTCTGGCTGCCGTGCTGGATATCCTGGTCTGGTTGACCGGGTTGCCTGCCACCCAGCTCGCGACGCCCAGCGCGTTCGAGGGTCGCGTGGGCGCATCTGCAGGCTATGAGCCTGAGCAGTTGAACCGCGTACTGGCGCTGATCGAAACGCAGTTCTCGCAACCCTTGCGGCTTTCGACGCTAGCCAAGGCCGCAGGTCTTTCTGAGCGCACGCTGACGAGACATTTCGTGCAGCACACGGGCGAAAGTGTGGGGCAGTACATCGCGCGGGTTCGAATCGGCCATGCCTGCCGGATGCTGACCGATACGCAGTTGCCCGTTTCCGTGATCGCCGTGCGCTCAGGCTTCCCCAACGCGGCGAACTTCAACCGGCAGTTCAAGGCCACCAAAGCGCTCACGCCGGTGGCTTACCGGCAGCAATTCACGAGCGCGAAACGCGCCGAAGATCATGTGGCGCCGCCGCTTACGGAGCGCTCGCCATCGCTCGAGCTTGCGCGGCGAACGGCGAGCAGAAAGCGTCGCGTGCGCCGCGCCTGAACTGCTTGCGCGGGGCGCGCATTGCCGTTTCTATTGCCCAATCGGCCGAACGCGGGGTTCAGTCATCACAAACGGACCCGACGTGACCTAAGCGAACCGTAAGCCAGTCGTTATGACTCGCTATGCCCGGTCGTCTCAGCGATTTCCCTGGAGTGCTGTCATTCGCCTCGGGAATGTGTTGATATAGCGAAAAATCGCACGGTCGGACAGAAAATTGCACGCACGATAAGAAATGCCCAAACAAAGGAGACAGTCCATGAGGATGTTGCGCTCGTTGGTGGTTGGTGCGGTTGTATCGTCAGCGTTGGCAGCCGGGGCCGCGCAAGCGGAGACGGTCAAGATTGCCTTCATCGATCCGCTGTCCGGCTTGATGGCATCGCTCGGCACGAATCAGCTGCACAGCTGGCAATACACGGCCGATTTCGCCAACGAGCATAACTGGGCAAACGGCACGAAGTTCGAGGTCGTGGGATTCGACAACAAGCTTTCGCCGCAGGAAAGCCTGACGCTGCTGAACCAGGCCGCCGATCAGGGCATTCGCTATATCGTGCAGGGTAATGGTTCGTCGGTGGGCCTCGCGCTGGAAGACGCGGTCGCCAAGTACAACTCGCGCAATCCGGGCAAGGAAATCGTCTACCTGAACTACGCCGCGGTGGACCCGGCCATGACCAACGCACGCTGTGACTACTGGCACTTCCGCTTCGACGCGAACGCCGACATGAAGATGGATGCGCTCACCACGTTTCTCGCGCGCGACAAGGACATCAAGAAGGTCTACCTCATCAATCAGGACTACTCGTTTGGTCACGACGTCTCGCGCGTGGCGCGCGAGGACCTGAAGAGCAAGCGCCCCGATATCGTGATCGTCGGCGACGACTTTCATCCGCTCGCGCGCGTGAAGGACTTCTCGCCTTATGCCACCAAGATCAAGGCGTCCGGCGCAGACACGGTGATCACGGGCAACTGGGGCAGCGACCTCGCGCTGCTCGTGAAGGCCAGCAAGGACGCGGGCGTGACGTCCAACTTCTATACCTATTACGCGGGCACGACCGGCGTGCCGACGGCCATGGGCGCGTCCGGCGCCGACCACGTGAAATACGTGGGCGTGTTCGGCCCGAACAACACGAACAACCCCCCGGTGGTCGGCCAGATCATCGAGGGTTACAAGAAGAAGTACAACGACGACTACTACCTGGCGACTGCCTATGCCGCCATCGAAATGCTGAGCAAGGCGATGAACGCGACGAAGTCGACCGATCCCGTCAAGGTGGCCAAAGCCTTGGAGGGCATGACAGTCGACGGCATGAACGGCCCCGCGACGATGCGCGCGGCCGATCACCAGGCGCAGCAGTCGCTCGTGATCGCGACATGGACCAAGGCGGACGGCAAAACGGTAAAGTACGACCAGGAGAACACCGGCTATGGCTGGCGCACCGACGTCCAGCTTGGGCCGACCGCGGCAACGCAGCCGACCACTTGCCAGATGAAGCGCCCGGGCTGAGCGTGCTCTCGCTACGACACTTCACAAGGATCATCGGGCAGTGGAATTCCTGACCATCTCTCTGTTGAACGGCATCGGCTACGGGCTGCTGCTGTTCATGCTCTCATCGGGCCTCACGCTGATTTTCAGCATGATGGGCGTGCTCAACTTCGCGCACGCCAGCTTTTACATGCTCGGGGCCTACTTCGCCTACACCATTGCCAGCAAGATCGGTTTCTGGCCTGCGCTGGTGGCGGCGCCCGTGCTCGTGGCGTGTGTCGGCGCGCTCGTCGAGCGGTTCGGCTTGCGTACTGTGCACAAATACGGGCACGTGGCGGAGTTGCTGTTCACCTTCGGCCTGTCGTATCTGATCGTGGAGGGTGTGAAGCTGGTCTGGGGTCTCGCCGCCGTGCCGTACGCCGTTCCGCCCGAACTGAACGGGGCGCTGTTCAAGGTGTACACGTCGGAATTTCCGAAGTATCGCGCCTTCATGATGCTGATCTCGATTGCAATGCTCGCGGCGCTGTATCTGGTGTTGACGCGCACGCGCATCGGCCTCGTCATTCAGGCGTCGCTCACGCACCCGGAAATGGTCGAGGCACTCGGGCACAACGTGCAGCGCGTGTTCATGCTGGTGTTCGGCGGCGGCGCCGCGCTGGCGGGCCTCGCCGGCGTGATTGGCGGCAACGCGTTCGTCACTTCGCCTTCGATGGCCGAGTCGGTGGGCACAATCGTGTTCGTGATCGCCGTGGTGGGCGGCATGGGCTCGCTGCCTGGCGCGTTCATCGCGTCGCTGCTGATCGGCATCATGCAGACATTCGCTGTCACGATCGATGCGTCGCTCTCCGATCTGTTCTCGCTCGTCGGCATGACGGTGACGGACAGCACGGCGCTCTCGTCGTTGTGGCGCATGCCGGTATCGCAGGTCGCGCCGATTCTGCCTTACCTGCTGATGGTGCTCATGATGATCCTGCGACCGCGCGGGCTGCTCGGCAAGCGGGAGGGCTGAACGATGAAACCGCTCATTCAGGCCAGCGCCGGTTCGGGCATGCAACGCAACGGAATGCGGCAAACCGCGCATTCGCTGCGCTGGATCATTTGGGGCGCCACGGTGCTCGTGATGCTGGTGCTGCCGCTCGTGTTTTCCAGCGGCTTTGCCATCGCGCTGCTTTCGCAGATGGGCATCATGATCATCTTCGCGCTCTCGTACAACATGTTGCTCGGGCAGACCGGCATGCTCTCGTTCGGGCACGCGGTGTACTCCGGGCTCGGCGCGTTCGTGGCGGCGCATGTGCTCAACCAGATCGGCGCGAACCATTTCCCGTTGCCTGTTTCGCTGCTGCCGCTCGCGGGCGGGTTCGGCGGCATGCTGTTCGGCGTGCTGTTCGGCTATGTGACCACGCGCAAGTCGGGCACCACCTTCGCGATGATCACGCTTGGCATCGGCGAAATGGTGGCGGCGAGTTCGCTCATGTTTCCCGGGTTCTTCGGCGGCGAAGGCGGTGTGCCGACCAACCGCACGGTGGGTCATGCGGTGCTCGGCATCACGTATGGACCGGCGATCCAGGTGTACTACCTGATCGCGGCGTGGTGCCTCGTGTCGATGATCGCCATGTACGCGTGGACGCAGACGCCGCTCGGCCGCATTGCCAACGCCGTGCGCGACAACCCCGAGCGTGCCGAATTCGTCGGCTACAACACGCAGCGCGTACGCTTTTTCGTCATGGTGCTTTCGGCGTTCTTCGCGGGCATTGCGGGCGGCCTCTCGGTAATCGACTTCGAGATCGTGACGGCGGAGAACGTCGGCGCTGCGCAGTCCGGCGGCGTGCTGCTGGCGACGTTCATCGGCGGCGGGGCGTTCTTCTTCGGGCCGATCATCGGCTCTGTTTTGTTCGTGCTGTTTGCGGTGGCGTTGTCCAATCTCACGCCGGCATGGCTGCTTTACCTCGGGTTGTTCTTCGTGCTCGTGGTGATGTATGTGCCGGGCGGCGTGTCGAGCCTGCTGATGAAGCAGGTGCCTCTCATCGCGGCGCGCAAGCTGCATCGCATGGTGCCTTCCTATGCAGCGACGCTGGGTGCTGCGCTGATTTTGCTTGGCGCGCTCGTGCTGACGGTCGAACTCGTCTACAAGGTGCAGATCGATCGTGACAACGGCACGGCCATGGCGTTCTTCGGCCTTACCTTCGATGCCGCTTCATGGAAACCGTGGGCCGTCGCGGCGGTGCTGTGGGCGCTGGGCGCGCAGGCGGGACGCCTCGCGGCTGCGCGGGTGCGCGAAGCGTGGGATGGCGTGCAACGGGAAATCGCAGGGAGCAACGCATGACGGCCGCACTGGAGTTGCGTGAAGTCCGCAAGAATTTCGGGCGCACGGAGATCATTCGCGGTGTGGACCTGACTATTGCGAAGGGCGAACGCCATGCGCTGATCGGCCCCAACGGCGCGGGCAAGTCGACGACGTTCAATCTGATCTCGGGCCGCATGGCGCCGAGTTCCGGCACGGTGAAACTGAACGGCGTCGATATCGGGGGGCTGCCGCCGTACAAGATCAACCGCATGGGGCTCTCGCGCAGCTTTCAGGTGACGAACATCTTTCATCGCCTGTCGGTGTTCGAGAATTTGCGCTGCGCCGTGCTGTGGTCGCTCGGCTACCGGTACTCGTTCTGGCATCGCCTCGAACAATTACGCGACGCGCGCGAACGCGCCGAAGAAGTGCTCGAGCTGATCGGTCTGCAGGGGCGGCACGACACGCTTGCCGGGCTGCTCACCTATGCCGAGCAGCGCGCGCTCGAAATCGGCATCACGATTGCGGGCGGCGCCGAGGTGATCCTGCTCGACGAACCCACGGCGGGCATGAGCCGCTCCGAGTCGGATCACGCGGTGGAGCTGATTCGCCGGGTCACCGTCGGCAAGACGCTGGTGATGGTCGAGCACGACATGAGCGTCGTCTTCGGCCTCGCCGACCGCATCTCGGTGCTCGTGTACGGCGAAGTGATCGCCACGGACACGCCGCAAGCCATCCGTAACAACCGCCGCGTGAAGGAAGCCTATCTGGGCACCACGCTCGACGAACCCGCAGGTGCACATTGATGGCGACCGCTAATTCCATGCTCGAGGTGCGCGGCCTGCATGCGTACTATGGCAAGAGCCATATCCTGCACGGCGTCGAAATGCAGGTGGGCGAGGGCGAGATCGTCGCCCTGCTCGGGCGCAACGGCGTGGGCCGCTCTACGTTGGCCAAGGCCATCATGGGGCTCGTGCGGTGCGAGGGGCAGATTTTGCTGCGCGGCGAAGAAGTGCGCGGGCTGCGCACGTTCGAGGTTGCGCACCGGGGCATCGGCTATGTGCCGGAAAACCGCGATATCTTCCCGACGCTCACCGTGCGGCAGAACCTGATGCTCGGCGAAAAGCGCACCAGGTCGCGCCAGAAGCCGCGCTGGCAGTTCGACGACATGTACCGCATGTTCCCGCGCCTGAAGGAGCGCGAGGACACGCCCGCGGGCCTGCTCTCCGGCGGCGAGCAGCAGATGCTGACGCTGTGCCGCACGCTCATGGGCGACCCAGACCTCATCATCATCGACGAACCGACAGAGGGGCTCGCACCGCTCGTCGTCGCGCAGGTGGGCGAGTACCTGAAGGCGCTGAAGGCGCGCGGCATTTCGGTGCTGCTCGTCGAGCAGAAGCAGGCCATTGCGCTCGATATCTCGCAGCGCGTCTACGTCATGGGGCACGGCCAGATCGTGTTCGAGGGGACGCCGCAGCAGCTCAAGGCCGATGCGCGCGTGCGCCAGGAATGGCTCGAAGTGTAGGGCGCGCTTCGACCGGTTGCTCTGCGGCGCAAATTCCGCCTAGCGTGCAGGCAAGTTATTCGGCGAGTAAACGGGCTGCTGACCGACAGCGCCAAAAAGATCCTCGGGCTGGCCGTTCATACGCTGCCGGATGGTGTCGTTGACGACCATGCCCACAGGGAAGGCCCGCGGCCCCACTCCGGCGACCAGCCAGCCACGATCCGCTACCCATTCCCGGTGTCGCGGGCCCAATGGATTGGATTGGACGGCAACGGGAGGCTGCAGGGCGAAGTGCAATCCCACGTCTGCGTGCTGCAACCTGTCCACGATCCAGAGCAGGGCGCCGTCGGAGAGCCCGTGATCGGGATAGCCGCCGCCGACATCGCAATGGCCGCCGGGAAAGAGCGCTTGCGTCACGTTCGGGTTGGGATTCCACAATGTCGGCTCGAACGGCTTGCGTTGCTCGTCGAGCGAGACCGCATGGATGCCTATGCCAATTTTCGGGCTGAGATTCAGATCGCAGAACCGGAACAGATCGATCGCGGACCCCTGATAGTAGATTGGGATGCCGAGCGAACCCACCGTATCCCAAACCGCCACCGCGGCGATGTTCGCGTCCACAAAGGAATTGGCGTCCAAAGGCTTGGGGTTGGAAAAGGCGTTATGGATAGTCAAAAACTCCAGCACACCGTCCGCTATCTTCTGGAACGTTGTTTCGTTGCCGTGTCTCCATCGATACCAGGCCGCCACCGCGGTGTCGTAACGATTCTGATCGTCGAGGGCAGCGAGTTCCGGCCGAAGCAGCCCCTGCCCGGCAATCAGTCCCGCCAGGGCTCGCGCGGTGTACGCGCCGCGGCTGAATCCGACGATCACAATGCTGTCGCCCGGCTCGTAGTTGCGCGAAATATAGGTATAGCCACGAGCAATGCGCGCGACGACGCCGACACCGAACGCGCCGCCCGCGACTTTATCGATCAGTTGCTGGGAATTTCCAACCCCGTGAATGTATTTCGCGATTTGTATCGGTTGGCCATTCGCGTCTAAGAGGCCCTTTTCCATCTCGGCGCCGCCCCACACGGTTTCTGGAGGCAGCATGTTCCCATCGAGCCACGCGAAAAGCTTGCATACATTGGTCAGTTCAGGCTGGCATCCCGCTGCCGCTTCAGGAGCGGCGCCATCGCCTTTTCCTGCCGGATCTTCGGGTCCGTTCCACGTGCCGTCTGCGCAAAAGACGATCGTCTTGGACATCGCTGGCTCCTTGCACGCAATTTTGACGTCAAGCTTGTTCGCAATCCTGAGCAACGTGTCCGGCGTGAGCGCCGCAAATGCTGTACGACGTGCGATGCGCGTGCCGAACGTTTGTCCTACAAATATAGCTTCTGCGCCTCCGATTGCGAGGTGCAGGAGTGTGCGTTGGCGCACGTACGACCGGAATCGACAGGGCGCGCACTCGCTGAATCAACTGACCGGGCCTAAGGGCGTCCTGCAGACGCTCCACGTGCACATTCCAGGCGTTGCCAGTGTTGACATCCATTTTTTTTCGGGTAAAAGTGTCGACAGATGTGTGGCCAATTGGCCTTGTCCGCGGATAGGGAGTCCCGGGTTTGCCCGGCAACCGGGGGTGTACAGCCGTTGAGATTGCAGTGGGATTCGTTGAATCTCGTTAGCCGGTGGTTCTTGACGATCGGAGTGGAACTATGCGTTTTGAACGTAATTCTCTGTCCTTCGATGTCGCCCGAGAGCGCCTCATCAGCCCATTTCCAGGCGCGTACGCGACTGGCAGCGCCGCACAGACCGAACTGAGCACACGTATCGTCGTCGTTCTGCTGGCGTTCGCAGCGGTGCTGACTGGGGCGTTGCTTTTCATGCTGGTGAGCGGCGCTCACTAGCTCGTGCGTGAATGTCTTCGCGAGCGAACGCAAGGCGGCGATCAGATTTGGGTGTCGTTGCCGTGAGGCTCGATGCTCTCACTCCTGGCCGATGCCAGCGTGAGCGAAGCAAGGGAGGAAACTGGGGAAAACTAGAATACAAAAGTGTAGACAATCCGCTAGTCTGATTTCACTTTGAGCCGAGAAAGTGCGGTTGCTTTCGAGCGTCGCGGCAGCGACATGCAGCGCCCGGGTCAGGCAGGAACGAAAGCGCCGGGTTGTCCGGGCGCTGAGCGTGCGTAGGTTCTGGGGCTTGCCGCGATGTTGTATCCGGGTGTCGATGTTTCTATTGACGCCGTTTTTTTTGCTATAGAGTGTCGACACTTGTGTAGTCTAATTTCCTCATTGACTAAAGGGGTGGCACCATGAAGTTTGCGAAAGAGCTGTGCATCAGCGTTGCCGCGAGCGCGTTGTTTTCCATGGCGGGCGGGGCGCTCGCGCAGACGGTGTCGCTTGGCGCGGTGCTGCCCTTGACGGGAGCGAGCGCTTCGGTTGGAGATGACCAGCGGCGGGGAATTGAGCTTGCTGTCGAGCAGGTCAATGCGCACAACGGTGTGCTCGGGCAAAAGCTGCAAGTGATCGTCGAAGACTCAGGTGGTGTTGCCGCGACCGCGCTAAGTTCTGCACGCAAGCTGGTGTCGGTCAACAAGGTCCCAGTGGTGCTCGGCGAGTTCTCGTCGGGAATCACGATTCCCGTCGGCGAGTATGTGGTCCAGCAGGGCGACGTTCATATCAACATCGGCTCGTCCAGTCCGCAGATTCGCAAAATTGGCAACGGCTCGTTTAGCGTTATCGGGCTGGACGACCTGTCGGCACGTTTCGCAGCAGGCGATGTCTTTGGGCAAAACCTGAAGGACGTGGCGTTCATTGCGCCGAACAATTCGTATGGACAGGGCGTTGCCAACGAGTTCAAGAAGCGCTTCGAATCGCTGGGCGGCAAGGTGTCCTCCGTGGTGCTCTACAGCGAGGGGCAATCGACCTACCGGCGCGAATTGCAGCAGATGTCCCGTTCGTCGCCTCAGGCTTATGTGTACAGCGCCTATGGGCAGGAAGCGGCAACGATCAACCGCGAGGCCTACGAACTCGGCCTGAACAAGCAGAAGTGGTACGGCATCTACTTGACGATGTGCACGAGCGATACCCTGCCGCAAGCTGCACAGGGGCAGGAAGGCCTCGAAGTCGCTTCGGTCGGCGATGGCGGCAAGTCGTACGAGCAAGCGTATCGCGCCAGGTACAAGGAGGCTCCCAAGTCCTCTTTTGGTAGCTATGCATACGACGGCGTCATGGTTGCTGCGGCCGCAATCAATAAGGCCGGTAGCGCCGACCCCGCCAAAATCCGCGCGGCAATGAAGGCGATGCCCGCTTACAGCGGCGCGACTGGAACGGTCGCGTTTGATGAGGGTGGTCAGCGCAAGGAACAGCCGTACGACAAGGTGAAGTTCGATAGCAAGGTCGTTTCCCGATAAGCTTTGCCGCGCTGCCTCGCAGCGCGGTAGCTCCTGGAGAGTTCCATGCTGCAATTTATCGTCGACGCCCTGATACGCACTTCGGACATCATGCTGGTTGCCGTGGGGCTCAGCGTCGTGTACTCGCTGGTCAAATTTCCGAACATCGCGCATGTGCAGTACGCAATGCTGGGCGCGTTCGGTACGCTTGGGCTGACTCGCGTGGGCATGCCGTTCGCGCTCGCACTATTGGGTTCCTGCGTTGGGATGGGCATCCTTGCCGTGTTGCTCAACGTGCTCGTATTCAAGCGCTTGCTCCGCTCAGGCAGTTCAATCGCGATGATCGGCTCGCTCGCCATCTCGATGATTTGCATTGCGGTCGTCCTGGGCGTCGCCGGGTCTCGCCCGTTCCGGTACTCGTCGGGGCTCCCTCGTCCCATCTCACTGGGGTCGACAACCATCTCAATCGATCAGCTCACGTCGATTGGATGTGGTTTTGGCTGCGTAGCGCTGTTGGCTGTGTTGCTCTTCAAGACAGGCGTTGGACGTTCAATGCGCGCGATGTCTTCGAATGCGGCGCTTGCCGCCGCAACCGGAGTTGATGGTTCGCGGGTGGTGAACGGGATTACCTTCCTGAGCGGAGCGCTGGCTGCACTCGGCGGAACCATGCTCGGTCTGACCGAGACAGTCCACGTTGGGCTTGGCACGAACCTGCTACTGCCCGTGTTCGCCGCAGCGATTCTTGGTGGACTGGGTAATCCGCTTGGTGCGGCGGCCGGCGCGCTGCTGATATCAATCGCGGAAACACTCGTCACGAACCTCGACTTCGGCTGGTTGTTCGGAACGTCGGACGTTTATGTTCCGATTACCTATATCAGCGCGGCGTCGTTCCTGATACTCCTTATCGCACTGTTGTTCAAGCCGTACGGCATCTTTGACCGGGAGGTGCGTCGTGTATAGCTTTCTCTTGCACGTAGCAACGCTCAGTTGCATTTACGCGCTTCTCGCGCTTGGGCTGAACCTTCAGGCAGGATTTGCTGGACTACTGAACTTCGGCTTTGTCGCGTTCGCCGGAGTGGGCGCCTATGCCTCTGCCATCACAGCGTCGCTTGGATATCCCGTTGCGGTCGGAATTCTGGTCGGCGTCGTGGCCGCAATGGTGGTGGGATTCGCCATGGCACGACTAGGGCGGAATCTCGCATCGGACTACTGGGCGATTGCGACTCTCGCTGTCGCTGAACTCATCAGAACCGTGGCGCTCAACGAGAACTGGCTCACAGGCGGTGCGCAGGGAATCAGCGGGGTCCCGGAACTCTTCCGGGCCGCCGCGGGCGCGCAGAACGACCTTGCGTTCTTCGCGCTTGCTCTTGCGATGGTGGCGATTGCGTTCCTTGCTTGCATGCGGCTCACGCGTGGCCGGTTCGGCCGCGCAATCCGTTTGATGCGTGAAGAGCCGGCGTTGGCGACGAGCCTTGGATACCAGCTTGTGCCGCTCAAGGTGAAGGCGACAGTCACGAGCGCGGCAATTGCGTCTGTTGGCGGTTCGCTGCTCGCTCACTATATGAGCTTCGTTGGGCCAGACTACATGCTGGCGTCGGAGACCTTCGTCATCTGGACGATGGTCATGATCGGCGGGTTAGGCAACAACCTTGGAGTGGTGCTTGGTGCGGTGCTCGTCGAAGCCATCTACAGCGCCGTGCCGTTCGTCAAAGACTATCTCGACATCAGTAGCGATATCGCTGGTGCGGTTCGGCTCGGCACAATCGGCGTCATTCTGCTCGCGTGCCTTCTTGCCCGTCCGGGTGGCCTGGTTCCCGAAAGAATTCGGAGCGTATCATGAGCACGATGCTTCGCTTGCAAGACGTCTATAAGGCTTTTGGCGGCAACCAGGTATTGACCGGTCTTAACTTCAACGTGCGCCAGGGCGAAATCGTTGGTCTGCTCGGGCCGAATGGTTGCGGAAAGAGTACCGTGCTGAACGTCATAACCGGATACTGTTCCATAGACCGCGGCGTCGTGGAGGTTCGCGGAGAGCGCGTGAGTGGCCTGGCCGCTCATCAGATTGCCGCGAAAAGCGTGCGCCGCACTTTTCAGTTGCCGTCCATGCCAAGCCGAATGACCGTGGCAGAAGTCGTAATGGCTGCGTCAACGCGAAGCCACGGTCTATTCAGCACGCTATGGCGGTCCGCCGCAATAAGGCGACTTGAGGAGGAAACGCGTGAACGCGCGCGTCAGCTTCTCGATGAGCTACTCCTCACAAAGGTCGCCCATCTTCCCGCTGCGTCCATCTCAGGTGGACAAAAGAAACTCCTTGGTATTGCTTGCGCAATGATGGAACAGCCCTCGCTCTTGTTGCTCGACGAGCCTATGGCCGGCGTTCACCCGAACCTGCGCGCGGAACTCGTCACTACGCTCAAGCGAATAAACAGTCAGGGTATTACCCTCGTCATCATCGAACACGATATGCACTTCATTTCCGAAACGTGCAGCCGTTGTATCGTTCTCGACAAGGGCAGAACGGTTGCCGAATGCCTTCCCTCGGAACTTGAAACGCACGAGAGCGTTGTCGAGGCCTACCTCGGCAAGAAGCCCGGCAGGCAATACCAGGTCGCGGGAGCAGTCGCATGATAGCGGTCAACAACGTCGTCGCTGGCTACACGCGCGAAGTCGACATCCTTCGCGGTATCTCTATCCACGCGCGGCAACTGGAGATTGTCACCATCCTCGGCCCCAACGGCTGCGGTAAGTCGACGCTGCTGAAGACGGTCGCCGGGTTTCTTCTGCCCCGGCAAGGCACGGTCACCTTAGGCGATATCGATATTGGGCAGGTGCCCGTGCACAAGAAGATCAGAAAACACGAAATCGGATTCGTGCCTCAAACGGACAATGTGTTCGGCGCGTTGTCCGTTTGGGAAAACCTCATGCTCGGCGGGCAGTTTATGCAGGAGAAAGACAGGAGGGAGAGGCTCGACGCGTTGTGCGACGCTTACCCGGTGCTCAAAAGAAAACTCCGGGCGCGGGCGTCGAGTTTGTCGGGGGGCGAACGGCAGATTCTGTCTCTCGCTCGTGCGTTAATGCCAAAGCCTCGCTTCCTTCTGCTCGACGAGCCTTCGGCGGGGCTGTCGCCCAAAATGCTCGGCGAAGTGTTCGATGCAATTATCGAACTGCGCAATACCGAGCGTATCGGTGTCTTGATGGTGGAGCAGAATGCGACGGAGGCGTTGCGCATTTCCGATCGCACTTACGTTCTCTCGATGGGGCAGGTCGCACTGGAAGGAAAGGCCTCCGACCTGCTCGAAAGCGAAGAGATGCGTCGTCTCTACCTGGGCGGTCGGCCACATTGATCGCTCGCCCGCTCGTAGCACGACGCTATGCACGGCAGGCCCGCATGGTTGAAGGGGCCTCTGAAGTCCACAACAAGATGGTCGTTGCGCGCACGCTCCTCAAAATCGGGAGCGATAGGTGGGCCTGGATGTCCCGTCCCGCGAACATGCCGCTTCGAAGGAGACACTGTGACACTACGAACCGTAACGCTCGACGACAAGTACACCCTCGACAGCGGGCGCATTTTCCTGACCGGCGTGCAGGCACTCGTTCGCCTTCCCTTGATGCAGCATCGGCGCGACAAGGCCAACGGCCTGAACACGGCCGGCTACGTTTCGGGGTACAGAGGATCTCCGCTTGGCACTTACGATGCCGAGTTGGGAAAGGCAAGCCCGTTTCTCAAGGCAGCCAATGTCGTATTCGTACCTGGTGTCAATGAGGACCTGGCGGCCACCGCGGTTTGGGGCACGCAGCAGGCCGAAGTTGGCGGAGAAGGGAAGTACGACGGCGTCTTCTCCATCTGGTACGGCAAGGGCCCAGGCGTCGACCGGAGCGGCGACGCCTTTCGTCACGCCAATCTTGCCGGAAGTTCGAAGCAAGGCGGCGTGCTTCTGCTCATGGGCGATGACCACACATGCGAGTCGTCGACCACGTGCCATCAGTCGGAATTCGCGTTGGTCGACGCATCGATTCCCATTCTGAGCCCGAGCGGTGTGCAGGAAATTCTCGACTACGGTTTGTACGGTTGGGCCATGTCGAGGTATTCGGGCTGCTGGGTGGGTCTCAAGTGCGTGAAAGACACGGCGGACGCATCGGCAGCCATCGATGTCGACCTCGACCGCGTCACACCGCAATTTCCCGCCACTGTGGAAATGCCTGCGGGCGGACTCAACCTTCGGCATCCCGACACGCCACAGGAGCAGGAATTCCGGCTTCACAACTACAAGCTCGATGCCGTTCGCGCGTTCGTTCGAGCCAACGGGCTCGACCGGGTCACGCTGGGCAAGCCGGGTGCGCGACTCGGCATCGTGACGCATGGCAAGAGCTATCTGGACCTTTTGCAGGCGATCGATGACCTGAACGTTACCGAAGCGGACCTCGAGTCCATGGGTGTCGTCATTTACAAGGTCGCGTGCACGTGGCCTCTCGAGCCTCAGGGTATCCAGAAGTTCGCTGAAGGGCTTGACCTTCTCATGGTCGTTGAAGAGAAGCGCAGCCTCGTTGAGTCCCAGATCAAGGACATTCTGTATCGCGCGCCGCACGCGCCAGTGGTGATCGGGAAGCATGACGAGAGCGGCAAGAAGCTCTTCCCGGTTGAAATGTCACTGAGTTCGCTGCAGATCGCTATCGCGTTGGGACAGCGGCTGGTGCCGTACGCGCAAGGTCAAGGCATCGCGCAACGTGTCGAGTTCCTGACGGAACTGAGCAAGGTCGAGTTTGCTCCCGAAGCGATGCTGCGCAGTTTTTACTTCTGCAGTGGCTGTCCGCACAACTCATCGACGGTCATTCCAGAAGGAAGCAAAGCCTACGCCGGAATTGGCTGCAGCTGGATGGCGCAGACGATGGACCGCAACACGATGGGCTACACGCAAATGGGTGCGGAGGGAATGGCATGGGTTGGCGAGGCGCCTTTCTCCCGGCGCGCTCACATGTTCCAGAACATGGGCGACGGCACGTATTTTCATTCTGGACTGCTTGCCGTCCGTGCGGCGGTCGCTGCCGGAACGCATATCACGTTCAAGATTCTATACAACGATGCGGTGGCGATGACCGGTGGCCAGCGGCACGATGGTCAACTCAGTCCGATGACCATCACAACGCAGGTGCATTCGGAAGGCGTTAGCCGCATTGCCGTCGTATCGGACGACCCGTCGAAGTACCCGGCAGATGCCGGCTGGGCACAAGGCGTGACGATCCATCACCGCTCCGAGTTACAAAAGGTTCAGGAACAGCTTCGCGATGTTGCGGGGGTGACAGTGCTGGTCTACGACCAGACTTGTGCGGCAGAGAAGCGTCGCCGTCGCAAGCGCAACCAGTTTCCGGACCCGGCGAAGCGCCTGGTCATCAACGACCTCGTCTGCGAGGGCTGTGGCGACTGCGGCGTGAAGTCGAACTGCGTTTCGCTGGTGCCGCTAGAGACGGAGCATGGGCGCAAACGCGCCATCGACCAGTCGGCCTGCAACAAGGACTTTTCATGCAACAACGGCTTTTGCCCGAGCTTTGTCACGGTACTTGGCGGGAGTCTGCGAAAGGCTGGAACCGTTAAGCCGAACATCGAATTGTTCCCGGCACTGGTCGAACCTGAACTGCCTTCGGTCGAGAACGGCGTCTATTCAATCATCGTGACGGGTGTGGGCGGCACCGGTGTTGTGACCATTGGAGCGGTTCTCGGCATGGCGGCGCATCTTGAAGGCAAGGGCTGTGGAATTCTGGACATGGCCGGTCTTGCTCAAAAGGGCGGCTCGGTATGGTCGCATCTGCGGTTCGGCAAGAGCCCGAGCGCTATCAAGGCTATCCGTATCGCTGCAGGCGGTGCCGATGCCGTACTGGGTTGCGACATGGTCGTGGCCGCGAGCCGAAAGACACTCGCCGCGACGCGAAAGGGCGCAACGCGCATGCTTGTCAACACGCATGAAGTGATGACGGGCGAATTTACGCGTCACCCCGACCTCACGTTCCCAGCGCAGGAACTGCGCAAGGGCATTGCGGATGCCGTCGGTAGTGATCGTGTCGAGTTTGTCGATGCGACGAAGTACGCCCTCGATATTTTCGGCGACACGATTGCGGGCAATATGTTCATGCTTGGCTATGCTTATCAGCGTGGTCTCATCCCGATTGGCGCTGAGGCAATCAACGCCGCCATAGAGCTTAATGGCGCGGGCGTCAAGATGAACAAGGAAGCCTTTCTGTGGGGGCGCCGTGCGGCTCAGTCGCCCACTTCGGCTGAACGAGTACTCGCCACGGCAAAGCCGGTGCACGAGTCCCGGCGCATGTCGTCATCGCTCGACGAGTTTATCGAACGCAAGGTCAAATACCTGACTGACTATCAGAATGCCGCATACGGCGAGCGCTTTCGCAGGCTCGTTGGCAAGGTTCGCGACTGGGAGCGCACGGTTATGCCGCGTGAGGAGACCATCACCCGCGCGGTAGCGAGCGGTTATTTTAAGGTTCTCGCCTATAAGGACGAGTATGAAGTCGCAAGGCTCCATTCTTCGCCTGAGTTCGTCGAGAGCATCAAACAGCAGTTCGACGGCGACTTCCGTATTGCATTCAATCTGGCTCCACCCCTTTTCGCGCGCAAGGACGCATTGAGCGGTGAGCCGCGCAAAAAGGAATACGGCGCCTGGATTCTGCCCGCGTTCCGGATGCTCGCAAAGATGAAGGTGTTGCGAGGAACGGCGTTCGACGTATTTGGCTACACGGGCGAGCGCCGGATGGAGCGAAGCTTGATATCTCGCTACGAGCAAACGGTCGACGAGATTCTCCGTCATGGCACGTCGCGCAATTATCAAACCGCAGTGCGCGCAGCGAGCATGGTGGAGAAGATTCGTGGGTACGGACACGTCAAGGAGCGCAATCTGAAGTCCGTCGACGTCGAATGGACGAACGCCGTTGCCCAACTGTCGAAGTCCGCCGTGATTGAACTCAAGCAGGTCGCTTGAAACGCGTGAAGACCGCAAAGCGCCTGGCGATGACGGAATCCGGCATGTGATGCGATTCCGCCATCGAAGCTTTGAAACAGGCGGTGTGCTTCGTGGGGAAAAGGCCAGGAAACTGGCCTGCGTCTTGATGTTTATTGCGAGTAAAGCTTCACAACGCCTGCATCCACGACCTTGGCAATTTCTTCCATGCGCCAGGTGATGTGCTTCTCGGTGAGCTCGCGGCAACGCTTCGCGTCGCGCGCCTCGATCGCGTCGAGGATATCGAGGTGTTCCGCGAATGCATCGTGGCCGCGCTGCTCGAGATCGACCCAACGGACAAAATGAATGCGCGCGTTGATGTTATAGAGCGCGCGAACCATTTCGTTATTGCCGGATAACGCCACTAGCCGCACATGAAATTCTTCGTCGCGTGCGACCAGTTGAGCGGCAGGAGCCTGCGCGGCCTTGTTCTTCATCACGTCTTTCCAGAACTTGCGCAAGGCACGGACATCTTTGGGGTCGGCGCGCTCGACGGCGAGCTGTACGGCCGACGCTTCGATGCTGCGCCGAAGTTCGAACAGGTCGAAAATGTCCTGACGATTCAGCTCCCGAATGAAAAATCCCCTGTTGGGCACAAAGGTCAGCAGGTTTTCCGCAACAAGGCGGTTGAGCGCCTCTCGAAGGGGCGTGCGGCTCACGTCGAACTTCTCTGAGAGTTCGAGTTCGTTCACCCGCTCGCCAGGCCGAATCGTGTACAGGACGGCCATCTCCTTCAAATGCTCGTAGAGGTCATTCACTGTGAGTCCGGCTCGCTTTGGAGCGCTGGTCTCCCGCACGCGCGGCTTGGAATCACGAATGAGCGAAGTGTAGCCAGCCATTTTCCGTTCCCTTTCTAATGCATTACGCCATTTCTATTTCTGTCCGAGCGCCTCGCGCCTTCGATTGGCCGATGTCAACATGCGGGGTGCTCGTGAGATGCTACGCGGACGTCTCCCGTCCTTGCTGCCTGAAAGTGTAGGCAATACTGTATTCTACAATACGCGCGCCCGCCGCCAGGCGGCTCCTCCAGGCGCGGGATGGTGCGCGCTGCCACCATCCCATTTAACACCGCAATGCTGGCGACACACGCTGGACTTGTGCGTGAGCCATTCGAGATTCAACGGGTAATCAGGACACCAAACCCTCCATCGGGATTCCCGGCACACGCCCCGCAATCAGGTCAGCAGTGATACGCGCCGAGCCGTGAGACATCGTCCATCCAATGTGACCGTGACCGGTGTTCAGGTACAGATTGCGATATTTGCGTTGACCAAAGAATGGCAGGTTGTTGGGAGTCATTGGCCGCAGGCCTGCCCACATTTCAGCGCGTTCGTAATTGCCACCGTCGGGATAGAGTTCCTGCGTGACTCGCTTCATGAACGCGAAGTCCGACGGCTTATGTGCGGTGTCATACCCGGCAAACTCCGCGGTGGCGGTGACGCGAATCCGGTCCCCAAATCTCGAGATGGCAACCAGGTTGTGTTCGTCGACCGCCGCCACATTGGGCGGCTGCGCATGTCCTTCAATCGGGATAGTGAGTGAGTATCCTTTGACCGGGTAGATTGGCAAATTGATACCAATGCGTCGCGCGAGTGTCGGGCTGTAGCTGCCCAAGGCCAGCACGTACGCATCGCCTTTCACAATGCCCTTGTCCGTGCGCACTCCGGAAATCTCTCCGCCCGAGACCTCGAGCGCTTCGATGTTCGTGCTGTTCAGAATCGTCGCGCCTCTTGCGACCACAATATCCGCCAGTGCACGCGTGAATTTCGCCGGGTCGCCCGTTTCGTCTGTTGGGCAATGTATTGCGCCGACAATGCCGTCCTTCGCCGACGAGAGCGAGGGGTCCAGGGAGATCACTTCCTCGCGGGTCAATACCTTGATAATTTGACCGTCCGACTCTAGAAGCTTCATCTGCGCTACGCCGCGGTCCAGCGCCTCCTGACTCCGATGGAAGTAGAGAATTCCCCTGTCATTGCGGTCGTAGCTCACGGATTCAGTCTTGATGACGTCCTGAAGCACGGACTGCGAATAGGCGGCGAGCCGATGTTTGAGCAGCGTATTGCGCCGTGCCTTTTCTGAGTTGCACTCCATCAGGAAGCGCCATGACCAGCTGTACAGCCTCGGATCGGTAGAGAATTTGAAGCGAAGCGCCTGGTCCTTGAGCACTAGCGACTTGAGCAAAATCAGTGGCGCTTTCGGTGAAGACCAGACGAATGAGTGTCCTGGCGCAACCATGCCGGCGTTACCCCAGCTGGTTTCGCCGGCGACGACCGGCTGCCTGTCAACGACCGTCACGTCATGCCCGTCCGCTTGCAACTGGTACGCGGTGGTCACGCCGACTACGCCACCGCCAAGCACAATTACCCTCATGATGCCCTCAGTCTCAAAGGTTGAATGACTTCGCGTCGAGCAGCCGTCGCGCTCGAAGTGTCGACACAAATGTATATTACTAACAAAAAAGAAACGCAATGAGAGCTATCGATTACTGGGGACTTTACCTGAATGTGTCGATAAAAGTGTCGACAATTGTGTGTGATGTGGGCTAGTCTATGTGCTGTACTTCACATGACCAGACGGAGGAACCGATGCAAATCAAGCGTTACGAGAGTGGCAAGCGAATGAGTCAGGCCGTTGTCTACGGTGGTTTCGCGTTCCTTGCCGGACAGGTCGCCGATGACCCGAGCCAGGACGTGAAGGGGCAGACCGAGCAGATTCTCGCGAAGATTGACCGCCTGCTGCAGCAGGTCGGCTCGGACAAAACCCGAGTTCTGACTGCAAGCATCTGGCTCGCCGACTACAAGACGTTTAACGACATGAATGCGGTGTGGGACGCGTGGGTGCCAGAAGGCGAGGCTCCTGCTCGCGCTTGCGTTGAATCCAGGCTTGCGTTCCCCCAATACACCGTCGAAATCGGAGTCATCGCCGCAGTCTGATATGTGGCGCATGAATGAAGCGCTCGCGAGCGTCACTTAACCTGGTGTCAGCATGAACGGACAACGTTGAAGGGGCAGGCACAGAATGGAAACCCTTGAAACTGCAGAGCGCTATGTGAAGCTCGACTTCACCCTCGATGATGGGATTTCACATCGCGCTGCAATCGGTCTGGTCGTTCTCGCGACCGACCACACGATCGAATACGAATGGCGCAAGCTGCTCGCCGTCGAAGGCGTGGGATTCTACGAGAGTCGAATTCTGAATTCGGCAGAAATCACACCGGCGACGCTTAGAGAGATGGATAGCCTGATTGCTCCGGGCGTTGCCGTCATCCGTCCTGGCGAGCGGCTTGACGTCGTAGCGTTTGGCTGCACGTCGGCATCGATGGTGCTCGGCGAAGGTCACGTCATGGAGCGAATCAGGGAGTCCCGGCCCCATGCTGCATGCACGACACCCATCACAGCCGCCAGAGTCGCGCTCAATTCGTTGGGCGCACGACGGGTCGCGCTCCTGACTCCGTACGTGCGCGAGATTACCGAGTCCATGAAGGACTACCTGATCGCTCGCGGCGTGAACATCGTACGAATGGGTTCGTTCGAGCACTCCGACGACAACGAGGTGGCGCGAATCGACGCACAGTCAGTTCGCAATGCCGTTCTCGAACTCGGCCGGCACGAAGACGTCGATGCGGTGTTTGTCTCCTGCACCTCTGTCCGGTTGGCAGACGAGGTCGCCGCAATTGAGCGGGAACTCGGCAAGCCGGTCACGTCCAGCAATCATGCAATGGCGTGGCACGCGTTGAGGCTGGGTGGCGTGAAGGACGAGCTGCCTCAGTTCGGACGGCTGTTCACGGTGCAAAGCGTCGAGCAGTAGTTGTTGCTTTCTTCGTCGATTTTGCACGCACCGCGCGAACTACCTGGCGCGGATTCATCGAAGCGCCTGAAAGGGCTGGCTGGTTAGCCGGCCCTTTCTACGACGATAAGCGCCTGTCTGCGAGCGCTTCACCTCAAACAATGCCCGTCGCGTAGTACACAGCGATAACGAAAAAGACGGCCAACGTCTTGATCACGGTCACCGCAAAGATGTCCCGATACGACTGGCGGTGCGTGAGCCCCGTGACTGCAAGCAACGTGATGACCGCGCCATTGTGCGGCAGTGTGTCCATGCCGCCGCTCGCCATGGCGACCACGCGATGCAGCACTTCCATCGGAATATGCGCGGCCTGCGCGCTCTTGATGAAGAGATCCGACATGGCCGCGAGCGCGATGCTCATGCCGCCCGATGCCGACCCCGTGATACCCGCGAGCGCGCTCACCGAAACGGCGGCGTTGACGAGTGGATTCGGGATGCTCTTGAGCGCATCGCTCACCACGATGAAGCCGGGCAGCGCCGCGATCACACCGCCGAAGCCGTATTCGGATGCGGTATTCATCGAGGCCAGCAGCGCCCCGGCCACTGCCGCCTTCGTGCCGTCCGCAAAGCGGCTTTTCACGCGGCCGAACGCCGTGACGATCACGAGCACGATGCCGGCGAGCAGCGCACCCTGAACCGCCCAGATCGCCACGACCTGCTTGACCGTGGCGGTGACCGGCGTGTGAACGCCGGGCAGCACTTCCGGCGGCACGGTGACGGTGTCGCCGTACCAGACGGGAATCCAGTGTGTGAGCAGGAAGTTCGCCACGCCCACCAGCACGAGCGGCGCAACGGCCAGCACCGGGTTGGGCAGGTGCTCGGTCTTCACGTGCTCGGGTTCGTTCACGAGCGAGGTGCCGTAGCCTTCGCCCTTCGCCATCGCGGCGCGGCGGCGCCATTCGAGGTACGAGAGGCCGACCACGATGATGAAAAGCGAGCCGGTCACGCCCAGCGCGGGCGCGGCCCATGCCGTGGTCTTGAAGAACGTGGTCGGGATGATGTTCTGGATCTGCGGCGTGCCGGGCAGCGAATCCATCGTGAACGAAAAGGCGCCGAGCGCAATGGCGCCGGGCATCAGGCGTTTGGGAATATCGCTCTGGCGATAGAGTTCGGCGGCGAACGGGTACACGGCGAACACCACCACGAAGAGCGAAACGCCGCCGTACGTGAGCAGCGCGCACACGGCCACGATCACGGCGTTGGCACGCGAGCGGCCGATATAGCGGATGGCGGCGTGCACGATCGCTTCGGAGAATCCCGATAGTTCGATCACCTTGCCAAATACCGCGCCGAGCAGGAACACGGGAAAGTAGAGCTTCACGAAGCCCACCATCTTTTCCATGAAGATGCCGGAAAAAACGGGTGCAACAGCGGCGGGCTCGGTGAGGAGGACCGCGCCGAGCGCGGCGATGGGCGCGAAGAGAATCACGCTGTAGCCGCGATACGCGGCGAGCATGAGGAACGCGAGGGCGGCGAGAACGATAACAAACGACATGGAGTCTCCTGCGGATCGATCGTGTTGCGCGATGCGGTTTTTAATGCGGCACGGCCATGATGCGTCGCAGCGATTGTAGCGAATGGATGTGTCTCGTTATTGCGAGCGTGGCCGTGCGGTCCTATCGTTGCGCAAGAGAGCGAGCCGCAACGGGCCGATAAGGGGGCAGTCGATGAGTGCGATGGGTATGCGAGGCGAAAGCGGGGCGCGCGCGTGGGCGGTGCAGACAGCGCGGCTTGCGGTGGCGCTTGCCTGCGTAAGCGTTTTCGCGGGCTTCTGGGCGCATGCAGCGGCGCAGTCGCAAACCGGAGCCTCGGCGCCTGCGTCGGGCACGGCGGATACCCAACGCAAGAACTGGTACAACGACCCGTTCTTTGCGCTGTCTAGCGCGATCGGCGCCTGTCCGCAACCGCTTGGCCCGCTGATGACGAAAGCCGAAGCCGACGACGACGCCCACTATCGCGTGGAGCGCGGCACGACGTGCTGGCTCGCGCACAAGTGCTCGAAGCCGAACTCGTATCTCTACGACGCCGACATCGCCGCGGCGATTCGTCAGCAACTGCAAGGCGATGCCCTGTTTGCGGGCACGAGCATCTGGATCACGGTGCAGCGCCGTTTTGTCTATGCGGAGGGCTGTGTGGGTGCGGGCTTCGACAGCGCGGCGCTGGAACGCAGGCTCGCCGCGATTGCCGACGTCGAGCAGGTCTTCGTGCGCGTGAGTTCGGACCCGCACGGCGCGCTGCCTTACAAGACGCTCTCGAGTGCGCCCTGAGCGCGCACAGTGTGCGCTCGCGTCGATGCATCGCACATGGCTCGCGGCATGGCACAATCGCAACGTCGAAAAACTAGAAGCCCATCGGGTGCTCCAAATGACTCTTCCTGGTTCGTCGTTGTTCCGTTTGCGCAGATTGCCGTTCGTGGCAGGCGCGTTGACCTTGATCGCAGGGCTTGGTGCGTGCAGCAGCGGGCCGCCGCTGTTCCTGTCGGACGGCCGACCGACGGTCCAGGTCCAATGCCCGGCCTCGGGCGATCGCGATTCTTGCGCGCAGCAGGCGCGTGCTCGCTGCGCCGGCGCGGGTTACGACACCGTGACGTCATCGACCGACAACGGCAACTACACACTCGTATTCGCTTGCCGCAAGGCTCAATAAGCCTCGCGCCGCTCAGCCCTCGGCGGCGGCGCTTGTGCCACGCGCCGGCAGATTCAGCAAAAGGCGCAGCAGGTCAGGCTGGCGGCGCGTCGCCGTCTTCTGAAAGATCGATTGCAATTGTTTGCGCACGGTGTCGTGCTGCACGCCCACGTGTGCGGCGATCTCCTTTTGCGTGAGACCCTCCGCGAGCAACAGCGCGATACGGCATTCGGCCGGCGAGAGGTCGAAGGCCGTGGCGAGCACTCGTTCGTCGACTAGCGGCGCGGATCGCGGGTGATAAAAGGTCAGCGCCGCGAAGGCGCGCAATTCCGAGGCCGAGGGGTCGTCGGCCGTCACCACGTTGTAGAACGCGTAGAGCACCTCCTGCTGGCTCGCAGCAGGCTTCGCCAAGGCTTGCTCATGGCCCGGCTCGTCATGGGTCTGGCCGTGCGGGTGCGTTGAGGCGGCGCCGTCGGGTGCGAGCGTCGCGACCGTGCCTTCTACAGCGCCGACAATGCGTAACGCGCGAAAGCGCGCCGCTGCCGCCCGCGCGCCGCTTGTGCGGCTACGCAGCCTGGCCTCGCTTACGGCGATGTCCTCGAGCAGGCGCGCGTGGTGGGGCGCCGCGAGCGTGAGCCGCCGTCCGCGCACCCGCACGAGCGAGGTCGCTTTCAGAAGCCGCTGCGCGGGCTCGTTGCTATGCAGCACCTCGCCCAGCGCACTCACGAGCATGGCTGGCGGGCGTGAGCGGTTTGCAAGCGTGTCTGCGTTCAAGGTGAGGCGGCGCGTGTAAAGGCGCACCGCGCGCACGAGGTGCGGCGTGAGCCGCTCGAGCAGTTCGCGGTGCCCGGCCGGGAGCGGCCCGGCCTCGGCGCCCGCGCTGCACGCGAGCATGACCGTGAGCCCGTGCTGTTCGAGCAGTTTGCACAGCGCCGCGCAGTGATGGCCTTCCTCGAGCGGACCGAGTTCGAGGCCGGGTGCACAGTCGCCTTCTGCGCAGTCGAATTCCACGTCGCAATGCAGCCACTTGCCCGCCGGGAAAGCACGCAGCCATGCAAGGCGCGCGTCGTCGCGATAGAGCGGCCGAATGCGCTCCAGCGGTTCCGCACCGGAGAGGGCAAAACCGTCGCTCCAGGAAAAAAGATCGCGCTGCCGTTCAAAGGCAAACAGATGAATCGACGCCACGCCAATCGTTTCGCGCAATTGCGCGCAGAAATCCTTCCAGGCGCAAGGATTATCGAGTGTGTCGTAAATAAGGTGCAGCAGGCGATCGTATTGTGATTCGTTTGTTGTCACGCCATTCTCATAGTTCGCATTGTGAAAGACTATCGGCAGCAAAATGCGCTCCGCATAACGTTCCACAATTGAGGAATATACAGATGCAATACCCCCCGTTAATCTGCTTTCCGATATGGATGCGGATACAACCGTCAGCGTGGACGAGCAGCATTTGAATTTCCGTGCGGTATCCAACGGATCGGCGGGCTCGCTGGCCTTATTCTGGTCTGACAGTACGAACAAAAGCCGTAAATCCGCTGCGGCGTGCATTTTGTGCGGCCGGAAGGCGCGATTACCAAACTGACCGATTATCCGCTGCGTGCGGAAAAGCGGCGATGCGATGAAAGTGAGTGCGCGCTATTTGCGCGCGCTCCATAAAACTTGTCATTACCGGGGGCAGCGATGAATCATCACCAACTCGAAAAGGACATTGAGCATCTCGAGCACATCATCGGGCGGCTCTCCGGGCGCGACCGTATTCCGCTCTCTTATTGGCGCGGCCGGCTCGAATCGGTTTCCAGTGAGAACCTCGTTCCTTCGCAGATGCTGCGCGTGAAGCGGCTCAACGAAGCGTTGCGCGCGCTCGAAAGCCGTCTGTCGCACGAATCGCTGCAGCATCGCGAGCGTTAACGCCAACGTTTGCGGCAGTTTTGTAAAAAAGCGCCCCTTCATCGTCGCTCGTGCTCCAAACCGGTCACAATGGCAGTCTCGTGACCGAACTGGAGATGACGTTTCATGCCGAGCTACAAGCAATTGACCGCCCAGCTGGAGAAGCTTCATAAGGAAGTTGCTGCGGCGCGTGAAAAGGAAATCGACCAGGCGATCGCCGAGATCAAGGAAAAGATCGCGGAATACGACATCACAGCGGAAGAACTGGGTTTCGCGAGCCGGCGTGCGGGCCCCGCGCGCAAGAAAGCGCTGCCGGCCCGCTACATGAACCCGAAAACCGGCGAAACCTGGAGCGGCCGTGGCCGTGCGCCGGGCTGGCTGGCGGGCAAGAACCGCGAACGCTTTCTCATCAAGGAATAACGGGCCGATCCTCACGGGCCCATACAGGCGGGTAGGCCAGGGTGCGTGAAGCACCCGGCGCGAGTGCCGCCCCGCTTCAAGCCTCCCGAAAAAGCTCACCTCACACGTTGTGCCGCGCGCCGCGGCGTGCCGCAATGAGCAGGGCCAGAGCGTCAACGCTGCGGTCGCATGCCTGACGCGAAAGGAAATTTTCGTGAAAACGGGGGGCGTCTCGTGAGCGTGCCGGCTGCATAACAGCGCCGATGGTGCCTTCACATCGAGCTCCTGTAAAAGCTCACCTTTGGCAAAGCTGCGCCAGCCTGCACGTCTAACCCGTTCGAACCCCATCAAACCTTTAGTCGGCGGGCCGAATGCCGTGTATCATTCGGTCCCGGCGCCTTTTCGCTTTTTTTGCGCGGACATCCCGGGACATTCCCGATCGCTCGTGCTATTTGCCGCGCGTCGCGGTCCGCACAGGATCGCCCTATGCGCCGCAAGCGTGACTTGAAAACGCGCCCGCAAGCGCCGCCGCGCTCGCCGCAACCCCCGCTGCGCGGCCCGGTTGCCCGAATTCATCAGTGATACCCGCCCTATCCATGTCAGTAGCCGAACTCAGACGCCGCCGCACGTTCGCGGTCATTTCTCACCCGGACGCGGGCAAGACCACGCTCACCGAAAAACTGCTGCTGTTTTCGGGTGCGATCCAGATCGCCGGTACCGTGAAAGGCAAGAAGAGCGGCCGCTTTGCGACCTCCGACTGGATGGAGATCGAAAAGCAGCGTGGCATTTCGGTCGCAAGCTCGGTCATGCAGTTCGAGTACGGCGACGCCGTCATCAATCTGCTCGACACGCCGGGCCACGAGGACTTCTCGGAAGATACCTATCGTGTGCTGACGGCCGTGGACGCGGCCGTGATGGTGATCGACGGCGCGAACGGCGTGGAAGCGCAGACGCTCAAGCTGCTCGAAGTCTGCCGCAGCCGCAAGACGCCCATTCTCACGTTCATCAACAAGCTCGACCGCGAAGTGCGCGAGCCGCTCGACCTGCTCGACGAAATCGAGCAGCACCTGGGCGTGGCCGCCGTGCCGTTCACCTGGCCCATCGGCATGGGCAAGGAATTCCAGGGCGTGTACGACATCCAGCGCGACCAGGTGCGCGTGTTCCGCGCAGGCCAGGAGTCGCTTGGCGGAGCGGTGGAAACGCTGCAAAACATTAGCGAAGAAGAAGGTGAAGCGCGTTTCGGCTATCACTGGAAGCGCACCAAGGAAGAAGTCGAGCTGATCACGGGGGCGACGCCCACGTTCGATCGCGACGCCTTCCTCGCGGGCGAGCAGTCGCCGGTGCTGTTCGGTTCGGCCATCAACAACTTCGGCGTGAAGGAAATTCTCGACGCGCTGGTCGATCTCGCGCCGCCGCCGTCGCCGCGTATGGCCGTGCAGCGCCCGGTCTCGCCTGAAGAAACGAAGTTCACCGGCGTTGTATTCAAGGTGCAGGCCAACATGGATCTCGCGCACCGCGACCGTGTGGCGTTCATTCGCGTGTGCTCGGGGCATTTCGAGCGCGGCATGCAGTTGAAGGTCACGCGCAACAACAAGACCTTCCGCGCCAACAACGTGGTGAGCTTTCTGTCGCAGCGCCGTGAAACCGTGGCTGAGGCGTACCCTGGCGACATCATCGGTATTCCTAATCATGGCACGCTGAGTCTCGGCGACACGCTCACCGAAGGCGAAGACCTGCAATTCACGGGTCTGCCGTTCTTCGCGCCGGAAATCTTCCAGACCATCGAAGTGGTCGATCCGATGCGCGCGAAGCAACTGGGCGAAGCGCTCAAGCAGCTTGGCGAAGAGGGTGCGATTCAGGTGTTCCGCCCGATCCACGGCGGCGCAACGATTCTGGGCGCGGTTGGCCAGCTGCAGTTCGAAGTGGTGTCGCACCGCCTCGCGGCCGAGTACAAGGTTGCCGTGCGCCTGATGCCCGCGCGCTATCGCCTCTCGCGCTGGGTCACGTGTGACGATCCCGCAGAGCTGCGCCGCTTCACCGATTCGTACGAAGCCCGCATGGCCTACGACGCCTCGAACGCGCCCACATACCTCGCCTCGCACGTCTCCGAAATCGAGGTCGCGCAAAAGGCCTGGCCGAAGATCGTGTTCAACGAACTGCGCGAGCATTCGGGCGCGCCGTTCCGCAAGTCGATGTAAAACACGCGGCGCGCTCGCGCCGCGTTTTCAAACCAGCGAAGTCCTTTCTCGCGCATCGTCGTGGCGCACGCCCCAGGGGGCGTGCGACGCCATGCCGCCGCATCTGCGCGCATACGCGCCGGGCGAAAAACGCGCATCGCCTGCGCGCTTGCCCTATCCTCTTCTCGTAGCGATAAACGAAGACAAACCGGCGCTTGCCCGTACGGCCAGCGCGTGTCCGACCGACGAGGAGTGCCTGTGACCGTACGCAATCTCGATGCGGTATTCCAGCCCAAATCCGTGGCCGTGATCGGCGCTTCGCAGCGCCCCGGCAGCATCGGCAGCATGGTGTGGCGGCGGCTGATCGAAGGCGGCTTCACGAGCCCGCTGTGGGCCGTCAATCCGCGCCATGCGGGCGACTTCGAAGCCTTCGACGGCCGCCCCGTGCTTGCCGACGCAGGCGATCTGCCTGAAGCGCCCGGCGTCGCCATCATCTGCACGCGGCCCGCCACGTGGCCCGCGCTCGTGCATCGCCTCGGCGGCATGGGTACGCGCGCGGCGATCATCGTCGGCGAGGTGCGCGACGAGGCCGATCAGGCCGACCTGCGCCACGCGCTGGCGGCGGCACGCCCGCATCTGCTGCGCATCGTCGGCCCCGGCAGTCTCGGCGCGCTCACGCCCGCGCTCAACGCGCAACTGGGCGCGGCGGCATCGATCGCGCGCAAGGGCGGCGTGGCCTGGGTTTCGCAGTCCAACGCCCTCACCAACGCCGTGTTGCGCTGGGCCGCGCCGCGCGGCCTCGGTTTCTCGCACGTGATCGCGCTCGGCGACGAAGCCGACGTCGATGTGGGCGACGTGCTCGACTATCTCGCGAGCGACCCGGGCACGCGCGCCATCCTGCTCGAAGTGGACACGATCCGCGCGGCGCGCAAGTTCATGTCGGCAGCGCGCGCGGCGGCGCGCAACAAGCCCGTGCTCGCGTTGCGCAGCGGCCGCGACGACAAGGGCGACGCGCTCTACACGGCGGCGTTCCGGCGCGCGGGCCTCGTGCGCGTCGATACGCTCGACGACCTGCTCGACGAAATCGAAACGCTTGGCGTGGGCCGCGTGGCCGCGAGCGACACGGCCACGCTCATCACGAGCGATCGCGGCGTGGCGACGCTCGCGCGCGACGCCTTCATGAAGGCCGGCGACACGCTCGCGCGTTGGGATGACGAAGCGCTTGCGGCCATCCAGGCCGCGCTGCCGCATGCTCAGGCGGGCAATCCGCTCGTGCTCGGCGACACCGCGAAGCCCGAGCACTTCGGCCTCGCGCTGCAAACGCTTGCCACGCACCGCTCGAGCGGCACGGCGTTCGTCGTGCACGCGCCCACCCACAGCGCGCCCGTGGACGCGGTGGCGCGCACGCTGATCGAGCAGCAGCGCTATGCGTATCGCGGCATGCTCGCGTGCTTCTTTGGCGGCGTGGACGAGAAAACGCGCGACGAGTTGCACGCGCACGGCATTCCGGTGCACACCACGCCGCGGCGTCTGGCGCGCGCGTTCGCGCGTCTCGTCGATTACCGGCTGGGTCGCGAGCTATTGATGCAGACGCCCGAAACGATGCCCGCCCAGGGGCCGGCCGCGATCGAGGCCGCGCAAGGCGAGGCACGCGCGGCGCTGGCGGCCGGGCGCACGGAACTGAAAGGGGAAGAGGCGGCCAGATTGCTGGCCTTGTTCGGGCTCACCACGCAGGCGCAGGACGAACCGGGCGTAAAACCGGTGGTGGACGTGACGGTGGAGTTTCGCGACGACGACAACTTCGGTCCGGTGTTCCGTTTCGCCGCGCCTTCGCCGGACGATTTTTCGCCGCCGCTGCGTGTGTATAGCCTGCCGCCGCTCAATCCCGTGCTCTCGCGCGACATCGTCGCGCACTCGCCGTATGCGCGCTACACGGCGCCCGAGCCGACGCTGGCGGCGCTCACCGAGCTGTCGCAGTTCGTGTGCGAGGTGCGGGAGGTCGTGGGCTTGCGTTTGACGCTGCGCGTGCTGCCCGAGGCGGTCGTGGTTGTCGCGCCCTGCCTGCAGCTTGCGGAAAAGCGCAGCCGTTTCGCGATCATGCCGTATCCGCGGCGGCTCGAAGAAACGCTCGACTGGCACGGCGAGCGCCTCACGATCCGGCCGATCCGTCCCGAAGACGAGGACATGCATCGCACGTTCGTCGAATCGATGACGCCCGACGATTTGCGCTTGCGCTTCTTTTCGGCGGTGCGCAGCTTCGATCACTCGCAGCTCGCGCGCATGACGCAGATCGACTACGACCGTGAGATGGCGCTCATCGCAGTCGTGCACGGTGAAGACGGCCAGCCGCGCACGCTGGGTGTGGTGCGCGCGGTGGCCGACCCGGACAACGAGACCGCCGAATTCGCGGTCGCGATTCTGTCGAATCTCAAGCGCGGCGGCCTTGGCCGCCTGCTGATGGCGCGCATCATCGAGTACGTGCGCTCGCGCGGCACGCACTGGCTGCTCGGCGAGGCGCTGCGCGAGAACGCACCGATGATCGGCCTCGCGCGCGCCTGCGGCTTCACAGTCACGCCCACCGAAGACCCGGGCGTGGTCGGGTTTCGCATGCCGCTCGACTGAGCGGCAACTGAGCGGCAGCGTCAGGCGGCCAGCTTCGCGAGCGCGTCGTCGATCTGGCCGCGCGTGAGCGCAAGTTCTTCGAGCCAGGCTTCGCCGTACTGCGCGCCGGTTTCCTTCTCCAGCCGCGCGATGGTCGCGGCGCAGCGCGCGGCGTCTTTCGGCGTGGCGATGAACGCCTTGACCGACTGGCCGCCCTGGAAGGCCTCGAACAGCGGCGTGCGGATGTCGTCGGGCAGCGCGCGCGTGGTCCACTGGTGCGTCTTGCCGTTGAACGTGAGCGAAGGCGGCAGCACGCGTTCCTTGCGCGTGGCCGGAATCAGGCCGAAATTGCGCGCGGCTTCGGCGATCTGCTCGGCCGTGAAAAGCTCCTCGGGAGCGATCTCGAATTGCGCGATGGCGGTTTCGACGGTCTTCATCGCGTCGGCGCGGTCGTCGCGCTTTTTCTGCGCGCGCGCGACGATGTCGCGCAGCTCGTCGGCTTCTGCGGGCGTGATCGTGAAGCTCGCCTGTTTCTGCTGAAGCTCGGAAAAGCGCTGGAATTCTTGATCGGTCAGGAGTTTCGCCATGGGTTTTCGAATACGCGGTCGCCTTGCAAGGCGCACGGGTTTTTTGAGAGGGCCGCCATTCTAACCGTTTTGCGTGGCGGCCTTCCATTTGCGCGGAACGGGCAGGCATGCTCGCGCGGCGCACATGTAGGACGTGTCCGATTTCATCATGCGATGGCGCTCCCTATCATCGCCGGATGAACTCATCGCGCCCCTCATCTCAAGCCGATTCGCGTCCAGAGGCTTTGCTTCAACGCGGCATCGGGCACCTGAACGACGAAAAATACAGCTTCGCCGAAGCGCTGTTTCGCGAAATCCTCGCACAGGCCCCGCATCATGCCGAAGCGCTCCATCAACTCGGCGTGACGCTCGCGCGGCAATCGCAGTTCGAGGCAGCCGAACACTGGCTGCGCGCGTCGCTTGCCCAGCGCGAAAGCGGGCCGTGCCAGCGCGATCTCGCTTGGGCGCTGCTATGGCAGGGCCGCGACGGCGAGGCGATCGAAGCGTATCGCGCCGCGATCGGCGCGGGCGTGCGCGAGGCGCGCGTGTTCAGCAACCTTGGCAATCTGCTCAAGAAGCGCAACTCGCTGTTGCAAGCCGAGGCCTGCTACCGCGAGGCCATTGCGACGGACGCCAGCTACGCGCTCGCCTACAGCAATCTCGCGATGCTTCAGCAGGACGCCGGCCAGCTCGAAGCCGCCGAGGCAAACCTCAAGCAAGCGCTCACGCTCGCGCCGAATTCGCCGCATCTCTGGCAGTGCTATGGCGGTTTGCTGGAGCGTCTGAACCGCATCGACGAAGCCGATGAAGCGTATTGCCGGGGCGGGCGCTGGGAGGCCGCGCAATTCGTGCGCCGCCGCGAGGCGCACTGGCAGCAGCTTGCCGAGATCGACGCGGCGGCGCTCGCCATGGTGTCGGCGGGCACGGCGGACAACCTTACGCCGTGGTGCCTGCTCGGCATTCCGGCGCTCACGCCGCAGTTGCATCGCGAAGCGGGGTTGCGCTTCGCGCAGAGCCGCTGGCGCGGGGAACTGGCCGCGGCGCCGCTCGTGGCGCGCGGCGCGGGGCTCGCCGCCGCGCTTGCACGCTGCGAAGCGGGCGAGCGGTTGCGCATCGGCTATCTCTCGGCCGACTTTTACGACCACGCCACGCTGCGCTTGCTGGCGGGCGTGCTCGAACTGCACGACGCCACGCGCTTCGACGTTCATCTGTACTCGTACGGGCCCGACCCCGACGCCGCAACGCGTGCGCGCTTCGCGCATGTGCCGGGCACGTGGCACGACATCGGCGCGCTGTCCGACGCCCAGGGGGCCGCCCAGATCGCGCGCGACGGCATTCACCTGCTCGTCGACCTGAAAGGCTATACAACGGGCGCGCGGCTTGGCATCACGGCGCTGCGGCCCGCGCCCGTGATCGTGAGCTGGCTGGGCTATCCCGGCTCGCTCGGCCACACGCGGCTGGCCGACTATCTCATCTCCGACGCCATCGTCACGCCGCCCGATTCAACCTCGCACTTCAGCGAGACACTGGCGCTGATGCCGCATTGCTATCAGCCTGTCGATCACCGCCGCGAGAGCGCGCCGCCGCCCTCGCGCGTGCAAGCGGGCTTGCCCGAAACGGGTTTCGTGTTTTGCAGCTTCAACCAGACCTTCAAGCTCAACGCGCCGATGTCGGCGTTGTGGGCGCGGCTGCTCAAGGCCACGCCCGGCAGCGTGCTCTGGCTGCTCGACCCGGGCTCGGTGCGCGCGAAAGCGAACCTGCGCAGCTTCTACGAAACGCAAGGCGTCGACCCCGCTCGCGTGATCTTCGCGCCGCGCGTGTCGCAGCAAGCGCACCTCGCGCGCCTGTCACTCGCGGACCTCGCGCTCGACACGCTGCCTGTGGGCTCGCATACCACGGGCAGCGACGCGCTCTGGGCGGGCGTGCCGATGGTGACGGCGCCGGGCACGTTGTTCGCGGGCCGCGTGGGCATGAGTCTGCTGCACACGGTGGGCCTCTCCGAACTCGTCGCGCGCGATCTCGACGCGTACTTCCAGAGCGCGCTCGGCTTTGCCACCGACGCGGCCTGGCGGGCGAGGGTGCGTGAAAAGCTCGCGGCCGCGCGTAGCGCGTCGCCGTTGTTCGACACGGCAGGATTCACGCGCGACTTCGAGCGACTCTCCATGGCGATTGTGGAGCGGGAGGCGCAAGGCATAACGGAGGAAACGGGCGGTCGTACGCCCGTGGTCGTGCAGTAGACGAGGCATGCGCCAGCATGAACCCGCGCCCGGCGGGCAGCACGCAGCGCTGAACGTTACGCCGCGCCGTCTTCGCGAAACATCGACAAGGTCTGCACGGTTGCGCTCAGCATTTGCGTGGCCTCGTCGAGCGAGGGCGCGACATAGTCGTCGATGCGCTTGAGGAACGGGCAGGTCAGCGCCGCGATCGCCTGACCCGAAGGTCCGAGCACAGGAAACGTCACGTCCGTCACGCCGAAAATCTGCTGGCTGTCCTTGCGCGAGAAGCCCACCTCGCGCACCTGCTCGCATGCGGTTTCCAGCGCCGCGTGATCGATCGCCACCTCGCCCTTCACCTTCGTATGCTCCGCGAGCATGTGCGCGCGCTGCTCCGGCGTTTGCCACGCGAGCAGCGTGCGGCCCGAACTCGTATCGACGAGGCCCACGCGCGAACCCAACCGTACGGCAATGCCCCACGTGCCAGGCCCGTCCACCTGTGCGATCACCAGCAGGTTGCCGCGGTCGTACACGGTGAGATGGCAGGACTGCTCGGCTTCGTCGGCGAAGCGCTGCATGAGCGGCAGCGCTTCGGAAATCAGGCGCTCCATGGGCGGGTGGCGGTGCGCGAGCGCAAAGAGCTTCAGGCTCAGCGCATAGCGGTCGCCGCCTTCCGAGCGGATCACGTACTGACGCGCCACCAGCCGCTCGAGCATGCGGTAGATCTCGCTCGCGTTGCGGCCTAGCGCCTTCGTGATCTCGGCGCGCGTCAAGCCGGCGCGTTGCTCCGCGAGCAGTTCGAGGATGTCGAGCCCCTTGTCCAGCGCGGGCGCGCGATAGCGATCGGCGTCGTCTTTCTCTTCGGCTTCTTCGGGCACGTTGTCCATCTGGCTTTTTTTCGCGTTCTTTTCCATCTGATCGTCCCCAGGGAAATCACGGACCCATGCTGCACTGCACATCGCTTGACCTTGTGATGTGCGTATATGAATAATACGTTCACTGGTGAATAAACACCAGCGTCGTCAGGTAGGGAAGAGGCAGTTGCAACGGGTCGCCGGCGCTTCGAGCATTCCACGTGGGCGCGGCGAACACATGTCATTCAACAAACGAGAGATCGATCGCGCCGGGCACTCAGTTGCCGCGATTAGTTGCCGCGATCGATCCAGAAGGAGACACACATGGCGTTCGCATCCGGGCTCTTGAAGGCCCGCCGCTCCACCGCAATTCACCACACGCGCGGCGCCTTCGCCCGCGCCGCCACAACATCGCTTTGCATCGCCGCGGCCTGCGCTGCGGCGTTAGGCGCGTCGAGTGCGGCCAACGCCGCCGAACTCGGCAAGGTCGGCCTCGGTCTGCCGCTCCTGACTTCGCCGTTCTGGCAGTCGTACAACAACTACCTCGGTGCTTACGCGAAGCAGGACGGCATCGACGTTCTCGCGCCCGTGAACTCGAATAACGATCCCGCCCAGCAGATCACGGACATGAACAACATGATCAATCTGGGCGCGAAGGGCATCGTGGTCGGGCCGATCGATTCAGCCGCGATTAGCCGCGCGCTCGGCAATGCCGCCCAGAAAGACGTGAAAGTCGTGGCCGTGGACGTCGCGCCCACGCAGGGCAACGTCGCCATGGTCGTGCGCGCCGACAATCACGCGTACGGCGAGCAGGCCTGCAAATACATTGGCGAGCACGTGAAGTCGGGCAAGGTCGTGCAGATCATGGGCGACCTCGCCTCGGTGAACGGGCGCGACCGTTCGGAAGCGTTCCGCGCGTGCCTGAAGCACTACCCGAATCTGTCGCTGCTCGAAATTCCGGCGGGCTGGAAGGGCGACGTGGCGGCGAGCGCGCTGGACAGCCTGCTCACCGCGAACCCCGATGTGAAGGGCATCTACATGCAGGCGGGCGGCGTGTATCTCTCGCCCACGCTGCAAACGTTGCGCCGCAAGCAATTGCTCTTTCCCGCGGGCGATCCGAAGCACATCGTGATCGTTTCCAACGACGGCATTCCGCAGGAGTTCGAAGCAATCCGCAAGGGTGAGATCGATGCAACGGTTTCGCAGCCCGCCGACCTCTACGCGAAGTACGGTCTCTACTACATCAAGGCCGCGCTGGAGGGCAAGACGTTCAAGCCGGGCAAGACCGATCACGACAGCACCATCATCCAGTTGCAGTCCGGCATTCTCGAAGACCAGTTGCCGGCGCCGCTCGTGACGAAGCAGAACGTCGACGACAAGAACCTGTGGGGCAACACCGTCAAATGAACGATCGAACCAGCGATCGGACCGTAGCGGATACCGCGCCGCCGTGGGGCGGCGCGGTATTTGTGGGCAGCCGCGAGGCGGCTGCGCGGGCACTCGCGCCTGTGGTCGAGGCGAGCGGCGTGACGAAGCGTTATGGCTCCACGGCAGCGCTCGCCGACGTGAGCCTGCGCGTGATGGCGGGCGAGTCGCATGCACTGGTGGGGCGCAACGGCGCAGGCAAGTCCACGCTCGTTTCGATCCTCACCGGACTGCGCAAGCCCGACGAAGGCAGTGTGCGTTTCAACGGCGAGAGCGCGCCCGCGCTCGCCGACCGTGACGCCTGGCGCGAGCGCGTGGCCTGCGTGTATCAGCACTCGACCATCATCCGCGATCTCACGGTCGCGGAAAATCTCTTCATTAATCGCCAGCCGCGGCGGCGCGGCGTGATCGACTGGCCGACCATGCGCCGCGACGCGCGAGCGCTGCTCGACCACTGGCGCATCGACGTGCGCGAGGACGCGCGCGCGGGCGACCTCACGGTCGAAGCGCGCCAGCTCGTGGAGATTGCGCGGGCGCTTTCGTATGGTGCGCGGTTCATCATCCTCGACGAACCGACTGCGCAGCTCGACGGCGAGGAAATCAAGCGCCTCTTCCGGCGGATCGACGAATTGCAGCGCGAAGGCGTGACGTTCCTGTTCATCTCGCACCATTTGCAGGAGGTGTACGAGATTTGCCAGGCAGTCACGGTGCTGCGCGACGCGCGTCATATCGTGAGTGCGAGCGTGGCGCAATTGCCGCGCGAGAAGCTCATTGAAGCCATGACGGGCGAGCGCGGCGGCCTGAACGTCGCCGATGCGGCGGCGCGCGCGGCGCTCCCCGCCAACGCGCCGCTCGCGCTCGAAGTGCGTGGCCTCACGGGCCGCGACTATCACGACGTGTCGTTCACGCTAAGGCGCGGCGAAGTGGTAGGACTCACGGGCGCGACGAGCAGCGGTCGCACGAGCGTGGGCGAGGCGATTGCGGGACTCACGGCGCAGCGCTCGGGCGAGATCCGCGTAAAAGGCGCACCGCTCACGCCCGGCGACGTGCCCGCGGCGCTTGCGAGCGGCATAGGTTGCGTGCCAAAGGACCGTCATCACGAAGGGCTCGTGCTCACGCAGTCGGTGGCCGAGAACGCTTCCATGACGATTGCGGGGCTACTGGGGCGCTTTGGTTTCGCGCCGCCGGCGAAGAAGCAGGCATTCGGCAGGCGCATGATCGAGTCGCTCGGCATTGTTGCGCAAGGTCCGGACCACGTGGTTTCAGGTCTCTCGGGTGGCAACCAGCAAAAAGTGGTGATGGCGCGCGCATTGGCAAGCAGTCCCGACGTTCTCGTGCTGATCGATCCCACGGCGGGCGTGGACGTGAAATCGAAGGAAGCGCTGCTTTCGGTCGTGGACCGCGTGCGCGACGAAGGCAAGGCCGTGCTGGTGGTGTCGAGCGAACTCGACGACTTGCGCACCTGTGACCGCGTGCTCGTGATGTTTCGCGGCGAAGTGGTCACCGAGATGGCGGCCGGATGGCAGGACCACGAACTGATCGCATCGATTGAAGGAGTCGATCTCCATGAAGAATAGTGTTTCGACGCCCGCGTTCGCGACGGCGCAGTCCAATGCGGCCGCGAACGCTCGCCGTGCCCGTCCGCGCATAGAACTGGCGCGCCTGCGCGATTTCGCGCTGCTGCCTGCGCTCGTGTTGTTGCTCGTGATCGGCGGCTTCGTGAGTCCGAGCTTTCTCACGCGCGCCAATCTCATCAGCGTGCTCGGCGCGTCCGCCGCGCTCGCGCTCGTGGTGCTCGCCGAATCGCTTATCGTGCTCACGGGCAAGTTCGATCTTTCGCTCGAATCGACCGTGGGCATCGCACCCGCCGTTGGCGCGATGCTCGTCATGCCGGCCGCGTCGGCGGGCTTCGGCACGCAGTGGCCTGCGTTCGTCGGGCTCGCCGCCATCGTGCTGGTGGGTGCGCTGATCGGCTTCATCAACGGCTTTCTCGTGGTGCGGCTGCGCCTGAACGCGTTCATCGTGACGCTCGCCATGCTGATCGTGCTGCGCGGCATGCTTGTGGGCGCAACGAAAGGCGGCACGCTCTTCGACATGCCTTCGTCGTTCTTCTCGCTCGCCACGACCATCGTGCTCGGCCTGCCGGTTTCCGTGTGGCTCGCCGCCGCTGCGTTCGCGATCGCCGCGTTCATGCTGCGCTATCACCGCGTGGGCCGCGCGCTCTATGCAATCGGCGGCAATCCTGATGCAGCGCGCGCCGCCGGTATCCGCGTGGAGCGCATCACGTGGGGCGTGTTCGTGCTCGGCAGCGTGCTTGCCGCGATTGGCGGCTTGATCGTTACCGGCTACGTGGGCGCGATCAATGCGAATCAGGGCAATGGCATGATTTTCACGGTGTTCGCGGCGGCGGTGATCGGCGGCATTTCGCTCGATGGCGGCAAGGGCACGATGCTGGGCGCACTCTCGGGCGTGCTGCTGCTTGGCGTGGTGCAGAACCTGCTCACGCTCGCGCAGGTCCCGTCGTTCTGGATTCAGGCGATTTACGGGGCGATCATCCTCGGCTCGCTGATGGTGGCGCGGCTTGCGGGCGGCGAGGCACAGAACTAAAGGCGGAGACTCTCTGTGAACAGCAATGCACCCCAAACGGACGCTCGCCTCATTCTGCTTGCCCCTGAGGACAACTGCCTGATTGCGGCGGCGCACTTGACGCAGGGCGAGACCGTTGAGATAGAAGGCGAGCGCGTGACGCTCGCGAAGACGATCGAACTCGGTCACAAGGTGGCGCGCTACGCGCTCGCGAAAGAGGAGAAGGTGCTGCGCTACGGCGCGCGCATCGGCCACGTGAACGGGCCGGTGGCGCGCGGCGAGCATCTGCACACGCATAACCTGGAAAGCGATTATCTGCCGACCTATACGCACGACGCAGGGCACGAGTTTGTGCCGCACAAGTCGTGATCTCATGATGCGGCATGCGCCCGGAGCAGGATTCAAGTTATGAGCCATAGCAACGTCACACCTTCACAAGCCGCCGAACCCATGATCGAAGGCTGGCTGCGCAACGACGGCCGCAAGGGCATTCGCAACGTGGTTGCGGTGGCCTATCTCGTGGAATGCGCGCACCATGTGGCGCACGAAATCGTCGCGCAGTTTCGCGAACCATTCGACGCTTTCGACGATCCAGACAGGCAACATGAGCCGCCTGTGCATCTCATCGGCTTTCCCGGCTGCTACCCGAACAGCTACGCCGAGAAGATGATGAAGCAGCTCACTACGCATCCGAACGTGGGTGCGGTGCTGTTCGTGTCGCTTGGCTGCGAGAGCATGAACAAGCACTATCTCGTGGAGCAGGTTCGCGCGAGCGGTCGTCCGGTAGAAGTCCTGACGATTCAGGAAAAGGGCGGCACGCGCAGCACGATCCAGTACGGCCTTGACTGGGTGCGCGGCGCGCGCGCGCAACTCGCCGCGCAGAAGAAGGTGCCGATGCGTCTGGACGAACTCGTAGTCGGCACGATTTGCGGCGGCTCGGACGGCACGAGTGGCATCACCGCGAACCCGGCAGTGGGTCGCGCCTTCGATCAACTGATTGCGGCGGGGGCGGCCTGTATCTTCGAGGAAACCGGCGAGCTGGTGGGCTGCGAATTCCACATGGAGAGCCGGGCGGCCAGGCCCGAACTCGGCGCGGAGATCGTGGCATGCGTGGCCAAGGCGGCGCGCTATTACTCGATTCTCGGCCACGGGTCGTTCGCCGTTGGCAACGCGGACGGCGGGCTCACCACGCAGGAGGAGAAGTCGCTCGGCGCATACGCGAAAAGCGGCGCCTCGCCGATCGTCGGCATCGTGAAGCCTGGCGACGTGCCGCCCACGGGCGGGCTTTATCTGCTCGACGTGGTGCCCGACGGCGAGCCGCGCTTCGGCTTTCCGAATATCAGCGACAATGCGGAAATCGCGGAGTTGATCGCGTGCGGCGCGCATGTGATCCTGTTCACGACGGGGCGCGGGTCGGTGGTGGGTTCGGCGCTTGCGCCCGTCATCAAGGTGTGCGCGAACCCGCAAACCTACCGCAATCTCGCCGGCGACATGGACGTGGATGCAGGCCGCATTCTGGAAGGCCGCGCAACGCTCGACGAAGTGGGGCGCGAAGTGTTCGAGCGCACGCTGGCGGTAGCGGGCGGCGAGCGCTCGAAGTCGGAAGGGCTCGGGCACCAGGAGTTTATCCTGACGTACAAGACCTTCGAGCCAGTCGGTCCCGCATGTCTGCCCGCCAGTGCGCGCGTGCCGATTGTCGAAGCCGTGAACTAAAACGTGCTTTCAAACCGTTTCGTTGTGGATACAACCATCTCCCGGAGGTGACGAGCCATGGCGCAAGAACAGCATCCCAAGGTGGCGCACACGCGCCGTATCGGACGCACGGCGCTCGAAGTGAGCGCACTGGGTCTAGGCACCGCGCCGCTCGGCGGCCTGTATCGCGACCTGACCGAGGAAGAAGCGCAGGCCACTGTCGACGCCGCGTGGCAAGCCGGCATCCGCTTTTTCGACACCGCGCCGCACTATGGCCACACCAAGGCCGAACACCGGCTGGGCGCGGCGTTGCGGCGCTATTCGCGCAACGAGTACGTGATTTCCACGAAGGTGGGCCGCCACTTCGTGCCGCGCACGCATCCGTACGACGGCAGCGAGGGCTGGCAAGATCCGCTGCCCTTCGAGGCGATCTTCGACTACACGCGCGACGGCATTCTGCGTTCGTTCGAAGACAGCCAGCAGCGGCTCGGCATTCCCGAGATCGACGTCCTGCTCGTGCACGACATCGGCCGCTACACACACGGCGAGCGCAACGAGCACTACTGGCGGCAACTGAGCGACAGCGGCTTCAAGGCGCTCGACGAATTGCGCAAGGCGGGCGCGATCAAGGCGATCGGCTTCGGCGTGAACGAACGCGAAGTGATACTCGAGGCCATGCAGGAATTCGATATCGACTGCGCGCTGCTGGCGGGCCGCTATACGCTGCTCGAACAGGCGCCGCTCGACGATCTGCTGCCGGAGTGCGAGAAGAAGGGTGTGAGCATTCTGCTGGGCGGTGCGTTCAATTCGGGCATTCTCGCGCATGGTCTGCTTGGCGAACTCAAGTTCAACTATGCCGATGCGCCGAAGGACGTGGTCGAACGCGTGGCGCGGCTCGAAACGATTTGCCGGACCTACGACGCGCCGCTCGCGGCCGCGGCGCTGCAGTTTCCCTATGCGCATCCGGCCGTGGCGACCGTGCTCAACGGCGCGCGCAGCCCCCAGGAAGTGCGCGAGAACGTGGCGTCGTTCGAAACGAAATTGCCCCGCGAGTTGTGGCTCGCGCTGCGCGACAAGGGGCTTCTCGATCCGCGCGCACCGCTTCCGCAGGCTTGAGCCATGGCCACGATCGAACGGATCGACGCCCATCAGCACTATTGGGACCCCGCGCGCGGCGATTACGGCTGGCTCACGCCGTCGATGACCGCGCTCTATCGCGCGTTCGGCCCCGCCGATCTCGCGCCGCTGCGCGCGTCGTGCGGCGTGTCGCGCACGGTGGTCGTGCAGGCCGCGCCCACCGTCGAGGAAACGCGCTGGCTGCTCGATCTCGCGCGCAACGAGCCCTCGATTGCGGGCGTGGTGGGCTGGGTGCCGCTCGACGACCCGCACGTAGGCACGCTGATCGCCGAGCTTGCGCGTGAGCCGAAGCTGCGCGGCGTGCGGCCGATGCTTCAGGACCTCCCGGATGACGACTGGATCGCAACCGCCGATACCGCGCGCGGCATACAAGCGCTCATCGCGCACGATCTCGCCTTCGACGCGCTCGTTTTCACGCGCCACGCGCCCGCGCTCGCCACGTTCCTCGCGCGGCATCCGGATTTGCGGGTGGTGATCGATCACGGCGCGAAACCGCCCATCGCGGCTGGCGGCGCGAGCGGATTCGCAGCGTGGTCGCAGGCCATCACGCGCTTCGCGCGGTTCCCGCAAGTGCATTGCAAGCTCTCGGGGCTCGCGACCGAAGCCGCGCCAGGCTGGGACAACGCCACGTTGGCGCCCTGGGTCGCGCATCTGTTCGCGTCGTTCGGTCCGCAACGCCTCATGTGGGGCAGCGACTGGCCGGTGCTGAACCTCAATGGCGACTACGAACGCTGGCACGCCTGCGCGCAACAGCTCACTAAAACGCTTTCGGCGGACGAGCGCGCCGCCCTGTTTGGCAGCAACGCCGCGGCTTTCTATCGGCTGAAGACCGACCTTACGACCAACCTTGAGGCCGGTCCAGCCGGTTAGACAACGTCCGCCGAACGCCACGAGGCGCGCCTGCGTCGCCATAATGGCCGTTTGCGTCATCCCGACTTCTTTCCGCGATTTCATCGCTCGATCGCGGCATGGGGCGCTTCCTGCAATGTCGGGTATCGCCGTGCCGCGCATCCAACCGGAGTGGCAGATGGTACAAAGACTGGCCGGCAAGACGGCCTTGATCACCGCAGCGGGCCAGGGCATCGGCTACGCGGCCGCCGAATTGTTCGCACGCGAAGGCGCGCGCGTGATCGCCACGGACCTGCGCATCGACGCGCTTTCGGCGCTACCGGTCGAGGCTCGCAAGCTCGACGTGCTCGACGGCGCAGCCATCACGGCGCTCGCGCAGGAACTGGGCGCGATCGACGTCCTGTTCAACTGCGCGGGTTTCGTGCACGCGGGCTCGATACTGGAAGCAAGCGAAGAAGATTGGGACTTCGCGTTCGATCTGAACGCGAAGGCGATGTACCGGACCATCCGCGCTTTCCTGCCGGGCATGCTGGCGAAGGGCGCAGGATCGATTATTAACATGTCGTCGGCGGCGTCGAGCGTAAAGGGTGTGCCCAACCGCTTTGTGTACGGCGCCTCGAAGGCTGCCGTGATAGGGTTGACGAAGGCCGTGGCTGCGGACTTCGTGACGCGCGGCATCCGCTGCAACGCGATCTGCCCGGGCACGGTGTCGTCGCCGTCGCTCGAGGAGCGCATCGCCACGCAAGCGGCGGCGCAGGGCACGAGCGTCGAAGCGGCGCGCGCCGCGTTCGTCTCGCGCCAGCCGATGGGGCGCGTGGGCAAGCCCGAGGAAATCGCCGCGCTCGCACTCTACCTCGCCTCCGACGAATCGGGGTTCACGACCGGCCAGGCGCATGTGATCGATGGCGGATGGTCTAACTAGTTAGCTCCAAAATTCTCCCAGGCGATGCTGACCGACAGCAACGCACAGACACACGAGGAACACAGACGATGAAACTGCTTCGCTATGGCCCGAAGGGCCACGAAAAACCGGGCCTGCTCGACGCCGAAGGCCGCATTCGCGCGCTCTCGGGCAACGTGGCCGACATTGCGGGCGACGTGCTCTCCGACGCCGGCCTCGCGCAACTGCGCACGATCGACCCGGAAACGCTGCCGCTGGTCGAAGGCAATCCGCGTATCGGGCCCTGCGTGGGCCATATCGGCAAGATGGTGTGCATCGGCCTGAACTATGCCGACCACGCGGCCGAATCGGGCATGCCGGTGCCGAGCGAGCCGGTCGTCTTCAACAAGTGGACGAGCGCCATCGTCGGCCCGAACGACGACATCGAGATCCCGCGCGGCTCGAAGAAGACCGACTGGGAAGTGGAGCTGGGCGTGGTGATCGGCAAGCACGCGAAGAACGTGAGCGAGGCGGATGCGCTCAACTACGTCGCGGGCTACTGCGTGATCAACGACGTGTCCGAGCGCGAATGGCAGATCGAGCGCGGCGGCCAGTGGGACAAGGGCAAGGGCTTCGACACCTTTGGCCCGACCGGCCCGTGGCTCGTCACGCGCGACGAAGTGGCCGATCCGCAGAACCTCTCGATGTGGCTCGAGGTGGACGGCCATCGCTACCAGAACGGCAGCACGCGCACCATGATCTTCTCGGTCGCGAAGCTCGTTTCGTACCTCTCGGAGTGCATGAGCCTGCAGCCGGGCGACGTGATCTCCACCGGCACGCCGCCGGGCGTGGGCATGGGCGTGAAGCCGAACCCCGTGTTCCTGAAGGCGGGGCAGACCGTGCGTCTGGGCATCGAGGGCCTCGGCGAACAGCAGCAGAAAACGCGCGCGGCTGAGTAAGCGCCGCTGAAGCACGAAAAAGCGCGCGAGGGGAGGCGGGGCAGACCCGCTTCCCCTCGCGCGTTTCGTTTTGCGGAGCAGGCCCTGGTTCGTCTAACCTTTCTCTTCCGGCCCACCGCCTTCCGGCAGCCGGTTCACCGTCCCCTGCGCGAGCGCCACGAGCTTTTCGTCGCCGTTTTCCATCACGTAGACGCTGCACTGGCAGGTGGCCTGGTACCGCCCCGCGTGCACCACGCGCGCGCGCGCCATCAGCGTGCCCTTGAGTGCCGGGCGCAGATAGTTGATCTTGTATTCCCCCGTCACCACCCGCGGCCCGAGCGCCAGCGCCCCCGCGAAGGTCAGCGCGTTGTCGGCGAGATAGCTGATCACCCCGCCATGCACGAAGCCGTGTTGCTGCTTGAGCTCGTCGCGTACCGGCAACCGCAGGGTCAGCTCGTCGGCTCCCACGTGCGTCAGTTCGGTTCCGAGCAGCACGCTGAACGGTTGGGCATGCAAAGCGCCGCGTGCGCGATCCACAAGATCTGTCATCGTGGCATTCCCTGGGTCTATCCCCGTGTGGTTTCCTAACCACTCTAGGAAGCATCGGCGTCGAGTCAAGGTGAATCGAATCGAGGCGGCATTTTATTGTTGCGAAAAATGCTGGGAATGATCGTGCAACCATTGCTGAAATGATTCGTTGCGCATTTTGGGCCGTTTTTTCACGGTTTGGGGCTCAAAAATGGCCTTTGCGTGGCCGTAAACGCAGTGCGGGCCCGGGCGATCACATGCTCGCGCCTCACTCATTCACTGCCATCCCAGGTGTCCCCGATGTTCAGCAAGATCAAGGTCGCATCCGGCCTGTTGTGTGTCCTCGTCGCGTTCTGTGTACTGCAGCTCGTGACGGCAGGACTTGGTTACTGGTCGCTCACGCGCACGCACGACGACGTGGCCGACCTCTCGAAAGTGGCGTTGCGGCAGGCAAGCGCCGCCAACGTCATCACCCAGCAGTTGATGGACGCCCGTATCAATCTCTCGCGCGCGGGCACGCGCATGGTCCGTGGCGGCACGGTGCCGACCGACATGGTCAATCACGCGCGCGACCAGCTGGCCGCCGCCGACACCACGTTCGCAGCGCTCATGGCCGTACCGCCGATCAACGACGACGACCGCGCGCGCGTCGCCGCGCTCGGCGAGCGCTTCCAGGTCTACCGCAAGGCGCTCGGCGAGCTGATCGATGACCTCAACGGCAACAATCTGCAAGCCTTCCTCGACCAGCCTACGCAGTCTTACCAGGATGCCTATCTCGCAGAGCTGCACTCCTTTGTGCAGTTCAGCTCCGCGGCGAGCCGCGCATCGCTCGACTCGATCGACTCGCGCCTCGCGCTCTTCCAGGGCGTGGGCATCTTCATCGTGCTGCTGCTGGTCGCACTGGCGAGCGGCGTGCACTTCGCGTTGCGGCGCGGCGTGGTGGAGCCGCTCGAGGAAGCGGGCCGCCATTTCGACCGTATCGCGCGCGGGCGCCTCGACGAGCGCATCGCCGCGCGCGGCGAAAACGAGATCGGCCGGCTGTTCCAGGGTCTTGCGCTGATGCAGGCCAGCCTCGCGCGCACGGTCCACACCGTGCGGGAAACGGCGGGTTCCATCAACGTGGGCGCGGACGAGATCGCCACCGGCAACGCCGATCTTTCGGCGCGCACCGAATCGCAGGCGGCGTCGCTGGAGGAAACGGCGGCGAGCATGGAGGAATTGACGGGCACCGTGCGCAACACGGCCGAAAACGCGCGCGAGGCGAACGCGCTGGCGGAGGCCGCGCTCGACGCGACCGCGCGCGGCGGCGCCGTGGTGGGCGAGGTGGTCGAGCGCATGCGCGGCATTGCGCAAAGCTCGGACAAGATCGCGGAGATCATTGGCGTGATCGACGGCATCGCGTTCCAGACCAACATTCTCGCGCTCAACGCGGCTGTGGAAGCGGCGCGCGCGGGCGAGCAGGGCCGCGGCTTCGCGGTCGTGGCGGGCGAGGTGCGCGGGCTCGCGCAGCGCAGCGCGCAGTCGGCCAAGGAGATCAAGACGCTGATCAGCGAGTCGGTTTCGCAGATTCGCGGCGGCTCGGAGCTGGTTGAGCGCGCGGGCGAGTCGATGCGCGAGGTGTCGAACTCGATCTCGCGGGCCACGCAGATGATGGCGGGTATCAGCGCCTCGTCGCTCGAGCAGAGCACGGGCATCGATCAGGTGAATCAGGCCGTCTCGCAGATGGACCAGATGACCCAGCAGAACGCGGCGCTCGTGGGGAGGCCGCGGCTGCCGCGGCTTCGCTGCATCAGCAGACGCGCCAGCTTTCCGAGGCCGTGGCGGCGTTCGAGATTTCGCCGGCCGTGCTGGCGGCCTGAGCAGCCTGAGCCGCTTTAGCCGCTCGAGCGCCTCGGCGGCGGGCCTGCGCCCGCCCGCCTTGGTGTTTCGCGCTGTGACGTATCGGGCGTCTCAGATGCCCATGCCCTGATAAGCGGTCAAGAGGTGATACGGCGTCGTGGACGGCATGTCCGCGCGCGCCACGTCGCCGTTTGCGCTGCGGCATTCCACCCAGCCCTGCGGCGTGAGAAAGCGCGGTGCGAAGCGCGCGACTTGCGGCGCGAGCGCGGCGCGCACCTCGGCGTCGCCGTGTGTGGCGAGCGCGCGCAAGTATTCCGTTTGCGCCCAGATCCGCTGCGTGGCATCGATTACACGGCCGTGCTCGTCGAGCGCGGCCGCCACGGCTCCCGTTTCCGGGTCCACGCCGTGCTTCTGCGCAAAGGCGAAGGCGCGCGCAAGCGCCTCGTCCAGACCCGACGCACCCAGCCGCGCGCCCGCACGCGTTGCCAGCCAGAACCACTCGAACTGATGTCCGGGCTCGAGACGGTTGTCCGCCGCGCCGAGCGGCAATTCGGCGATGCAGCCCGTCGGCTCGTGCAGGAAACCGCGCGCGAGCGCTTCGACGAGCTTCGTGATGGCGGTGTCGAAGGCGCTGTCGCCGGTCGCTTCGCTCGCGACGAGCCAGGCTTCGGTGAGGTGCATGAGCGGATTCTGCAGCGGAGCGCCGGTCACGCTCGCAAAGGAAGCGTCGAGCGCCGCGTTCAGCAGCCCGTCGTGGGCGGCGAAGCGATCGACGATCAGCGAGGACGTTTCGCGCGCGACGCCGAGCGCTTCGTTCACGCCGAAGCGCTGGCCGTAGGCCGCGGTTGCGAAGACCACGAAGGCGTGCGTGTAGAGGTCCTTGGTGGTGTCGAGCGGCGCGCCGGCGGCGTCGACGCTGTAGAACCATCCGCCGTGTTTCGGGTCCTGAAAAGTGTGGCGCAGCGTTTCGAAGAGCGTTTGCGCGTGCGCGGCGTCGCCGGCCTGCGAGAAGACGAACAGCTGGCGGGCGCACGCCATCGCGCGGTAGCGCGTGACGGGCAGGGGCTTCGCGCCGGCCGCATCGATCGCCTCGTAGGGCAGGCGCAGGTCGGCGTTGAAGCCCGGGCCGCGCCACATCGGCAGGACGATGCGGTCGAAATGCTCGCGCAGGCTGGCTGCGCTCGTAGGTGTGTTCATGGCGAAAAGGTGCGGGGGACCGCGTCACTTCAAATGAGCAATGCCGGCGATTGTACGCATTCGCAAATTGCGCGGGAGATTCCCGCCTGCCGCGGGGCGACCGCGCCCACGACAACAAGACCAGGAGGGTGATAACAATGATCGGAAACTGGGAACTCATTTCGCGGCTGGTCCTGGCCGCCCTGCTCGGCAGCGTGATCGGCTTCGAGCGCGAGCGGCTTTCGTGGGCGGCGGGCCTGCGCACCCATATGCTCGTGTGCGTGGGTTCGGCGCTCATCATGCTCGTCTCGGCCTACGGTTTCGCCGATGTGCTCAAGGAAGACCACGTCGTGCTCGATCCTTCCCGGATGGCGGCGCAGGTCGTCTCGGGCATCGGCTTTCTCGGCGCAGGCTCGATCCTGTTGCGCGGCGAGATCGTGCGCGGCCTCACGACGGCGGCGAGCCTCTGGTCGGTCGCGGCCGTGGGGCTCGCGGTGGGCGGCGGGCTCTATACAGGCGCGATTGCGGCGACCGTCATCATTCTCATCATCCTCGCGGGCATCAAGCCGCTCGAGCGGCGCTTCATCACGTTCCGGCAGCGCCGCCAGCTCACGCTGCTCGTGAGCCGCGGCGCCCTCACGTTTCACTCGCTGCACGACGCGCTCGGCACGTCGAGCCCGCGCGTGAAGCAGTTCGTCGTGCAGCAGAGCGACGACTCGCCCGAGCTGGACGAAGTGATGATCACGCTCGCCCGCGTGTCGTCGATGGAGTACGAGGCGATTTGCGCGACGCTGCGGCGCTTGCCCGACGTGAAGGAGTTTCGCGAGGACGGCGTGCAGAGTTGACCTGCGTGGGTTGTCCGGTCGATGCCTGGTGGGTAAGTGGGGGAAGAGCATCTGGCCACGCGTTCTGGCATGCGACAATGGGCGTTCGAACCAGAACACGAGGACGTCGCCAAACGGCCGTGAACGGCCGGCGCGCGACGCGAACCGCATCGCTGACCCATGGCTGATTACGCAGATACCGCATCCTTGAGCTCTTCGCATCCTGAACGCACCGCACCGTGGCAACCGCGCGCCACATCGGCGCCGTCCAACGTTACTGAATCCCCTGTTGCTTCCGAATTCGATGGTCCGCAAGCGCTCGACGGCGAGAGTCTCGCCGCGGTCGCGCAAGCGGATGCTCCCGTGCGCCAGGGCACGTTGAGCGGCTTCGAAAACCCGGAGCCCGCCCAGGCGGCGGCAGCGTCCGGCGATGAGGCCAGCGTGGCGAGCCCCGTTGCGGGGGCAACGACCGCGCGCCGCGCGCCGCGGGCGAAGCGTGCCGCTGCTCCGGCCGGAGCCGGGGCTGGGATCGATCCGGTGGCGCCGGGCTTTGGTGAAGCGCAGGGCCCGGCTGCTGCGGCCTTCGTCGCCGAACCGTCGTTTGCCATCGACAACGCAGAACGCGTCGAACCCGCTGGGTTCGCGCCCGAAGCCGCTCAAGCGGCCGCCGAGCCAAACGCGCTGGCGCAGCGCCTCGACGCGCTTCAGGGCGCGCTCGCCGAGCAGCGCCATATGGCCGCCGCGTCGTCGCGGCAACTCAAGTGGGTGCTCACTGCTGCCTCGGTGGCGGTGCTGGCATCGGTGGGTTTCGGCGTCGCGCAGTCGGTGCGGCTCGACAGTCTCGCGAACGAGTCTCGCGCAAACGAAGCGCGCCTCGAGCAGTTCATCCTGAAGCAGCAGTCCTCGGTCGACGACCTGTCGCAGCGCGTTGCCGCGCAAACTGCCGCGGTCACTGCCGCAACGGCGGCGGCTGCTGTTGCCGCGGATACCCCGGCGGCCCCCGCACGAGCGGTGGTCAAGGCGCAGCCCGCCAAGGCTGCACCCACGCCCGCGCGCCGTGCCGCGGCGCATTCCACGCGTGCGGCGCACGCCAAAACCGCCCAGAAAGCCACTCGCTGAACGGCTTCGTCGCGCGATCCCGCCCCTGTATCCGAAATATCGATGCGTTGTTTTGCTGCAACGCATCGATTGCGCGCGACCCCGTGCGACGGTGCGTCGCAGTTTTTTTGCTGCGTTGCACTAGCGTTGTCCTAGGGAAAACCCTATAATCGATTCTGTCTTAGGGAAAACCCTGAACCGCAGCCTAACTGGGAGTCGCCATGAGCTTCATCTTTGCACTGATCCAAAAGGTGAGCGATCTCTTCGCGTCGCCGTACCTGCCGATGGATTCGGAATATTCGTACGAAGCGCGTCACCGCGAAGCAGAGCGCGTTCGCCGTTCGCACTACATGCCGTTCGGCATGCCGCGTGACTGATCGAAGCTGAGGCGCTTCGGACGGCGCTCGCCTTCCAACGCGTTTCTCCGGTCAGACCGCAAGGTCATCAAACAAGGCCGGCTCTCGAAAGAGAGCCGGCCTTGTTGCGTTTGGGGCCGATATGGGGCCGATATGGGGCTGGTTTGGGGCTGGTTTGGGGCTGCTGCGAGCCGAAGCCGCTTCGTCTGGCGTGACGACAGCCGCGCGCCGCCCGTGTCATAGTGATGCCGCTTCGAAATCGCTACGTCTTATCCACATGTCCAATAGCTACTTCTACGACCCCGCCCAGGGCCACGGCCTGCCGCACGACCCGTTCAAGGCGATCGTCGCGCCGCGCATGATCGGCTGGATCTCCAGCCGCGCGAAGAGCGGCATGCTCAATCTCGCGCCCTACAGTTTCTTTGGCGCGTTCGCCACCTTTCCGCCGATCATCGGGTTCTGCAGCGAAGGCCGCAAAGACAGCATCAGCAACATCGAGGAGACCGGAGAGTTCGTCTGGAATCTCACGTCGAAGGCGCTCGCGCCGCAGATGAACCGCACCTCCGCGCCGGTCGCCGCCGACGTCGACGAATTCGCGCTCGCGGGCCTCACCGCCGCACCGGGCCGCAACGTCGCGGCGCCGCACGTGGCCGAAGCGCCGGCCGCGCTCGAATGCAAGCTGCTGCAGATCGTGCGGCTCAAAACGCTCGACGGCACGCCCATGGACAACTGGCTGGCGCTTGGGCAGGTGGTGGGCGTGCATATTCGCGAGGCGTTCCTGAAGGACGGCCTCTTCGACACGCACGCCGCCCAGCCCGTGATGCGCGCGGGCTATCGCGCCGACTACGCGCAGATCGGCGAGATGTTCCAGATGGTGCGGCCAGGCGCGTAAGCCGCTTCCGGCGTGGGCAGGCCGCGGCGTTGCCGCCTCCTGCCCGCCCGCCGATAATGGCCCGACCTGGTGGGCCAACCTGGTGGCCCAACTGCGCGAGGCGCGCGAGGGAGACATTCGATGCAATCTCCGACGGGATCGGTGGTGGCGCTCAGTTCGGCCGCCTCGACGATGTTTTCGATCGGCATGATCGCGCTGGGCTACTGGGGGCTGCACGAGCCCTCGGCCTGGCGCATCGGCGACCGTGTGGTCGTCGGCATTGCGCTCCTGGGCTTCGCGTGCCTCGGCAGCGTGCCCTGGCTCGCCACCTCGCCCGCGAAGCCCAACGACGAGTCGCGCTTCCTGATGGCGCGCCGCGCCTTTCTGTGCGGCGCGACGGCCGTGTGGGTGTCGATCGCGCTGTCGCTGGTGCTGTGATTAGAAGCGCGCGCGCAAGCCCACCGTGCCCACCACCTGATTGGCCGTCGACGACGCGCCGCCCGCCGTGTTGATGAACGCCACGTAGTTGTGCCCCGTGGCGTGCTGGTACATCGCCTCGCCGTACAGATCGGTGCGCTTCGAGAGGCGGTACACGACCTGTGCGTCCACCTGGTTCCACTTCGGATCGGCGCCGAACGTGGTCGTGTTGCTCACGTGGCCATCCGTGAAGGTGTAGGCGAGACCCAGGCTCCACGCCGGGTTCAACTGATATTTCCCGTTCACTTCGTAGTTGTTGAAGCTCATGTCGCCGCCCTGCGAGCCGAACGAGCTCGTACCCGTGTATTCGCTGCGCGTGAACACGAAGCCCGCCGTGGCCGGGCCGAACGTGTAGTTGATGCCGCCGCCGAACGAACGCAGGCGGTCGGCGCCGAGCGAGAAGCCGCCCTTGCCGTTGGCCGTCGATTCCGCGAGATCCACTGCGCCCGGGCTGCTCGCCGTGGCGCCCTGGGTGCCGTTCAGTTGCAGATAACCGGCCGCGATGGCAAGCGGCCCGTTGGTGTAGCTCGCGCCGAAGCTGTAGGCGCGGTTCACGGCGAAGTCGGTGTTGTTCGAGAACGCGTAGAGCGCGCCGAACTTCAGGCCGCTATACGTGTTGCTCGTGAACTTGACCGCGTTGCTCATGCGCAGCGAGTGGTTCAGGTTGTCGTTGTCGAACGGGTGCGCGAAGCCCGTGTCGCCAAAGGTGCCCGCCGTGGCCGAAAGCGGCGCGACGAAGTCGACGAGCGAGTCGTACTGGCGGCCGAGCGTGAGCGAGCCGAACTGGTCGCTCGCGAGACCCACGTAGGCCTGGCGGCCGAACATGCGGCCGTCCTGGCCGAGCTTGCCGTTCTGCACGTTGAAGCCGTTTTCGAGCACGAAGACCGCATGCAGGCCGCCGCCCAGGTCCTCGCTGCCGCGCACGCCGAAGCGGCTGCCGTTCACGTTGCCGCTCGTCGCCTGCCAGAGCGCGCCGCCGGACTTGCCGCTCGCGACATTGTTCGTGTACATGATGCCGGCGTCGATCAGGCCATACAGCGTGACCGAGCTTTGCGCGTGGGCGGCGGGCGCCGCGAGCGTGCCGAGTGCGCCGAGCACGGCGGCAGCGGTGGTGAGCGAGACGGTGTTCTTCATTCGAGGTTCCTGTAGCGTTGTTGTTTCGTACCGGTTTGCAACAGGGACAGGAGTGTAGGGAGGGAAAGGCGCCGGAAAACCGGCTGTGACTGGAGAGGATTCTTCCGCGATCTGGAAGGATGATTTCATCTCCCTGTCATAAATCGACTTATGGCGATGTCGGGCTTGCGCCCGGCCCGATGAAGGGGCGGCCTTGCGAGTTTGGTACGATTCACGCTTTGCCAGCCGACCCTACCTGCCGCGTGAAGCGTTACGTGCCGTTGATCCGCGATCGAATCGCGATGTCGTTGTCCCGCCTGAAGCCTGCCGCCGCGCGGCTTGGCGGCTTTGCCCGCTTGTGCGGCGCGCGTGCGCTCCACCATTTGCGGCATCCCACGCGGCGCGGCGTGCTCATGACCATCGGCGCGCTGCCGGCGCTCGTCGTGCTCTACGTGCTCGTGCTGATTCCGTTCACGCCGAGCATTGGCGACATCCGCAAGGCGCGGGTGGACGAGCCGGCCCAGATCCTTTCCGCCGACGGCAAGGTGCTCGCCGAGTTCAAGCCCTCGAACCGCGAATGGGTGCCGCTCGCGCAGATCTCGCCGCACATGGTCGATGCGCTGGTTTCCACCGAGGATCACCGCTTCTACGAACACCACGGCATCGACTTCAAGCGCACGGCGGGCGCGGCGCTGCACACGTTCTCGGGCGACCGCCAGGGCGGCTCGACCATCACGCAGCAGCTCGCGCGCAATCTCTATCCCGATGAAATCGGCCGCGCGCCCACGCTCACGCGCAAGATCAAGGAAGCGATCACGGCGTTCAAGATCGAAGCGGTGTATAGCAAGCAGCAGATTCTCGAGACGTATCTGAACACGGTGCCGTTTCTCTATAACGCATACGGTATCGAGATGGCGGCGCGCACCTACTTCGGCGTGTCGGCGGATCAGCTCGACATCCTGCAGGCCGCGACGCTCACGGGCATGCTGAAGGGCAACGCCTATTACAACCCGGTGATCAACCCCGAGCGCGCGCTCGCGCGGCGCAACACCGTGCTCGGCCAGATGGTGAAGTACGGCAAGCTCAGCGAGGCGCAGTACGCCACGCTCTCGAAGAAGCCGCTGCGCCTCGACTTCGAGCGTCAGACCGAGCCGCCGGGCCCCGCGCCGCATTTCGCGCTGCAACTGCGCAAGTGGCTGATTTCGTGGGCCGACCGCAACGATTACAACATCTATTCCGATGGCCTCGTGGTGCGCACCACGATCGATTCGCGTCTCCAGCAGATGGCGACCGCCGCGCTGCGCCAGCACGCGAACCAGCTTCAGGGCATCGCGAACGGCGCGTGGAGCGGCCGCAGCGGCTGCACGTCCGGCAACGACCTGTTCGCGACGTTCATGCGCGAAACGCAGGACTACAAGAGCGCGCGCGACGCAGGCGCAAGCGACGCCGACGCGCTCAAGCAGCTCGCCGCCGACCGCACCTTCATGCGCAACCTCTGCAAGAGCAAGACGGCGGTGGAGGCGGGCTTCCTCGCCATCGACCCGCGCAATGGGCAGATCAAGGCGTGGGTGGGCAGCCGCGATTTCACCGAGGAACCGTTCGACCACGTGCAGCAGGCGCGCCGTCAGCCGGGCTCGACGTTCAAGCCGTTCGTGTATGGCGCGGCCTACGCGGCGGGCGCGAAGCCGAGCGACACGTTCATCGACCAGCCGGTGGAAATTCCGCTGGCGGGCGGCGAAATCTGGAAGCCGACCGACGACGTGCAGCCGAGCATGCGCCCGATGACGCTGCGCGACGCGATCGCGTTTTCGCGCAACCGCATCACCGCGCAGCTGATGCAGACGGTGGGCCCGGACAAGGTCGCGCGCCTCGCTCGCGCGATGGGCGTGCGCGACAGCCAGCTCGATCCGGTGCCTTCGCTTGCGCTCGGCACGAGCCCGGTCACCCTGAAGGAGATGGTCTCGGCCTACAGCACCATCGCCAACGATGGCGTGTACCTCGAACCGCGCATGGTCACGAGCATCGAGGACCACAAGGGCAACGTGCTCGCGCAGTTCGAGAGTGCGTCGCCCGAGCGGGCGCTTTCCGCAGAGGCGGACCGCACGCTGCTCGACACGATGCGCGACGTCGTGAACCGCGGAACGGGCGCGGCCATCCGCACGCGCTTTGGCATTCGCGGCGACGTGGCGGGCAAGACCGGCACGACCCAAGGCAACACGGACGGCTGGTTCATCCTCATGAATCCGCAACTCGTCGCGGGCGCATGGGTTGGTTTCGACGACGGCCGCGTGACGCTCGACGACTACTGGGGCCAGGGCGCGCGCAGCGCGCTGCCGATCGTCGGCGACTTCTTCCAGCGCGCGCTGCGCCAGCGCCTCGTCGATCCGCGCGCGCGCTTCGACACCGAAGTGACGCCGGGCGCGTTCGAAACCTTCCGCGAGAAGCTGCGTGCGTGGATGGACAAGCTGGTCGGCACGCACGAAGCGCCGCCGCAGAGCGCGCCGGTTCGGCGTGCGCCGCCACCGCGTGTCAGCGCCCCCGCACCGGCATCGGTGGCTTCTGCGGCTTCGGAAGCGGGGGCATCGGCGCCTTCCGCGGTTCCGGCGCCTTCTGCCGTTTCGGCGGCGGCTGCGGAAGCCGCCGCGCGCGCGATCATGGGCGTGCCGCCGATCGTCGCTCCGTCCAGTACGCCGCCGGCACTTGCGCCGCAGCCCTCGTATCCGGCGCAGGAGCCGGCGCTTGCCCCGACGCCGACACCCGACGACGCGGAGCCTGGCACGCCGGGCGCGAGCGCGAGCTACACGCCGCCGGTGGCGCAGCCACAGGGACAATGAGCGCGCCGTCCCGCGCCGTCGCCTGAGCGTGACGGCGCGGGTGGACGTCTCGCGCTTGACCTGCCGCAAGCTTCCAATCCGGCCCCGCGTCCGTTTGACACTTCCTGACAACAGCGCTTCGAGATTCCGCTAGATTCGCGCGGATCAAAGCTTGCCCCTGGCGCTTCCTGCACCGTTGCGCCGCGGCTTTCCGAATACGCTGGAGTCAATCGAAATGTCACGCATGTCCCGATCCATCCGCACGCTGTGCCTGCTCTCGTTCGCCTCGGTGGCGGTGAGCACGCTCGCGCCCACGCTCGTCCACGCAGCCGAAGCCGCAACCCTGGCGTCCGCGGCCGCCGCGCTGCCTGCGGGCGCCGCTGCGCTCGTGAACGGCCATGTGGTTCCGCAATCCGCGCTCGACACGGCAGTGAGCAACGTGGTCAGCCGCACCGGCGCGCCCGACACGCCGCAACTGCGCGCCGCGCTCAAGGACGACCTGATCGCACGCGAACTGCTGCGCCAGCAGGCCGTGCTCGGGCACTACGACCAGCGCCCCGAGGTCGCGCAGTTCCCCGACGCCGAAAAGACCGACGCCGGGATCCGCGGGTGGATTCTGGACAACGTGCACGCGCCGAAGATCACGGACAGCGAGATCAAAGCGCGCTACGAATCGGTCGTCGCGACGTTCGGCAAGGAAGAGTACAAGCCGGCGGTGATCGCCGTGGCCGACGAGGCAACCGCGAACACCGTGCTCGCGGCGGTGAAGGGCGGCCAGCCGTTCGCCGAGCTCGCGCGGCAGTACGGCATCGGCGCGACGAAGGCCACTGGCGGCGAGATGCCGTGGGTGAGCTTCAGGCTGCCGCTCACCGAAGGCAACACGCACGGCATCCCCATGCCGCTCGCGCAGCTCATTACGGGGCTCGCGCCCGGCGCAACTGCGCCGCAGCCGCTGAAGGCCGGCGACGGCTGGCTGGTTGTGCGCCTCGAAAGCAAGCGACCGATGCAGGTGCCGACGTACGATTCGGCGAAAGGGGACATTCGCCGTCAGTTGCAGGACGAGGCCATGCAGGCCGCGCTCGGGCAACGCGTGGCCGAACTGGCGCGCTCGGCGACGATCGTGGAGTGAGGCGGTGCGCGGCATCTGCCGCGCAGCCAACAAAAAAGGCAGCGTCCTTGGGCGCTGCCTTTTTTCGTTTCGCCTTTTCCTTTTATCTTGCACTGCGAAGCATGCCCTGACGGTACCGTGCGCGTTACTTGTGCACCTTGAACACGGAAACGAGCTCGGCGAGCGCCGCCGCGTGATCGTTGAGCGCGGCGGCGGCGCGCTCGGCGTCGCCCACGAGCGCGGCGTTCTGCTGCGTCGCCGCGCCGATCTGCGAAACCGCGATGTTCACCTGCTCGATGCCGCCCGACTGTTCGCGCGAGGCCACACTGATCTCGCCGATGATAGACCGCACTTCATCCACGCGCGCGACGATCCCGCGCATGGTCGTGCTCGCTTCGCCGGCAATGCGATAACCCGTCTCGACGGTCGACGACGATTCGGTGATGAGCGCCGAGATTTCCTTCGCCGCCGCCGCGCTGCGTTGCGCGAGCGCGCGCACTTCGCTCGCGACCACCGCGAAGCCCTTGCCGTGCTCGCCCGCGCGCGCCGCTTCCACAGCCGCGTTGAGTGCGAGGATGTTGGTCTGGAACGCAATGCCGTCGATCACGCCGGTGATCTCGGCGATCTTCTGCGAGGAGCGGCTGATGTCGTTCATCGTTTCCACGACGCGGCTCACGGCGCGGCCGCCGTCGAGAGCGGCTTCTGCGGCGCTCGTCACCACGCTGTTCGCACGCGTCGCGTGGTCGGCGTTCTGCTGCACGGTCGAGGTCAGCTCTTCCATGCTCGCCGCCGTCTCTTCCAGGCTGCTCGCCTGGCTCGCGATGCGCGAAGCGATCTCGCCGCTGCCTTGTGCGATGCGCGAGGTGTCCTCGCTCATCTGCGCCGTGGCGCTGCGCACCTGCGCCACGATTTGTGCGAGTCCCACGCCGATGCCGTCGATGGCGCGCGTGAGCCGGCCGATCTCGTCGGCATTCGTTGCATCGCCGCTGCCGATGCCGCCGCGGCCGCTGCCGCCGTTGCCGATGCGCACCGTGAGGTCGCCCGCAGCGAGCTGGCCGGCGGCTTGTGCTGCGGCGTCGAGCGGCTGGCTCACGAGGCGGCGCGCCGCGTAGATCGAAAGCGCCGCGAACAGCGCGACCAGCACGAGGCCGATCGCGGCGAAGCGGTCGCGCGTGGCGTTCACGTCGGCCATGATCTCGTCGCGTACGGCGACGCCGCCGACGAGCCATTGCCACTGCGGCACGCTCACGAACGACACGAACTTCGCGCGCGCGTCGCGCTCGTCGCGCGTCGAGTCGGCGGAGGTGTAGTCGAGCGTGCCTTCGCGCGCCTCGAGCATGCGCGACCAGGGCGCGTTCGCGTCGTCGTAGTGCTTGCCGGCGGCGCTCGGATGCACGAGGAAGGTGCCGCGCGCCGAGCCGTTCGAAGCGTCCATCACGAAGTAGTAGCCGCTTTCGCCGATCTTGAGCTTGGCGATCTCGCTCTTGAGCGCGTCGATCTGCGCGCCCACGTCGACGCCGACGAAGAGCGCGCCGATCACATGGCCGCTCGCGTCGAGAATCGGCTTGTACTGCGTGATGTACTGTTTGCCGAACAACTGGGCAAGGCCTGTATACGTGCGGTTGGCCAGAACCGGGCCGTACGCGGGCCCGTTGCGATCGAGCAGCGTGCCGATCGCGCGCGAGCCGTCCTGCTTCTTGAGCGAGGTGGTCACGCGCACGAAGTCGTCGCCGCTACGCGCGAAAATCGTGGCGATTTCGCCGCTGCGCGCGAGAAACTGGTCGGGGACCGTGAAGTCCATGTTCAGCACGTGGTCGCCGGACTTGAAGACCGGCGTGGCCTTGCCGCCAATGTCGACCGTTTGCGTGGGATCGAGCGTGAAGGCGCCGGGCAGGAAGCTCTCGAAGAGCTGCATGGCGCGGTCGACTTCGGCGTCGAGCGCGCCGTCGATCAGCGAGATCGACGAGGCGACCGACTGGTCCTTTTCGGTGATGCGCGCGCGCACCTGGTCGCCGACCTGCGTTGCCGCCGAGTGCGTGATCGCCCACGTGAAGGCGGCAAATATTGCCGCGACGAGCACGCACGATAGCAAGGCGAGACGCACGCCGACGCTCGCGCGGCTTGATAAGCGTGAAAGCATGAGTTCGGTTCCGGAGTAGCTTGTGAGGAAGGAACCTGCGCCTTCGAGGCGCTGGCATGACGCATTACGGCGCGCGCGAGCGATCCTTTAGGGGTAAACGCGAAAATCCTTACAATTTCATACGGCATGCGAATGGTCATGCGATCTTGTGTCGCAAAAAATGGGACGATTCGGATTCCAAAGAGAAGGCCGGAATGAAGAAAAGGGCGCATGAAGCGCCCTTTCGTTATATTCAGCACGATACGTCGCGTGGTGAATGGCTGCGTTAGCGCTTTGCCCGCCACGTTCTGAGCAGCAGCGCGTTGGTCACGACGCTCACGCTCGAAAACGCCATCGCCGCGCCTGCGAGCATGGGGTTGAGCAGGCCGAAGGCGGCGAGCGGAATGCCGATCAGGTTGTAGATGAACGCCCAGAACAGGTTCTGCTGAATCTTGCGCCACGTGCGCCGCGAAATATCGATTGCGGCGGCCACGAGCGCCGGGTCGCCGCGCATGAGCGTAATGCCTGCCGCGTGCATGGCGACGTCGGTGCCGGTGGCCATGGCGATGCCGATGTCGGCGGCGGCGAGCGCGGGGGCGTCGTTGATGCCGTCGCCGGCCATCGCGACGATGCCGCCGCTTTCGATCTTGAGGTCGCGGATCGTGCGCGCCTTGTCGTCGGGCAGCACCTGCGCGTGGACTTCGTCGATGCCGAGCTGCGCGGCCACGGCCGCCGCGCTGCCCGCGTTGTCGCCGGTCACGAGCACGCTGCGGATGCCCATCGTCTTGAGGTTAGCAATGGCTGCGCGCGCCGTGGGCTTCACCGTGTCGCCGAACGCGAGCAACGCGAGGACGCCGCCGTGCGGATCGAACAACCACGACACCGTATTGCCCGCCTCTTCGAGCGAACGTGCGCGCGCCGCGAGCGTGGGCGGCACGGCCAGCGCCAGCTCGTCGAGCCAGCGGCTGCTGCCGATCGCGAGACGCCGCCCGTTCACTTCGGCTTCCACGCCGCGCCCCGGCACCGCGCGCGCGTGGGCCGCGGCGCTCCAGGCGGCGGCGCCTTGCGCTTGCGCCTCATACGCCTGCACCACGGCCTTCGCGAGCGGGTGGTCGCTTTGCCGCTGCACGGCGGCGGCGAGCGCGAGCGCCTCGTTGCGATCAAGTCCCTCGGCCGCCTCGAACGCAGTGAGCGACGGCTGGCCGAGCGTGAGCGTGCCGGTCTTGTCGAAGGCGACCACGCTCACGTTGTGGGCGGTTTCCAATGCTTCGGCGTCCTTGATGAGCACGCCATGGCGCGCGGCGACGCCGGTGCCCGCCATGATCGCGGCGGGCGTGGCGAGGCCGAGCGCGCACGGGCAGGCGATCACGAGCACGGCCACGGCGTTGAGAGTTGCCGTTTCGGCGCTCGCGCCCGCGAACAGCCAGCCGCCCAGCGTGATGGCCGCGATCACGAGAATCGCGGGGACGAACACGGCGCTCACGCGGTCGACGAGACGCTGGATCGGCGCCTTTTCAGCCTGCGCGCTTTCCACGAGGCGGATGATGCGTGCGAGTGTGGTTTCCGCGCCGATGGCCGTGGTGCGCACGGCGATCGCGCCTTCGCCGTTGATCGAGCCGGCGGTGACAGGATCGTCGGGCGCTTTCGGCACCGGCAGGCTTTCGCCGGTGATGAGCGATTCGTCGATATGGCTGCGGCCTTCGAGCACGACGCCGTCCACGGGCAGGCGCTCGCCGGGACGCACGACCACGATCGAGCCCACGCGCACCTGGGCGAGCGGGACTTCGCGCTCCTCTGCTTGAGCGCCATTAGTGCCAGCGACGCGGATGCGCGCGCGATCGGGCCGCAGCGCGTTGAGGGCGCGGATCGCGTCGGTGGTCTGCCGCTTCGCGCGCGCTTCGAGCCACTTGCCGAAGCGCACGAGCGTGATGACCACCGCCGAAGCCTCGAAATACAGATGTGCCATGTCGCCAGCGCCGTTGCCAGCGCCGTTGCCAGGATCGGCGAGCATCGCGTAGACGCTCACGCCGTACGCGGCCGAGGTGCCGAGCGCAACCAGCAGATCCATGTTGCCCGCACCCGCCCGCACGGCTTTCCAGGCGGCGCGGTAGAAGCGCGCGCCGAACACGAACTGCACGACGCTCGCGAGCGCGAGTTGCACGGCTGCGGGCAACATCCAGTCGAAGCCGAGCCAGTGGCCGAACATCGGCACCACGAGCGGGGCCGTGAGCACGGCCGAAACCAGCACGGCGCGCCATTCGCGGCGTGCCTCGTCGCTGGCGGCGGCGCTTTTCGCCGGGGTGGCGTCGACGTCGGCGGCGAGCGGCGTGGCTTCATAGCCGGCCTTCCTGACGGCCGCGACGAGCTGATCCTGCAGTTCGCCCGTGAGTGGCGAGCGTGTGTTGACGGTGGCCTGCTCGGTGGCAAGGTTCACGCTCACGCCGGCTACGCCGGGCACGCGCGCGAGCGCCTTCTCGACGCGGTTCGCACAGGACGCGCAAGTCATCCCGCCGATGGCGAGCGTGGCGGTTTCCGTGGCGACCGGCACGGCTTCGTAGCCGGCCTTTTCGACGGCGGCGACGAGCGTGGCGGCCGCGACACCGCCGCTCGCCTCGACGGTGGCCTTTTCGGTGGCGAGGTTGACCGAGGCGCGCGTGACGCCCGGCACTTTGGCGAGCGCCTTTTCGACGCGCATGGCGCACGAGGCGCACGTCATGCCGTGGACCTCGAGTTCGGCCACGGCGGTATCGGCGCGCTCTGCAACGAGGGGGTCGTTCATGGTGAGGGTGCGAGGCTGTAATCGATGTTAAGCAGTATCTACGTTCCCATCGTGGGAAGGTCAAGGGGCAGCGACACTGCGTCACTTTCGTTTCAGATAGAGGGCCTGAGAGCAAGCTACACGGCTGTAAGGCAATATTCCACGCTGTAGTCTTTTCAGGCCCATGCGCGAGCGATACGATACCAACCGGCGGCATTGGCGCCTTGCCGCGCGCCTTTCACCACGGCCCTGGGGGGGCCCGCGCGCGGAGTGGGTAGCCGGTCGACGTCACTTCATGGACCGCCCGCACCGAATACAACACACAAATGACAACAATACATCGAGCATTCTCGTCGTACCGTAGCGGCTCCGTGCTTGCCTGCGTTGCCCTGATCGCCGGATGCGCCTCGGCGCCGAGCGACGTCGCGCCGAAGAGCAACGGCTGGATGAAGGACGAAGTTTCCGACTCGTACGTGTTCGGCTATCCGCTCGTGCTGATGGACCTGTCGCGTACAGCCGCCACGGGCACGGGCCCCGGGCAGGCTGCGCCGAACACGCTGCGCCACGCGCAGTCGTTGCCGCCCGTCGGGGCTTCGAACCCGCCCGAACCCAATCTCGACACGCTGGCTTCCAGCGGCTGGCTCGACGTTTCGAGCGAGCCGGTGCTGGTCACGCTGCCCGATACGCACGGCCGCTACATGGACGCGCGTGCGCTCGACATGTGGACGAATGTCGTCTGGTCGACGGGCGCCGCGCAAACCGGCGAACGCGTCAGCGGTCTGAAAGCGCAAACGATTGCATTCGTTCCGGCCGGCTGGAAGGGCACGCTGCCCGCGCGCGTGAAGCGCGTGGACGTGACGACGCGCTACGTGTGGTTCCTCGCGCGCATCCAGACGCGCGGCGGCGGCGACCTCGCGGCCGTGCGGCGGCTGCAGCACGGTCTGCAAGTTACGACGCTTTCCGACTGGGACGATCGCGGCGCGCGCGGCAAGGCAGGCGCTCGCGGCAACGGGGGCGCACGCGGTAACGAGCCGTCCGGCGCCACGCAGAGCGGCGATCCGGTGGCGCCGGGCACGCCTTCCGCCCAGGTCGCGGCGCTCGACGCGAACGGTTTCTTCAACCGGCTCGCGCAGGCACTGGAAGACAACCCGCCTACGGCGGACGACGCGCACGCGATCAAGATTCTCGGCGACATTGGCGTGCATCCGGGCGACCCGGCCGAACTGCCCTCGGGCACGAAGGACGCCGCGGTCGTGAAGGCGGGTCTCGCGGACGGCCGCGCGCGCCTCGCGACGCCGCCAAACAACCTGCTGGCGGGCAACGGCTGGCTCTGGGTGGGTGACGACGCGGGCAACTACGGCCCCGACTACGCGCTGCGCGCCTACGCCGCGTATACGTCGCCGGGTCTTCCGACTACCCGCGACGAAGTGCGCGCCCGCGTGAGCCAGGACAGCGACGGTCATGCGCTCAACGGCGCGAACCGTTACACGATGCACTTCACGGCGAAGCAGTTGCCGCCGGTGCGCGGTTTCTGGTCGATCACGGCTTATACGACCGACGGCGCGCTCGACGCCGACACGCCCGTGCGCGTGGCGTTCGGCGACCGCAGCGGCGCGCGGCGCAACCGCGACGGCTCGCTCGACGTGCACGTGAGCGCCGAACGGCCGCGCGGCGGCGCGAACTGGGTGCCGGCGCCGCATGGCGACTTCCGCCTGGTGATGCGGCTCTACGCCGCGAAGCCGCAAGCGACCGATGGCAGCTGGCAGCCGCCCGCCGTCGAGCGCCAGTAAGCGCTGAGCCGGGCCGAGCCAGGCTGAAACACGCGTTGGCGGGACTTTGTCCCGCCAACGCTTTTTTTGCGCCGCATAAGCCTGCTCAAACGCGCAACGCCCGCGCTCCCCGCCCGCATTCTTATGCATCGCGCAACACGCGCGACAGATACCGGGCAATCTCACTTCCGTTGTTACGTCTTGTTGCGCAAATCCTGCGCCGCGGGCGGCGTTTTCCCGCCGTCCGATCTTCTATCGGACCTATACTTCCGGCTGTCGGCATCCCCGGATTTCCGACTTCAGACCCACATTCCGCGGCGGGCCTGTTGCCGCCTCATCCGCAAGCAAGCATGGCAAGCCTCAACAAAGCGTCGCTCAACTCTTCCTTGCAATCGCTGCGCGCCGTCGCGCGTGCGCCCCGCACCCGGCGCATCCTCACGGGCGTCGTCATCTTTCTCATCGTGTTCGGCCTGGTCGGCTTCTTCGCCGCGCCGCCCATCATTCGTCACGTCGCCGAACAGCAACTGAGCAAGCAGCTCGAGCGTCCCGTCACGATCGGCCGCATCGCGCTCAATCCGTATACGCTGCGTCTCGAAGCGGACCGCGTGCATATCGGCGAGCGCGGTGGCAATGGCGACTTCTTCGATGTGTCGCGTGCCGTTGTGCAGGCGTCGTGGTCGTCGATCTTTCGCGCGGCGCCCATCGTCGAAGAGTTGCGGCTCGACTCGCCGCAGGCCACGATCGTGCGGCTCGACGCGCAGCACTTCAACTTTTCGGACCTCATCGACAAGTTCTCGACGCCCTCGAAACCGAACAGCAAGCCCGCGCAGTTTTCGGTTTCCAACATTCGCGTCGAGAACGGCCAGATTACTTTCGACGATCGCCTGCTCAATGAAAAGCACGTGATCGACCGCTGGTCGCTCGGCATCCCGTTCATCGCCACGCTGCCTTCCAAGACCGACATCTTCGTCGAGCCGATGCTGCGCGCGCGCATTGACGGTGCGAGCACGCTCGCCATCGACGGCAAGACCAAGCCGTTCTCCGCGACGCGCGAGTCGGAAGTGGAACTGCGCCTGACCGATCTGGACGTGCCGAAGCTGCTCACCTACGCACCGACGAAGCTGCCGGTCATGGTAAAGAGCGGCAAGCTCTCGACCAACCTCAAACTCGATTTCGTGATGTCGGGCGAGAAGCCCACGCTGCGCGTGACGGGCACGACCGACCTGAATGACTTCGACTCGACCGACAACGCCAACGCGCCGTTTTTCGGCGCGCGCAGCCTGCACGTGGCGGCGGCCTCGCTCGAGCCGTTCAGCAACGTCTATCGCTTCGACGATATCCGGCTCGACGCGCCTACCGCTTGGGTCGCGCGCGACAAGCAAGGGGTGCTGAGCGTCGAGAAGCTGCTGGGCGCGCCGGCGGCGCAAAATGCGCCGGCTGGGAGCAAGGCTGCTGCGAGCGCCGCGCCGGCATCGGGCGCCACGGCTGCCTCGGGTGCGGCGAACGCGCAGGCGGCGGCCGAAGAGGCGAAGCCCGCGCCGCTCGATCTCTCGATCCGCCAGTTCGCGCTCACGAACGGCACCGTGCACGTGCGCGACGACGTGCCTTCGCGCACGGTGAACATCGACCTCACCCAGCTCTCCACCACGCTCGAAAAATTCTCGAGTACCGCGAAGGAAGGCGCGCCGTTTACGTTTGCCACGACCGCGAATGACGGCGGCACGGTCAAGGCGTCGGGCACGCTGAGCATGGCGGGCAAAAACGCCGAAGCCAACATCGCGCTAGCGGGCCTGGGCCTGCCGCAGATGCAGCCGTATATCGACAACCTGAGCAGCGCGCAGGTCGTGGACGGCAAGCTGAACCTCACGTCCACGCTCAAGGCCGATTGGGCGCAGCAGCCTGCCGTCGTGCAGGTCGGCCAGAGCACGCTCGGCCTCGAGTCGCTCAAGCTCGCGGCGCGCGGCGCGAAGGCGCCTGCTATCGCGCTCGCGCAGGGCACCGTGCAGGTGACGGGCATCGACCTCAACGCACGCAAGGCGCAGATCGCGTCGGTGGACCTGACCGGCCTCGTGGTGGATGCCGAGCGTCAGAAGGACGGCAACATCGACCTGGCGCAGCTCGCCTCCACGCATCAGGCGGCGCCCGAGCGCACGGCGATACACGCGGCCCAGAAGTCGGTGCAGGAAGGGCCGGCCTGGCGCTATACGATCGACACGTTCACGCTGAACAACGGCACGATCAACTTCACGGACAACTCGACGCAGCGCCCGGCGAAGCTCGCCGTCACGCCGCTCGACCTGAAGATCCAGCAGATCAGCGACGACCTGCGGCACCCGCTGCCGATCGACCTGAAGGCGACCGTCAACCGCAAGGGCACCCTGGCGCTGAGCGGCAAGATCAACCCCACGCCGCTTACGGCGCAACTCAAGATCGACGCGAACCGGCTCGACGCCGCCGCGTTCGAGCCTTACTTCGGCAACCAGCTCAATGCGGTGGTCGCAAGCGCGCTGCTCAACATGAACGGGCAGCTTTCCGTGGAGCAGGGCAAGGCGCTCAAGGCCAACTATCGCGGCGACGCGGCGCTCGTGGACGTGCGCATGCTCGACAAGGCCACGTCAGGCCCGTTCGCAGGCTGGCGCTCGCTCGCGCTCACGAACCTGAAGGCGAACTACGACGACGCGCGCGGCACCGACGTGGACGCGAGCCGCGTGACCTTCTCCGGCTTCTATGGCCGCGTGCTGCTCGACGCGCAAGGCAAGCTCAATCTCAAGGACGTGGTTGCGCATCAAACCGGCGCGGCACAGTCGCTCACGCAGGACACGAGCGCGAAGCCCGGCGCGCGCGAACCCGTGCCGCTCACGCCGCAAGCGGCGAGCGCGCCGGTGCAGACCGCTTCCGCGCCCGCGCCGGGTTCCGCGCCTGCCACGGTCGTGGCCGCGCAGGCGCCGAAAACCCCCGTGCGCCTGCACTTCGGCGAGCTCGTGCTGCAAGACGGCCGCGTGAACTACACCGACAACTTCATCAAGCCGAATTACACCGCCGACCTCGTGCAGATCCACGGCACGGTGGGCGCGTTCGGCACGGAGTCGACGACGCCCGCGCCGGTGGACATTTCCGCGAAGCTCGCGGCGAACGGTCCGCTCTCGATCAAGGGTACGGTGAACCCGCTCATCGAGAAGCCCTCGCTCGACCTCACGGCGAGCGCGCATGACATCGAGCTCACGAACCTCACGCCGTACTCGGCGAAGTACGCGGGCTACCCGATCACGAAGGGCAAGCTCAACGTCGACCTGCATTACCAGCTCGCAAACGACCAGCTCTCGGCGAACAACCATATCTTCATCGACCAGCTCACGTTCGGCGATCACATCGACAACGACACGGCGACCAAGCTGCCGGTGCGTCTCGCGATCTCGCTGCTGAAGAATCGCAAGGGTGAGATCGACGTGAACATTCCGGTGTCGGGCTCGCTCTCGAACCCCGAGTTCAGCCTGGGCGGCCTGATCTGGAAGGCGGTGCTCAACCTGATCGCGAAGGCCGTGACCGCGCCGTTCACGCTGCTCGCCAACGCATTTGGCGGCGGCGGCGAAGATCTGGGCTATGTCGAATTCGCAGCGGGCACGGCAAAGCTGACCGATGACGACCAGAAGAAGCTCGACACGATCGTCAAGGCGCTCGACGACAAGCCCTCGATCAAGATCGACCTGATCGGCCGTGTCGATCCGGCTGTGGACACACCCGCGCTGCGCGAGCAATACGTGGATCGCCTCGTGCGGCTTCAGAAGGTGAAGGACACGGTGGGCAACGGCGAGAGCGTGGATACCTCGCAGGTGAAGGTCGACGACAAGGAGTACGAGAAGTACCTCACCAAGGTCTACAAGGATGCGGACTTCAAGAAGCCGCACAACATGATCGGCTTCACGAAGACGCTGCCCGTGGACGACATGAAGCAGGCGCTGGCCGAGCACGCGCCCGTTGACGACGCGACCTTGCGCAATCTCGCTCAGCAGCGCGCGCAAGCGGTGCAGCAGTACTTCGAAGGCAAGGTGGATCCGAGCCGCGTGTTCGTCGTGGCGCCGAAGCTGGATGCGAAGGGTATCGACGACAAGGGCGCGACTACGCGTGTGGATTTCGGGCTGAAATAGGCATTTTTTCGCGACTCAACGCAGCGGCGCGCTTCGGTTCAACCGGCGCGCCGCAGTTTTTCCGGCCTCGCAAACGCGTGTTTCTCGATCACTTGCGCGAGCGTTGCAAAGGCCGGCGCGATTTCCTCGTGTGGCACGCACGCGTAACCCGTTAGCAATCCTTTACGATCCTGGCGCATGCTGTAGTAGGCCGCAAGCGGACGCACGATGACGCCCGCATCGAAGGCGGCTGTGGCGACGACGCGATCGTTGGCGTGATCGGGCAGGCCGAGCACGAAGTGCAGGCCCGCTTCGTCGCCCATGACCGGCAGCGCGTCGCCGAAATGGTGCGTGACCGCGTCGATCAGCAACTGGCGGCGCTCGCCATAGAGCGTGCGCATGCGGCGCACGTGCGAGGTGAGATAGCCGTCCATGATGAATTCGGCGAGCACGGCTTGCTGCATGAGCTGGCCTTCGCGATACAACTCAGCCACGCCCGTGCGGAAGGTGGCCGCGAGCCGCTCGGGCACGACCATGTAGCCGATGCGCAGGCCCGGAAACAGCAGCTTGCCAAGGCTGCCTACGTAGATCACGCGGTCGGATTCGTCGAGACCCTGCAGCGACGCAAGCGGGCGGCTGCCGTAGCGGAACTCGCTGTCGTAGTCGTCCTCGATGATCCACACCTTGTGCTGACGCGCGTATTCGAGCAGCGTGCGGCGGCGCGCAAGGCTCATGACCATGCCGAGCGGGTATTGGTGCGAGGGCGTGACTAGCGCGATGCGCGGCGGGTCGCGCAGGTCCTGTTCGCGCGGATTGAGCCCTTCGTCGTCGACGGGAATGGGCGCGAGCTTCAGCCCTGAGGACTGCAACACACTGCGCGCGCCCCAATAGCACGGTTCTTCCACCCACGCGGTGTCACCCACGTCGGCGAGCAGGCGCACGGCCAGATCGATGGACTGGTGAATGCCGGTCGTGATGATGATCTGGTCCGGCGTGCAGCGCACCGAGCGCGCCACGCGCAGGTAGTCGGAAAGCGCGCGCCGCAGCGGCCGGTAGCCGCCGCCTGGCGCGTAAGTTAGCAAACCATGATTCGCCGATTTCCACAGCCGCGCCTGCAGGCGGCTCCACGTGCGCGCGGGAAATTCGGCCACGTCGGGCACGCCCGGCATGAACGCGCCCCACTGCTTGGCGGACACGCCCGCCTCGTCGATGAGCCGCTGGCCGCGCATCGACATGTCGCCGCGCGGGGAGGCGCCGTTCGCATCGTCTTCCTCGTTGTCGTCGGCGGCGGCGGCCGGTGCCGCCGTGCTCACGGCGGCCGAGTCCGGGCGTGTGTCGGCGACATAGGTGCCGCTGCCCGTCGTCGAGATCACGTAGCCTTCGGCGCTCAGCTGGTCGTACACGTGCAGCACGGTATTGCGCGCCACGCCGAGGTCGCCGGCCAGCGTGCGCGAGCTGGGCAGCTTGGTGCCGGGCGCGAGCCGGCCCGTCAGGATGGCCTGCTGCATGAGCTGCAGCAGCTGACGGTAGGCGGGCTCGGCGCTTTCCTTGTCGAGTTGCGCGGCGAGCCATTCGGACAGGATGACCATGGCCAAGTGGTTCCATCGATAATAATGAAATGGCTCCATTGAATAGAGCCGGGACCATCTATAGTAATTCGCACGTCAGTTTCGGTTAAAGCCTGTGACAGCATTTATTTAATCGCGTCAGAAGAGGCGGGCCGGGAGAAAGAGCATGCAATGGAGACAGGGCGAATGAAGACCTCGGATGTGATCGTCAGCTTTCGCGGCGTACGCAAGACGTACGACGGCGAGACACTGGTCGTCAAACAACTTGACCTGGATATTTACCAGGGAGAGTTTCTGACGCTGCTCGGACCTTCCGGCTCGGGCAAAACCACCTGCCTGATGATGCTTGCCGGCTTCGAGTTTCCCACCGGGGGCGAGATCCGCCTCGAAGGCAAGTTGCTTAACAACGTGCCGCCGCACAAGCGCGACATCGGCATGGTGTTTCAGAACTATGCGCTCTTTCCGCATCTCACGGTCGAGCAGAACGTGGCTTACCCGCTGGGCGTGCGCAAGGTGCCCACTGCGGAACGCGCGCAGCGCGTAGATGACGCGCTCAGGATGGTGCGCATGGAAGGCTTCGCGAAGCGCTATCCGGCGCAGCTTTCGGGCGGCCAGCAGCAGCGCATTGCGCTCGCCCGCGCGCTCGTGTTCCAGCCCAAGCTCGTGCTGATGGACGAGCCGCTCGGCGCGCTCGACAAGCAATTGCGCGAACATATGCAGTACGAACTGAAGTCGCTGCACGAGAAGCTCGGCGTTACCTTCGTCTACGTGACGCACGACCAGGGCGAGGCGCTCACGATGTCGGACCGCGTGGCCGTGTTCGACAAGGGCATCGTGCAGCAGCTCGACACCGTGGACCGGCTTTACGAATCGCCTTGCAACGAGTTCGTGGCGAACTTCATCGGCGACAGCAACCGGCTGCGCGGCACCATCGCCGCCGTGGATGGCGAGTACTGCGAAATGCATCTCGCCGACGGCACGCGCCTGAAGGGCCGCAATGTCGCGGGGGCGCAGGCCGGTGCCGCGGCTATCGCGTGCATTCGCCCCGAGCGCATGAAGCTCGCGAACGGTTCGAAGGGCTATGGCGCAAACGCGCTGGCGGGCGAAGCGCGCGGCCTCATCTATTTCGGCGACCACGTGCGCATGCGCTGTGGCCTGCCCCAGCAGGACGAGTGCTTCGTGAAGGTGCCGCTCGGCACCGAGGCGCTCGATGGCTTCGCGCCCGGTCAGCCGGTCGCACTCGAATTCGCGCCTGAGCATTTGCGCGTGTTCGCATGAGGCGTGCGGGCGCGGCGCGCAATCTCGCGCGCCGTCGCTTCGCGAAGCAAGCGTCTCGACGACCGGGTCACGTTTCTCGCACCGAAGGGCCCGGCAAGACAAACCACCAAGGAGAAGGGACTCAACCATGAAGCAGATCGGCAACATGCGCGTTGCAGCGGTCGCGGCCGCGCTCGCACTCTCGTTCGGCGTGGCGAATGCCGCGGAACTGACCGTCGTGAACTTTGGCGGCGCCAATGGCAATGCGCAGAAGGCGGCGTTCAACGAGCCGTTCCAGGCGCAGACGGGCAACAAGATCACCGCTGTCGAGTACAACGGCGAGCAGGCCAAGGTGAAGGCCATGGTCGACGCAAAGCACGTGGACTGGGACGTGGTGGAAGTCGAAACCGGCGACATCGCGCGCGGCTGCGACGAAGGGCTCTACGAGAAGCTCGACTGGGCCAAGCTCGGCAACAAGGGCGATTTCATGCCGGCGGCGCAGCAGCCCTGCGGCGCAGGCTTCTTCGTGTGGTCCACGGCGCTCGCCTATAACGCCGACAAGCTCAAGACGGCACCTGCGAACTGGGCCGACTTCTGGGACGTGAAGAAATTCCCGGGCAAGCGCGGCATGCGCAAGGGCGCGCGCTACAACATGGAATTCGCGCTGATGGCCGACGGCGTGGCGCCCCAGGACGTCTACAAGGTGCTCGCGACGAAGGCCGGTCAGGACCGCGCTTTCAAGAAGCTCGATGAACTGAAGCCGAACATCCAGTGGTGGGAAGCCGGCGCACAGCCGCCGCAATTCCTGGTCGCGGGCGACGTGGTGATGTCCACGGCGTACAACGGCCGTATCGATGCCGCGCAGCGCGAAGGCAAGAATCTCAAGGTCGTGTGGACCGGCAGCATTTACGACCTCGACTACTGGGCGATCCCGAAGGGCGCGCCGAACAAGGCGCTGGCCGAGCAGTACATCGCCTACACGCTTTCGCCGAAGCCGCAGCAAGCGTACGCACAGCACATCGCCTACGGCCCGGTGAACGCGAATGCGATCAAGGCGCTCGACGCGAAGACGCTCGCCAACCTGCCGAATTCGCCGGCCAATGGCAAGAACGCCATTCAGGAGAACCTGACGTTCTGGACCGACCACGGCGACGAGCTGGAGCAGCGCTTCGCCTCGTGGGCCGCGAAGTAAGCGTGAAGTAGCGACGCTCCGGTGCGCCATGCGCCGGAGCGTTTGGCCGCTTCGTGCGGCCCAGAGGCTGGAGACAGTAAGTGACCACAATGACGACCGTGACCAACGTTACCGGCGCGGCACGCGAAGAAACCGCGCGCCTGAAGCGCGAACTGCGCGTGGCGCAAGCGAAGAAGCGCACGATGGCGCTCATGCTGATCGCGCCGCTCGCGATCTTTTTGCTGCTGATTTTCGTGGTGCCGATCGCCGCGCTCCTCACACGCGCGGTGCAGAATCCCGAAGTGGCGACGGCGCTGCCGCATACCATCACGGCGCTGCGCGACTGGGACCGCAAGAGCGCGCCGCCCGACGCGGCCTACGCCGCGCTTGCGCAAGACCTCATTGTCGTGAAGGACGGCGACGCGATGGGCGCGCTGGCACGACGCCTGAACGTGGAAATCGCGGGCTTCCGCTCGCTGGTCGCGAAGACCGCGCGCGCCATGCCGCTTGCCGACGACAACGGCAAACCGCTCACGCTCACCCCCGCGCAAACGCGCGCCAAGATCGTCGAACTCGACGACCGCTGGAACGACGTCGCGTATTGGCAGGCCATCGCGAAGAATAGTTCGCGTTACTCACCGTTCTATCTGCTCGCCTCGCTCGACCACCGGCAGGACGCATTCGGCAATATCGTGGCCGCCGACCCCGATCAGCAGATCTATCTCGACGTATTCGCCCGCACCTTCGTCATCAGCGTGTTCGTGACGCTGTTCGCGCTGCTGCTCGGCTACCCGCTCGCCTACTGGATTTCGACGCTCTCCGAGCGCCGCGCGAATCTCGTGATGATCCTCGTGCTGATTCCGTTCTGGACATCGATTCTCGTGCGTGTGGCCGCGTGGATCGTGATTCTCCAGGGCGAGGGCCTCGTCAACAAGGCGCTGCTGGGCACGGGTCTGATCTCGCAGCCATTGACGCTGCTGTTCAACCGTGTGGGCGTCTATATCTCGATGACGCACATCCTGCTGCCGTTCATGGTGCTGCCGCTCTACAGCGTGATGAAGTCGATTCCGCCCACGTACCAGCGCGCGGCGGTGTCGCTCGGCAGCCATCCGTTCGCGGCCTTCTGGCGCGTGTACGTGCCGCAGACGTACCCTGGCGTGGGCGCGGGCGTGCTGCTCGTGTTCATTCTCTCGATTGGCTACTACATCACGCCGGCGCTGCTCGGCGGCCCGGGCGACCAGATGGTCAGCTATTACGTGGCGTACTTCACCAACGTGTCGATCAACTGGGGCATGGCCTGCGCGCTCGGTGCGCTGCTGCTCGCGGCGACCACGGTGCTCTATTTCGTCTACGCGCGCTTCACGCGCACGCAACTGAGCCTTGGCTGAGGAAGGCGCAATCATGAAATTCGCCAAACCGCTTTTTGCGCCGCATACGTCCGCCGTCGAACGCGTGTGGTACTTCGCGTTGCGCGCGCTCGTCGTGCTCACGTTGCTGTATTTGATCCTGCCGGTGCTCGCCATCGTGCCGCTGTCGTTTTCGTCGAGCACGTTCCTGGTTTATCCGATTCCGGGCTGGTCGCTGCGCTGGTACGAAAACCTCGTGATGTCCGACGAATGGCGCATGGCCGCGAAGAACAGCTTCATCGTGGGCCCGGCGGCAACGTTCGTTGCAACCGTGCTCGGCACGCTCGCGGCCATCGGTATCACGAAGGCCGATTTCCGCGGCAAGGCGCTGCTCATGGCCGTGCTCATCTCGCCGATGATCGTGCCCGTGGTGGTGGTGGGTGTGGGCATGTACCTGTTCTTCGCGCCGCTCGGCCTCGCCAATACGTATCTCGGGCTGATCCTCGCGCATGCGTCGTTGGGCGTGCCGTTCGTCGTGACGACTGTCGCGGCCACGCTGCAAGGCTTCAATCACAATCTCGTGCGTGCGAGCCTTTCGCTCGGGGCCAATCCGGTCACGACGTTCTTCCGCATCACGCTGCCCGTGATCGCGCCGGGTGTGATTTCGGGCGCGCTCTTTGCGTTCGCGACGTCGTTCGATGAGGTGGTCGTGACGCTGTTCCTCGCGGGCGCCGACCAGACCACCTTGCCGCGCCAGATGTTCACGGGTATTCGCGAGAACATCAGCCCGACGATCGCTGCGCTTGCAACGATCCTGATCGTGTTCTCCACGTGTCTGCTGCTCGCGCTCGAATGGTTGCGCGGCAGGAATGCGGCGCGCGCGGTGAAGGCTTGATCGTGTGAGCGGTTGACGGAAAAAAGGCAGCGCCGCGGCGCTGCCTTTTTAGTTTCCGCGCGTTACGCCTGAAGCAGCGCCGGCACGCGTCGCTTGACCCAATGCGTGGCCTGATCGTACGCATGGGCGAGTTGCAGCACCGAAAGATCCGCCTGCGGCTTGCCGATCACCTGCAGCCCCATCGGCAGGCCTTGCGCATTGAAGCCCGCAGGCACGCTGATCACGGGCAGTCCGGCAAGGCTGCCGCCAATCACGACTTCCATCCAGCGGTGGTAGGTGTCCATCGTGCGGCCCGCGATCGACTTCGGCCAATGCTCGCTCGCGTCGAACGGGAAGACTTGAGCGCTTGGCAGCACGAGGTAGTCGTAATGCTCGAAGAGGGCGAGCAGCGCGTTGTACCACTGGCTGCGCGTGACCGTGGCGTTCCACACGTCTTCGCCCGAGAGCTTCAGGCCGCCTTCCACTTCCCATTGCGCTTCCGGCTTGAGTTGCGCGCGCTTTTCCGGGTCGCGATAGAGCGCGCCCAACGTGCCCGCGCACGAGAAGTGGCGCAGCGTGAGCCAGGTTTGCCACAGGCGCTCCATGGCGAAGTCGGGGCGCGCGGCCTCGACCTTGCAGCCGATCGATTCGAAGTCCTTGAGCGCCGTTTCGCACAGTGCGAGCACGCCGTCTTCCATCGGCAGATAGCCGTCGTAATTGCCTAGCCAACCGATGCGCGCGCAACCAAAGTCGCGTTCGAGCGGGCCCGCGAACTGCGCGGGATCTTCGGCAATGGAAAGCGGTGCGCGTGCATCGTAGCCCGCCTGGGTGGAGAGCAGCATTGCGAGGTCGGGCACGTTGCGGGCCATCGGCCCCGCATAGCCGAGCTGGTGGAAGAACAGTTCGTGGGCGGGCACGGAAGGCACGCGCCCTTGCGACGGACGGAACCCGAACACGTTGTTCCAGCCGGCGGGGTTGCGCAGCGACCCCATCATGTCGCTGCCGTCCGCCACGGGCAGCATGCGCAGCGCGAGCGCCACTGCGGTGCCGCCGCTGCTGCCGCCCGCGCTGCGCGTGGGATCGTAAGCATTGAGCGTGGTGCCGAAGACCGTGTTGTAGGTATTCGAGCCGAGGCCGAATTCCGGCGTGTTCGTCTTGCCGATGAAGATCGCACCCTGCGCGCGCATGCGCGCGGCCATCAGGGAATCGGCAGCGGGCACTTCGTTGCGGAACAGCGGCGAGCCCTGCGTATAGGGAATGCCGGCCGTGGCCGTGAGATCCTTCGGCGCTTGCGGCATGCCGTGCATCCAGCCCAGGTACTCGCCGCGCGCGAGCTGGGTGTCGCGTTCGCGGGCCTGCGCGAGCAGCGTGGCGCGCTCGCGCAGCGAGACGATGGCGTTGGCCGGCGTATTCACGCGCTCGATATGATCGAGAAACGCGGTCATCACCTCGCGGCAGGACACCTTGCGCAGCCGTATCCATTCCGAAAGCTGGAGCGCGTCGGCCGCGACGAGATCGTTGGGGGACAGTTGTGCGGGGGACGGCTGTGCCTGGTTCATACGTGTCTCTCGTTTGCGGATGGAACAAGGGGAGGGTCATTGTCGCGCAGGCACGGCGCAAGCGAAAGGAAACGAATGGTTGCCGTTATGGGCAGATGGTTGCCGCGTGGGGCGGCCAGGCTATCGTACGGGTGCAATGGGTGCTGATGTGTCGTTGCCCGCTGTAGCTGGCTCTACAGCAGGAAGTGGGGCGCCACCGAGCGCTTGATAGAGCGCTGCTGTGTCCGTTAGCCGGTCCGCATGAACGCGCGTGCGATCGAGCATCGTCTGGAGTGCCTGGCGTTGTGCATCGATCAGCGAAAACTCGCTCACACCGCCTGCGCTGTAGCGAGTGTGTGTGATCGCCGCGTTGGCCTGCGCCTCGCGGGCGGCGTCGTCGCGCGCCTGCAGTTCGGTCGCATCGTTCTGGAGCGCCTGCAGTGAGTCGGCGACCTGCTGCAAGGCTTGCAGAACAGTCTGACGATAGTCGGCGAAGGCGGCTTCATATGCGGCTTCCGACGCGCGCTTCTTCGCGCGCAATTCGCCGCCATGGAACAGCGGCTGTGTGAGGCCGAGACCCAGGTTCCAGATATTGAGTCCGTTGACGACGTCCTCGATGTGCGTGCGCTCCGATCCTATGCCTGCGGAAAGCGAGATCTGTGGAAAGAGATTGGCGGTGGCCACGCCGACGTTCGCGCCAGCCTGGTGCAGCAGCGCTTCGGCGGCGCGTATGTCGGGACGCTCGCGCGCCAGCGTGGAAGGCACGGTGAGCGAGACCGTGTCGGGCAGATGCAGGGTATCGAGAGCCAGTGCGTCGAGCGGCGCGGCGAACTGCGAAGGCGCAACGCCCAGCAGCGTTGCGAGCTGATGCTCCGCGGCGTCACGCTGCGTTTCGAGCGGCGGCAGCGAGGCGCGTGTTTGCGCGAGCAGCGTGCGCTGGCTTCGCACGTCGATCTCCGCTGCGCCGCCGGCCGTGTAGCGCGCTTGCATGATCGCGAGCTGGCGTGCCTGTGTCTGCGCGAGTTGCGTTGTGAGGTCGATCTGGCGTTGGAGCGACGCACGGCGTATGGCCGTAGCGACCACGTTGCCGGCCACCGAGAGTCGCGCAGCCTCCATTTCGTATGCCTGATAATCGACCTGGGCGAGTGCGGCTTCGAGCGCACGACGGTTGGCACCGAACACGTCGAATACGTACGAGACGCTCACCGATGCGCTGTAAAGCGTAAACGGCGGTGGATTCGGCACTTGTGTAATGCCGAACGCGGCGAGATCGACCTTCTGGCGCGTGCCGGAAAGCTTCAGATCGACGGAGGGAAAGTTTGCCGCGCCTGCTTGCGCATTGTAGTTTTCGCGCGCCTCGACGAGCTTCGCGCGCGCCGAGTCGAGCGTAGGGCTCGCGCGCAAGGCCTGATCCACGAGTGCGTTCAACTGCGCGCTGCCGAATTGCGTCCACCACGCGTTCGGCGCGTGTTCCGCCGTGGCGAAGGTCTGCGCACCGCCGCCGGGTCCTGTTGCACTAGCGGTTGTCGCGGGCACGGGCTTACGCGTCCAGCCCGTGGCGTCGGGAGCGGCTGGCGTATGGAAATCGGGGCCCACGGTGCAGCCCGAGAGCGTGAGCACAAGCAGGCAGGCAAAGGCGGCGTCGCGCGTCATGATGATGGGCCTCGCGCTAATCGAGCGTGCGCCGGTAAAAGCGCACGGCGATCGCCATGACCGCGACCGTGAAGATGGCGAGCGGCCAGACCGCCGGCCACAGGTCGGTCCAGCCGTTGCCCTTGAGCAGGATGCCGCGCACGAGCCGGTTGAAATATGTGAGCGGCAGCAGATTGCCGAGCCACTGCGCCCAGCGCGGCATGCCGCCGAACGGGAACATGAAGCCGGAGAGCAGCAGGCTTGGCAGGAAGTAGAACATTGTCAGCTGCATGGCCTGCAACTGGTTTTGCGCGAGCGACGAGAGCGTGATGCCCACTGTGAGGTTCGCGGCGATGAAGAGCAGCGCTGAAAGATAGAGCGTCACGAGACCGCCCGCGAACGGCACATGAAACACGTAGCGCGCGGCGAGCACGATGATGGTCGCCTGGATCAGTCCAATCGCCACATACGGAATGATCTTGCCCGTCATCACCTCGATAGGCAGCACTGGCGTGGCGAGCAGATTCTCCATCGTACCGCGCTCGCGTTCGCGCGTGATGGCAAGGCCCGTCATCATCACCATCGTCATTGTGAGGATCACGCCCATGAGGCCTGGCACCACGTTGTATTGCGTAATGCCCTCGGGGTTATAGAGCCGGTGCACCTGCACGTCGAACGCGGCAGGCGTGCCGTTCAGGTGCGCGAGTGGGCCGGTGAGGTCTTTCGCGGCCACGGGTCCAACAAGGCCCGGCAATGCGGCGAGCGCAGTGGTAATGGCGGTGGGATCGCTCGCATCGGCTTCGACGAGCAGCGAGGGTCTTTCGCCGCGTAGCAGGCGCCGCGAGAAATCGACAGGAATGCTTAGCACGAACTGCACCGTGCCGCGCGCGAGCGCGCGGCGCGCCGAGGCTTCGTCGGGCAGCGTTTCGACCACGTCGAAATAGGCGGAATTGCGCATGCCCGCGACGAAGCTGCGCGCGAACACGCTGTCCTCGCCCACGACAATGGCGGTGGGCAGATGCTTGGGGTCGGTGTTGATCGCGTAGCCAAACAGCGTGAGCTGGATGATCGGCAGGCCGACGATCATCGCGAACGTGATGCGGTCGCGCTTGAGCTGCAAGAACTCCTTGAGCACGATGCTCCACCAGCGCGCCACGGAAAACGGAAACGACGCGCTCACGACGTCACTCCGTAGTTGTCCTGGGCATGGCTCATCAGATAGATGAAGACATCTTCGAGACCGGTGTCGATGCGTTCGGCGCGCAACGGCTGGCCCTCCACCGCGTGCGCGACCGCTGTAGCGAGCGCGGCATGATCGCGTCCGCTCGCATGCAGCGCGGAGCCGAACACCACTGTCTGGTCGATTCCCGGTGCGTTGCGTAACTGCGCCGCCAGCGCGGTCAGGCGCTCGCCATGAATCGCCCACGTTTCGAGGTTCTGTTCGGCGATCACCTCGGCGGCGGTGCCCTGCGTGAGCAGCTTGCCGTAGGCGATATAAGCGAGCTTGTGGCAGCGCTCGGCTTCGTCCATGTAATGCGTGCTCACGAGGACCGAAATGCCCTGCGCGGCAAGCCGGTGCAACTCCTCCCAGAAGTCGCGGCGCGCGGTAGGATCGACGCCCGCAGTCGGTTCGTCGAGCAGCAGCAGTTCGGGCTCGTGCAGCATGCAGGCCGCGAGCGCGAGACGCTGTTTCCAGCCGCCCGAGAGCGCGCCGGTGAGCTGGCTCGCGCGGCTTACGAGCCCGAGCGACTCGAGCGCGCGATCGACAGCTTCGCGGCGGTTCGGCATCTGGTAGATACGCGCGACGAAGTCGAGGTTCTCGCGAATCGTCAGGTCTTCCCAGTACGAGAAGCGCTGCGTCATGTAGCCTACGTGACGCTTGATCTGCGCGCTCTCGCGCAGGATGTCGTAGCCAAGGCACGTGCCCGAGCCGGAATCGGGCGTGAGCAGACCGCACATGAGCCGGATCGACGTGGTCTTGCCGCTGCCGTTAGGGCCGAGAAAGCCGAAGATCTCGCCGCGCGCCACGCGCAGCGACACGTCGTTCACAACATGCTTGCTGCCGAAACGCTTGTTGAGATTGCGCACGTCGATGGCGTAGTCGCCGGCCGATTGATCAGGTGTGCTCATTGCAGCGTCACCTCGACCGGTTGGCCCGGATGCAGCTTGACGGCATCTTGTGTGGAAGGCCGCGCCTCGATCATGAAAACGAGCTTCGCGCGGTTCTCGTTGCTGTAGATGACAGGCGGCGTATATTCGGCGGCGTTCGAGATCCAGGTGATGGTGGCGGGGACGTCGGCGGCGCAACCGTCGCAACGCACGTTGACTTTGCGGCCTGGCGCGAGCGAGCCGACGATCGTCTCCGGTACGAAAAAGCGCACCTTCACGTTCTGCGGTGGCAACATCTGCACGACTGGGTTGCCCGTCTGCACCCACTCGCCCACACGAAATAGCGTGTCGTAGACGAGGCCGCCGCTCGGCACGCTCACGCGCTTCTGGTCGAGCCGCCACTGCGCCTGCGCGAGTGAGGCGCGCGCGGCCTCGACGTCGGCGGCCTGGGCGGCGATTTGCGCGGTACGCCCCGGCAGATTCGCCACGCGCACCTGATTTTGCAGCTCGCGCACCTGGGCAGCTGTGGAGGCCGCCTGCGCACGCGAATCGTCGAGTTGTGCCTGTGCAATGCCGCCTGCGCGCAGTTGCGTCTCGTCGCGCGTGAGCTGGAGCGCGGCCTTGTGCGCGTTCGCCTCGGCCTGCGCGAGCTGCGCCTCGGTCACGCGCACTTCGGGTGGGCGCTTGCCGGTCTGGAGATCGGCGAGTTGCTGCTGCGCGGCCGTGAGCCGATGCTGCGCCTCGTCGCGCGCGGCGGCTTCCTCGACGGCGTCGAGCGCGAAGGCAGGTGCGTTGGCGGCCACGGTTTGTCCGCGTTGTACTTCGAGGTGCGTGAGCGTGCCCGACTGCGACGACGCGAGGTAGACATACTCGCCCTCTGCGTAGCCCTGCCAGCCGGACGGTTCATGCCGGGAGCAAGCGGCGAGCACGAACGCCATGGCGCACAGGCAGGCCATGCCAAGCTTCATGACGCGTTCTCCTTGCGGGCCGCCGCGCGGCGCCCGCGCTTGTCCTGCGGCGCCGGGCGCAAGGCCGCGCTCAACAGCGCGCTCACATGCCGATGCAGTGCCTCGCGCTCGATTTTCGGAAAGCCGCGCGTGCTTTGCCAGATCTTCGAAGTCGCGAGCGGCAGCATGACGAGCGCAAGAATAGAGATGAAGAGCAGCGGTGCTTCGAGTTCGGCATTCACGCTGCCGTCGCGCTGCGCCTCGCCGATGCGCGCGGCAAAGCGCTGTAAATGCTCAATGGGTAGCCGCTTGAGCATGCGCTCGCGCAGCAAGCCACCTTCGTTGACGATTTCGCGCAGCCAGAGCGGCGGCAGCCAGGGCATGCGCGAGGTGACTTCGAAGAGCCGCGCGACCAGTTCCTCCACGAGCGCGTGAGGGTCTTGCGCAACGTCGCCCTCCACACTCTCCCACACGAACGCAATCGAGCGCGCAATGCGCTCGTCGACCACGGCGTCGAGCAGCTTTTCGCGGTTCGTGAAGTAGTAGTGAACCATGGCGGACGTCACGCCCGCGGCCTCGGCGATCTGCGCCATGGTGGTGGCCGCAATGCCCTGCTCGCCGAACAGTTGCGTGGCGCTGGCGAGCAGCCGCTCGCGCATGTCGAGGTCGGCGGCGGCGCGGCGCCGGCCGCGCGGGCGGGGCGCCACAGCGGCGGCGGTGCGAGAGCGCGTGATCATCGTCTTACTTTAATTCACGCGTTAGTTAAATTCAAACTCCGCGCGCAATGGGTTAACCCTGCGGCGGTGCCTCATGAGCCGTTTCAGAACTTTCCTATACAAAAACAATGGCGCGTCGTTCAGGCTGTGAGATTCCCGCTGAAGGCTTAAATAAATAACTCCGCCATGGAACAAAAAATGAAACGCATCGTTGTCATCGACGACCATCCCATCGTGCTGAAGATGCTCGCCAACGTGCTGAATACGGAGTACGAACTGGTCGGAGAGTGCAGCGACGGCGAAGAGGGCCTGCGTCTCGTGCAGGAATTGCATCCCGATCTGGTGATCCTCGACCTCGAATTGCCGAAGCTCGACGGCCTTTCCGTCATCCGAGGCATTCGCGCGAAGCAGCCCGGCGCGCGCATTCTCGTGCTCTCTGCGAAGCCCGAGCTGGTCATGGCCAATCACACGCGCGTGGCGGGTGCGAACGGCTATGTGAACAAGAATCGAGGCGTCGAGGAGCTGTGCGGCGTGGTCAAGGCAGTGCTGCTCGGCTACGACTGCTTCCCGGCGGGCAGTTGCGGCGGCGGCCGCGACGTGGCGCTCAATGGGCTGTCGCCACGCGAAGTCGAAGTGTTGCAATACCTTGCGCGCGGCATGAGCAACAAGGGCATTGCCGGGCGGCTCGGGCTTTCAGATAAGACCGTCAGCACATATAAGACCCGCGTGCTGGACAAGCTCGGCGTGTCGTCGCTCGCGGCGTTGATCGAGTTTGCGACGTTGAACAAGCTGATCGAATAGCTGAACCGGAAGCGCGGTCGAAAAAAAAGCCCGACTTGCGTCGGGCTCCAAGTGTGACCGCACCCGTTGCCGGGCGCGGCACCTGCAAAAAACGGCTTGCTTACGCCGCGAGCAGCGAGCGCAGCACGAACGGCAGAATACCACCGTGCTTGTAGTAGTCGACTTCGATCGGCGTGTCGATACGCAGCAGCACTTGCACGCGCTGATCCTTGCCGTCCTTGTGGTGGATCACGAGCGTCAGGTCCTGTTGCGGCTTGAAGTCGTCCGTCAGGCCTTCGATGTCGAACGTCTCGTCGCCCGTCAGGCCGAGCGATTGCACGCTGTCCGCGCCCTTGAACTGCAGCGGCAGAACGCCCATGCCGACCAGGTTCGAGCGGTGAATACGCTCGAAGCTGCGTGCGACCACGGCCTTCACGCCGAGCAGCTGCGTGCCCTTGGCTGCCCAGTCACGCGACGAACCCGTGCCGTACTCTTCGCCTGCGAACACCATGGTCGGCGTGCCGGCGTCGATGTACTTCATGGCGGCGTCGTAAATCGATAGCTGTTCGCCGCTCGGCTGGTGAATCGTCAGGCCGCCTTCCACGCGCGTGCCGTCCGCCTTTGCCGGGATCATCAGGTTCTTGATACGCACGTTCGCGAAGGTGCCGCGCATCATCACGTCGTGGTTGCCGCGGCGCGAGCCGTAGCTGTTGAAGTCGGCCTTCTGCACGCCGTTTTCCTTCAGCCACTTGCCTGCGGGCGAGTCTTCCTTGATCGAGCCAGCCGGGCTGATGTGGTCGGTCGTGACCGAGTCACCGAAAATGCCCAGTGCGCGCGCGCCCTTGATCTCGGGCACTTCCGACGACGGCGTCATCGAAAAATCGCTGCCGAAGAACGGCGGCTCGGCGATGTAGGTCGACTTGGGCCAGTCGTAGACCTGACCTTCTTCGCCTTCGATCTTGCTCCACAGGTCGCCCTTCTTCGTGAGCTGGCTGTAGTTCTTCTGGAACGCTTCCGGGTCGAGCGCGAACTTGAGCAGCGCGTTGACTTCGTCGCTCGTCGGCCAGATGTCGCCGAGGTAGATGTCGCGGCCGCCCTTGCCCTTGCCAACCGGCTCCGTCATCAGGTCGCGCGTGATGTTGCCCGCGATCGCGTAAGCGACGACGAGCGGCGGCGAGGCCAGGAAGTTCGCGCGGATGTTCGGGTGGATACGCGCTTCGAAGTTGCGGTTGCCCGAGAGCACCGCAGCCGCGACGACGTCGTTCTTGACGATCGACTCGTTCAGCTCGGGCGTCAGGTCGCCGGCGTTACCGATACAGGTCGTGCAGCCGTAGGCCGCGAGTTCGAAGCCGAGCTTCGAGAGGTAGGGCAGCAGGCCCGTCTTCGTCAGGTATTCCGTGACGATGCGCGATCCCGGCGCGAGCGACGTCTTGATGTGCGGCGCGACCGTCAGGCCCGCTTCCACGGCCTTCTTCGCGAGCAGACCGGCGGCCAGCAGCACGCTCGGGTTCGACGTGTTCGTGCACGACGTGATCGCGGCGATCAGCACGTCGCCGTTGTGCAGCTTGACCTTCTCGCCCGCCGCGTATTCGGCGGAGAGGTCGGCGGCCTTCTTGTTGAAGCCGTTTTCGGCGACCGGCTTCGAGAACAGGTCGGTGAAGGTCGACTTCACGTGGCCGATTTCGATGCGGTCTTGCGGGCGCTTCGGGCCGGCCAGCGAAGGCGCGACCGTGCCGAGGTCGAGCACGAGCGTCTTCGTGTAGTCGATGTCGCCGGCCTTCGGCACGCCGAAGAGGTCCTGGGCCTTGAAGTAGTTCTCGAATGCCGAGATCTCGGCTTCCGTTCGGCCCGTGCCCTTGAAGTAGTCGATCGTCTTTTCGTCGACCGGGAAGAAGCCCATCGTTGCGCCGTATTCCGGCGCCATGTTGCCGATGGTCGCGCGGTCGGGCACGCCGATCGAGGCCGTGCCTTCGCCGAAGAACTCGACGAACTTGCCGACGACCTTTTCCTTGCGGAGCATTTCGGTGATGGTCAGCACGAGGTCGGTTGCCGTGCAGCCTTCGCGCAGCTTGCCCTTCAGCTCGACGCCCACGACGTCCGGCGTGAGGAAATACACCGGCTGGCCGAGCATGCCGGCTTCGGCTTCGATGCCGCCCACGCCCCAGCCGACCACGCCGATGCCGTTGATCATCGTGGTGTGGCTGTCGGTGCCGACGAGCGTGTCCGGGTAGTAGACGGTATCGCCGCCTTCAGCCTTCTTGTGCACGCCGCGCGCGAGATATTCGAGGTTGACCTGGTGGACGATGCCGATGCCCGGCGGCACGACCTTGAACGTGTCGAACGCCTGCATGCCCCACTTCATGAACTGGTAGCGCTCGTTGTTGCGCTGGAATTCCAGCTTCATGTTCAGGTCGAGCGCGTCCTTCTGGCGGAAGTAGTCGATCTGCACCGAGTGGTCGACGACGAGGTCCACCGGCACGAGCGGCTCGATGACCTTCGGATCCTTGCCGACCTGCTTGGCCACGCCGCGCATGGCGGCGATGTCGGCGAGCAGCGGCACGCCGGTGAAGTCCTGCAGCACGACGCGGGCGACGACAAACGGGATTTCGTCGACGCGCGTGGCGTTCGGCTTCCAGTTCGCGAGTTGCTCGATGTGCTCTTCCGCGATCTTCTTGCCGTCGTAGTTACGCAGCACAGACTCGAGCACCAGACGGATCGAGACCGGCAGGCGATTGATCTTCACGCCAAGCTGCTTGCCGAGCTGCGGCAGCGAGTAGAACTTGCCTTTACCGGAACCGCTGTCGAAATCTTTTAGCGTTTTGTGGAGATTGTGGGCCATAGTGTTTTCCTTCGTTTAATCGCGGAAATAACGCTTACTGCTCATTTGCTGCTGTCACGGATACCTGCCTGATTGCTCAGATCACATACATGTCGACGTACTCGTTGACGGGCAGGGCGCACAGCCGTGCTTCGTCGAGCGAGACATCGAGAATCGCCTGCTGCTGCTTCGCGGGGAAGCGGCGCGCGAGGTTGATTCGAAACTTCTCGATCAATAGCGGGATGCCTGCTTCGCGGCGCCGCTTGTGGCCGATCGGGTACTCCACGACGACCTCGTCGAGCGTCGTGCCGTCGCTTAGCGCTATGGTGAGCGCATTTGCGATCGAACGCTTGTCCGGATCGTGATAATCCTTCGTGAACTGCGGGTCTTCCACGCATACCGTTTTTGCGCGCAGGGCGTCGATACGCGGGTCGCTCGCGACTTCGTCTTCATAGTCGGCGGCGGTGAGACGCCCGAAGATCAGCGGCACGGCGACCATGTACTGGATACAGTGGTCGCGGTCGGCCGGGTTGGCAAGCGGGCCGCGCTTGTCGATGATGCGGATTGCCGCTTCATGCGTGCGGATGGTGATGCGCTCGATGTCCGCAACCGTCTTGCCGCGTTGCGCGAGCACGCCGTGCAGCGTCATCGCAGCTTCGGCTGCGGTCTGCGCGTGGAATTCAGCGGGGAACGAAATCTTGAACAGCACGTTTTCCATCACGTACGTGCCGTAGGGGCGCTGGAAGCTGAACGGCTGTCCCTTGAACGAGACGTCGTAGAAGCCCCACGTTTTCGCCGTGAGCGCCGAGGGATAGCCCATCTCGCCCGTTTTCGCCATGAGCGCGAGGCGCACGGCGCGCGAGGTGGCGTCGCCGGCGGCCCACGACTTGCGCGAGCCCGTATTGGGCGCATGGCGGTAGGTGCGCAGCGACTGGCCGTCGACCATCGCGAGCGTGACGGCGTTGATCAGCTCGTCGCGCGTGAGCCCGAGCAGGTGGCCGACCACGGCGGTCGAGGCGAGCTTCACGAGCAGCACATGGTCGAGACCGACCTTGTTGAACGAGTTCTCCAGCGCAATGCAGCCCTGGATCTCGTGCGCCTTCACCATGCCTTCGAGCACGTGCCGCATGGTGAGCGGCGATTTGCCCTGAGCGATGGCGGTGCGCGAGAGCCAGTCGGCGGTCGCGAGAATGCCGCCCAGGTTGTCCGACGGATGGCCCCATTCGGCGGCGAGCCACGTGTCGTTGAAGTCGAGCCAGCGGATCATCGCGCCAATGTTGAACGCGGCCTGAACCGGGTCGAGCTGGAATGACGTGCCTGGCACCTTCGCGCCGTGAGGGACGATCGTGCCCGGCACGATCGGTCCCAGCAGCTTGGTGCAGGCAGGGTAGGAGAGCGCCTCGAGTCCGCAGCCGAGGGTGTCGATCAGGCAATGCCGGGCCGTTGTCAGCGCGAGCGCGCTGTCTACCCGGAAATTCAGCACATAGTCGACGATATCGACCAGTACCTGGTCCGGATGCGGCCTGACGTTGGAGATCAGGGCGGACATCGAGGCGGTCCCTGGCCGAGGCTTACTGGCCTGCTGCGCCGCTAGCCGGTGCGGCGCGGTTGGCCGGGTTCAGCGCGTTGGCCTGCGTCGGCGCCATGGCGCCTTGTTGCATGGCAACGGTCTTGCACTCGTCGGCGAGGCGCGAGCTGTCCTTGTCCGAGAACAGCATGGCCTTCGTCGGGATCACGACGAGGTCGAGGCCGGTGGCGGCGTCGTGGAAGCGGTCGGCGCCCGTGGTCGTGGTCTGGCGCGGCAGGTTGTAGTTCTTGTTCGCCCAGTGAACGGTGACGATCTGGTCACGCGCCATGTCGCCCTTCAGGTCGAATTGCACGCCTTCAGCGCAGCTCCAGTGCTCCGAGCCTGCCGGGACCGGATCGACCTTCGCTTCCTTGGCCGGATTGGCCTTGCGCTTGATGATGCGATGCTTCGGAGCAGGCTTCTTTTCGGTCGTGGTCGTGCCTTGTGCGGCGGCGTCGGTAGCGGCCAGCATCAGCGTCGAGGACAGCGTGCCGATGACAGCGGCGATCAGCAGTTTCTTCATGAGTGTCAAACCTTTATCTATCTAAATGCGGTTGATCAGTGCGCGGTTGAACAGGCAACCGCCGTTTGCACTGCGCGCGCCCCGAAAGCGCGCAGCGGACGCTATTTTCACCTATTTATCGCCATGAACTTCAATTTCTCAGGCCCGGTGTTGTTTGCGCCTTGGTTCGCTAGTAACTGCCTGTAACTGTGCGTGACTGCCGGTGCTGCGCTATGCGGTGCGCGCCCCGCGTTGCTGCTCTGGCGCAATACGTTGAAAACGTTTTCCGCGCCCGTTCGTGGCGCACGTCACGCCTTCTGCGCCTTCTCGCCGGATGTAGCGACGCCCGACGCGAACAGCGGTGCCGCTTCGGCCGGCACGGCACGGCCGGTGGCGCGCGCGCGGCGCAGCACGGACCAGTAATAGCGGTAGCTCGCGCGGTCGTGCAGCGTGTCGCCGTGGCGTGTCGGACCCCATTGTGCGTGCTGCGCGGCCAGCAGGATTTCGGCGGCCAGGGCGATTTCCTCGTCGCGCGGCGCGAAAGCGGCCACGATCGCGGGAATCTGCGCCGGGTGAATGCTCCACATGCGCGTGTAGCCGAACTCGTTACGCGCGCGGCGCGCGTCGTTCGCCACCACTTCCATGTCGCGCACTTCCGTGCTCACGTTGTGCGAGGGGACGCGGCCAAAAGCGTGGCACGCGGCCGCGATTTCGAGCTTCGCGCGGCGCACGAGCGGGTGATCGAACTGGCCGGGCGAGCGCATGGCCGTGTCGGGAATGGCGCCGTCGTGCGCGGAGACGAAGTCCATCAGGCCGAAGCTCAGCGACTCGACGCCGCGCAGCGCAGCGAGGTCGAATACGCGCGCGAGCGCGCCGTGCGTTTCGACTAGCAATTGAACGGGAATGGGCGTGTCGATGCCCATCTCGACGCGCGTGGCTTCGATGAAGGCCGTCATTTCGGCGGCGTCGCCCACGGCGCGGATCTTCGGCAGCGTGATGAAGGCCGGCGCACGTTTGGCGGCGCGCAGGATCATGCGCACGTCGTCGCGCCAGTGCGGGTGATGAAAATCGTGGATGCGCACGCCAACGCGGCCAAAGCGGTCGTGCTCGCCGCCGATGAACGACGCCACGAGCTCGGCGTGTTCGGCCTCGCGGCCTACCTGCGCGCCGTCTTCGCAGTCGAGCGTGATGTCGAATACCGGGCCCAACTGCTGCTGCAGCGCGAGCGATTTGAGCATCAGCTTCTCACTGCCAGCGTAGTGGTCGCATGCGGGCAGGATGGCAGGCGGCGCTTCGCCGTCAAACAGCACTTCGGCTGGGAGCATGGCGCGCATCTTCGGCGTCGGGAGTCGAGTTTTGTAGGAGATACCGGATTCGGATGCGTCCTGCGAGCAAGGCGCATGCGGATCGGGCGGCCCGCGTCGGGGGGGCCGCCTGGGGCGGCCCGCGCAGGTCGGCCCACTCAGGCCCGCGGAGCTAGCCCCGCGCGCCCATAAAGCAGAACGGAACGGGCGTTAATCGCGCGTTCCGTTCATACAGCAGGCTTACTTGCCGAGCAGGTGAGCCACGCCTTCGCGCTCTTCGAGCAGCTCGTTCAGCGTGCCGTCCATCTTTTCACGCGAGAACGCGTCGATTTCCAGGCCTTCCACGCGCTTGTATTCGCCGTTTTCGCAGGTCACCGGCACGCCGTAGATGATGTCTTCGGGAATGCCGTACGAGCCGTCCGACGGGATGCCCATCGTGACCCACTTGCCGTTCGTGCCGAGAACCCAGTCACGCACGTGGTCGATGGCTGCGTTGGCGGCCGACGCTGCCGACGACAGGCCGCGCGCTTCGATGATCGCAGCGCCGCGCTTGCCGACCGTCGGGATGAACGTGTCGCGGTTCCACACGTCGTCGTTGATCAGCGCGTTGAGCGACTGGCCGTCGACCGTGGCGAAACGGAAGTCGGGGTACATCGTCGGCGAGTGGTTGCCCCACACGGCGAGCTTCTCGATCGAAGCGACCGGCTTGCCCGACTTGGCGGCCAGTTGCGAGAGCGCGCGGTTGTGGTCCAGACGCAGCATGGCGGTGAAGTTCTTCTTCGGCAGGTCCGGAGCCGACTTCATGGCGATGTAGGCGTTCGTGTTGGCCGGGTTGCCGACGACCAGCACCTTCACGTCGCGGCTGGCGACGTCGTTCAGCGCCTTGCCCTGAACCGTGAAGATTTCAGCGTTGGCCGAGAGCAGGTCCTTACGCTCCATACCCTTCGAGCGGGGGCGTGCGCCAACCAGCAGGGCGACGTCGGCGTCCTTGAACGCGACCTTCGGGTCGTCGGTGATGACCACGCCCGCGAGCAGCGGGAATGCGCAGTCGTCCAGTTCCATCACGACGCCCTTGACGGCGGCTTGCGCTTGCGGAAGGTCAAGCAGTTGCAGGATGACGGGCTGATCCTTGCCGAGCAGGTCGCCATTCGCAATGCGGAACAGCAGGGAGTAAGCGATCTGACCTGCGGCGCCGGTGACGGCAACGCGCTTTGCGGGCTTAGCCATTGAAAATCTCCAGGATGATGCGTTAGACGCCAGGGTAAAACGCCATTCTATATGCGCGATACACGAAGCGTAGGTGAAACCGGCGGTCTTTCTCGCTGGCGTGCGCGCTTCACTGGAACAACAATGACTGACAAGCCGTGACGCGTGCGCCGCCGGCGCGGACCGCCGTGCCGGTAACCTGTGCAACATGGCAAGAGGTGAACGGAGCGCCCTTCGAGGGACGCCGGACGCTGGCCGCTTCGCGTGTGCCGACTCCTGCAACAGCTCGCTCGGGCTCTCCCACAGATGCGCGGCGCGCGATGACTCGCGCGTGCCGGCTGGGCGGATGAAACCTCTACTGCGTTTACTGCGTGAGGGAACAGCATCGTGCAAGGCGGCTCGCAGCGCATTCGCCACGAGGTGGATGCCGCCGGCGGCTCCTCTTCGTCATGCCGGTTTCATGTCCTGAAATTAGCATGCAGCCTGCCCGCAAACCCTTGCTCGATCGGGAGTGTAGGAGTCGTCAGGGTCAAAGTCAACAGTATCTTATGTCTTATATAAGACATAACTATTGCAGGCAAAACGCTTGATGCGTGGGGGGCTTTATGTTGAAATGCGCGCCATGAGTGCAAACCCGGCCAGCAACGCGAATTCCACCGCTCCCGAGAGCGGGGTTCCAGCGTCTGCGCCCGCGGTGCCCCCGTCCCCGACCTTCAGTCCGCTGTACCAGCAGATCAAGGGGCTCATTACACAGAGCCTCGAGTCCGGCGAGTGGAAGCCCGGTGAAATCATCCCCAGCGAAGTCGAACTGGCCGCCCGTTACAAGGTGAGTCAGGGGACCGTACGCAAGGCGATCGACGAACTGGCTGCCGACAATCTGCTGGTGCGCCGTCAGGGTAAGGGCACTTTTGTTGCAACGCACAACGAAGAGCGCGCCCAGTTTCGCTTCCTCAGGTTGCTCGCCGATGACGGCGCGGAGCACCCGCACGTGAGCAAGCTGCTCGAGTGCCGGCGCCTGCGCGCTTCGGCCGAGATCGCGCGCCAGCTCGACCTCAAGCCCTCGGACCCGGTGGTGCTGATCCGGCGTCTGCTGCAGTTCGATGGCGAAAGCACCGTGCTCGACGAAATCTGGTTGCCGGGCGGTGTGTTCCGCGGCCTGACGAGCGAGCGCCTCGCCGACTACAAAGGCCCGCTCTACGCCATGTTCGAGGCGGAGTTCGGCACGCGCATGATACGCGCGACCGAGAAGATCCGCGCCGTGGCCGCCGAGCCTACCGTGGCCGATCTGCTCAAGGTGCCGGCGGGTTTTCCTTTGCTATCGGTCGAGCGGGTGTCCTATACCTATGGAGACCGGCCGGTCGAGGTACGCCGCGGATGGTATGTCACAACCGGGTACTACTATCAGAATGATTTGAGTTGACGAGCGCCGCGCGAAAGACGCGCAGCCCTTCCCCAGAGTGCCTTTGCTTGCGCGCACCACCGCCGTACCCGACGTGGATTTCGCTGCAGCGCGATATGAAAAGGCGCTAAAATTGCGAATTAGTGTTAACACATAGT